>JBBQWA010000325.1:0-4851 GCA_038211045.1 Gemmatales bacterium
AGTGTCTCCGACGAGGCGATCTCCTTGCCGTCGGCGTATAGCCTGAACCCCTTGCCCCGCTTGTACCGCGTGCCGTCGCGATCCCAGACGATGCCGATCAGGTAGCCCTTGTACGGCACGTCGCTGAGCGCGAAGTAGGGCCAGTCCGCCGGGGCGAGCGACTTGACTTCCAACGTATCGTCGTCGCGCGGAACCAAGCCAACCAGTCCGCTGATGACGAGGTCGTTGAACGACGAGTGGAAGTAGTGCTCGCTGTGGTTATAGCCGTCGTGCCCTTCGAACGAGCCGGTATCGGGATGGAGAGCCTCGGCGAGGTACGGTTTGCCATTCTTGCGGTGAGACTTGGCGTAAATCGTCAGCAATTTCAGATAATCACTCTTACTGACCACATCCTGCTTGTAACCGTGAAGCAGGTTCGCCATCGCCTTGAGCGTCTGGCTCGTGGCGTAGGGCCACGATTGCCCGCTCCACCAGCAGCACGATTTCTTCAGGAGGTACATCGGGTCTTTGAGCTCGACCGTTGTCGGGCCGAACGGTGCGAAGAATGCCTGATTGTCCATCAGCTTCTTCCACGCGACCTCGTAGCCCTTGCCGTCGTCCGGCATGCCGAACTGCCACGGAACGTAGCCGATCAGCTCGCGGCCGTACTCGTTACCGGCGAACTGCCCGCTCTGGTGCGTGAGGGTCAGCGCCTTCACCTTGAAGCCGTTGGCCTCCTCGTCCTGTTTGGACATCGGGAAGAAGAACTGCCGCTTTGGGTCCCAGAGTTTCTTCTGCATGGCCTCTTTGATCCCGGCGGCCTTGGTGCGGTAAGTCTCGGCGACGGCCTTGTCCCCGGCGAGTTCCGCCGTGCGGGCGATGGCGAGCGCGTCGGCCCACATGTACGGGTTGATTGTCGGCCGGTAGCCGGGCGCGCCGCGGAGAATGTTGGTCGTCTGGCGGCTGTTGATGTTGAACTCCATGCCGTCATCGTGGCCGTTCTGCCAAAATAACCCGATTTCGGGCACGTAGTATTTCTTCTCCCAAGCTTCGTAGTTCTTCTTCAAGTCCGGTAGCAAGTCCTTGGTGAACGCATCATCGGGGTGGACACGCTGAGTGGCCCATACGGCGTCGGCGAGCCAAGTGGTATAGTTCCGCGGTTGTGCACCGGACGTCCGGAACCAGTAGCGGGCGTAGTCGCGTGCAATCTTCGGGTCGCGGAGCCAGCGGGCCTCGTAGAGTTGGTGCCCGGCCGGGCACGAAATCGCGCCGTACGTACCCGACCAGAACGGCCGGTCGATAAACTCGGTGAACGAGTACCCGGAGTTCGGCGAGCCATAAGTGAGGTGTTTCGTGAGCAGTTCCCAGCGGTAGTAGTAAGTGGTCTGAATGTCCGCGTCCGGGCACTCGAACATCGGGATGTTCGCCTTGTACCAGTCCCAATCTTTGTTGTCCCAGAAGGTCTGCCGGTCGAGCTGGGCTTGGGGATCCAGGATCGCCGTTTGCGAATAGGCCGGCGCGGCAAGCGACAGCCCGAAGAGAACGATCATTGTGTGGAGCAATTTCATCGGGTACTCGGAGTAAAGGTTACCAGTCGTCGCTGCGGAACGGGGAGGCGGGGAAGCCGTCGCGGTTGTAGAGGTTCGCCCCGGAGGGGTTCGCTGAGAAGGCGTATCGCACGGCCACCGGGTTTGGCACCTCCGCGTGGGAGCAGGTCACCGTCTTGCCGTCGATCTTGGCCTCGGCCCAGAACCACTTTTTATCTTTCCCGGCGATGGCGAACCGCGTCAAGGCGGTGCCCTTGGCCTCCGCAACTCGTTTCAGACCGTCCTTGAAGCCGACCATAAGGCCGTTACCGATGTGATCGAACTCGACAATCGCCTTGTTGCCGTCGAAGCGAAGATCTCGGAACAGTGGCCCGCAGGGAACAATCTTTTTGTCCGCAGCGAGTGCCAGTTGAGCCAAACGGTCGCCGACATCGATCTTGTTCTTTGGGTGAATATCCCCCGCTTCGCCGATGTCGATGGTGACGGCCATGCCCGTGTTCGGCAACTTCAAGCATTGGCGTTGCGACTCGCGCAGGAACGCCAAGGATTCAGCGCTTTCAGGCGATTCATTTGGCTCTCGGTATGCGGGCAACTGGACAATGTAAACTGGCAGCGTTTCGTCGCCGAAGAGCGTTCGCCAGTCTCGGATTAACGTTCGCAATCGCACGACGTATTCCTGTGCGGTCTTGGGATCGCCGGCGTTGCCTTCACCCTGATACCAGACGGCCCCGCGAATCGCGTACGGTGCCAGGGGAGCGATCATGCCGTTGTGCAAGGTGACGCAGCGGGGTTTTCGAGCCTTTTCGCCGAAAGGGTAGAGTGGAAACTCGGCGGTGCCGGGTTGGATGCCCGCCGTCATCGCGGCCTGCTTGGCTTTCTCCCACTGATCGAGCGATTCCCGCATCGTCTTCGAGTAGTGCTCCAACTCTTTCGTGTTGAGCAGCGTTTCCTGGGAGAGCCACGATTCGATCCGGGTGCTGCCTTTGGCGGCACGGAGTATGCCAATGGGCACACCAGTTTCGGCGTGCAGTTTGCGGGCGAAGTAGTACGCCACGGCCGCGAAACGACTGGATGTGCGTGGGCTGCAGACCAGCCATTCTCCTTTGACATCGGTTTGTGGTTCATCGGCGAAGTGTTCCAGCACGCCGAACTGGCGGATCAGCGGGAACTCTGCTTTGGCAATGTCCAGCTTGACCTCGGGCAGCGCGGTGAAGCCGCCAAGCGAGATCGACATGTTCGACTGACCACTACAGAGCCAAACGTCCCCGAGAAGAACGTCTTTCAAGACGATGCGGTTCTTCCCTGCGACGATGAGTTCCAACGGTGCTTTGGACACCGGCTGTGCTTTCAGCACGACTTTCCAACGACCATCTTTGTCCGCAGTCGCCTCAGCACGTTCTTTCCCGAGGCTCACCGCCACGCTTTCTCCGGCTTCGGCCCAGCCCCAGATCGGCACCGGCCGATCCCGCTGCAACACCGCATGATCGGCGAAGAACGTGGGGAGTCGGACTTCCGCATGGGCAACGCTGGCCGCCATCGAGATGCAGGCAACGCACATAAAGTGCGCCAACGAATCGCGACATCGATTAAAAGAAATCATGAGCACACTCTCAGAAAAGGAGCTGCCGATCATTCGGTGCGGAGGATGCGACGAATACCGACCACGGGTTTCGGGGTCTTATCGTCGGTGACATCGGCGAGCATTTTCCGCACGACTTCCGCCCCTTTGATCACCCGGCCGAAAGGAACGACATCCCCGACTTGCTCCGGTGGCGTCCCAACGAAGATCACGAACGCGCCCCGAGATTCGCCATTGCGAACCCAGGCGATGTTGCCGTCTACGGGTCGCGTTTTCGTGACGGGTACGTTCTCCCACTTGAACCGCTTTGCCGGACCGTCTTTCCAAGCCCCGCTCACGCTGGCTTCAACTGCGTAGCCCGATGTCTGGGAATCGAGGGCCGTTCTCCGAATCCCACCGTTGTGATAGCCACCGTCCAGTGCAATCTTAAGAAACAAGGCCGTGGCTTCCGGAGCCGCCTTCGCATCGAGTTCGACCTCGAAATCGCCGTGAGAGGTTTGAATGCTCACTCGGGGTTTGTCCCCGACCGGTGCCTCGCGCCAGGTGAACCGGGGTAGCGTGTTGGGATCGTACCCCGCGAGGTGTTGCCGGGCTTCGGGCTTGCGTTTCGCAGGGCGAGTGTAACGCCAGTTGCCATCGCCGAAAACTTCTTCGCAGAGTTTCGCTAACTCGTTGTCGTATTCTTTGAGCTTGGCTCGGGTGCGAGTGTCGTTGTGCAGCGCGTCCGGCGGGGCATTGTCGTCGAACCAGCTTTGCACGCCCTCGGCCCAGTATTCGGAGTGGTTCGTGGCCGCGTAGGTGTTCTTCCAGAGGCCCCGTTCGAGGGCACTTTGATAGGCGGCACGCAGTCGCTTATCAAAGGTCGGGTCCGTCTTACTCAACCCGGTGCCGTGGATGGCGTGGGCGAACTCATGGATGAAGATGTTCTCGTTCGGATACGGGTCGCCGGTGAAACCCAGGAGGTTTTCTTCACCGCAACTCACGGCGGGGTTCGAGAGTGTTGCCCCTAACCCGCGGGCTCGGCGATCCCAATAGAGCTTGGGCTTCAACTTTGAATGTTCGGGGACATCTGTGGTAGACTCTGTCGCGGCCATGACAACGACTCGCACCCGATTCTCCCGCATCGCTTTGAGAATATCTTTGCGGCCTTCGAGCACGCGACCGACGATCCAGGCCGCCTCGGCGAGTGCATTATCCGAGACTTTCTCGGAGCCCACCACGAGTATGCCCGCGTTATCGTTTTGTTTTTGGTAGAAGGGATCGAGCTTCCATTCTACGCGAAGGTTATCCGGTATCGCCGTGGATTCCACGGCTCCGGCCCACGGAACGGCAACCACGAACACGCTGATTGCCAGAAAGACCCTGGGTAAAACAGCACACATCAATCGCACGGGGTTCATCGGTTACTTTCCTTGCGTGAGAGGCTTGTCCATAAGGTGCTTCCATTCCCATTCGACGTTTTCGAGGGCTTTCGGGTCCTTTTTAATCTGGTATGCCAGCCGCATCCGCTTGTCGGTGATCTCGACGGCGAAGAAGCCCTTCTCCGTCTGCCCGGTGTTGATGCAATCGAGGGGTTTGTCTTCGCCTTCGGGCTTCCACTTGCGTAGGCCGGTGCCGCTGTGGCCGTAGAAGTAGGCGAGCATGTTGTAAGGTTTGACAGCTTTGTAGAATTCAGCCCAATCTTCCGGATGCCACCAATCGGTATCGACACCACAGTGCGACACGACGATGACAGGACGATTGCTA
>JBBQWA010000326.1:0-4809 GCA_038211045.1 Gemmatales bacterium
AAGGCCGCTCTCGGCGAGCAACGCTTGCAGGCCGACCATCCCCATGCCGACCCCGGCCCGGGAGAGCGCCTCGCGGCGAGTAGAAAGAGGGATCATAATTGTCCTCCGAGCTTGGCGAGTTTCGATTTCAGTTTCGCAGCGAACTTTGCGTGCTCGGGTGTGGCGAGCCCTCGTTTCAAAGTTGCGATAAGCTTTGTCGGATGGCGGTGGAATACCGCTGTGGAATCCAACCAAAGACCGGGGAACACACGGGACTTATACACACCATCACTGTCCGGCTTGAGATCCACGAACCGCCCGGACTTTCGCTGAAAATAGTGGACGATCTTCGATTTCACTTCGATAACCACGTACTCGCCTACACCGTATTTTTCGTAATCGAGTTTCTTCTTGTGCAGATCGATCGCCACGGAGGAGTTAGCAATTTCGAGGGCCAATTCCGCTGGTCCCACAAGGCAGTTCTTTTCGTTGACCGTCGTTTGCCCACCGAGTTCCGGATAGACGATCATGCTGATGTCCGGCTGGGGTTCGCTATCGCTGGCCAGAATGGCCGTCGTATCGGCGAATGCTTCGGTTCCTTCTGTGTCTGCGCAATAATTGGTGACCCAACCCGAAAGCCGGGCGTGGGGTCCGCCATGGCGGGCCGATACGGGAGATGCCACGAATACCATCCCTCCGATGAGTTCGGCTTTGAAACCATGGGGCGTTTGTTCGTAAAGGGCGTGGAATGTCGGTTGGTCCATGCGGTCGCCGGAATAGAGCAGCGATTGCAATGGAACACGATCCGTTCGTCGTGCTATCGAAGGCATCGTCGTCATGGTTCAGTCCACGAAAAGGAATTCGTTACTCAGCAACAGCACTTGGGCCAGTTGTTCCCACGCCCCCAATCGATTGAAGGCGACTTTTTCCTTCGCGGCATCAGCCACGAATTGCGAAGCCAATTCGACTTCTTCCGCGGTCGGGTTGCGGCTCAACACGGCACGGTAGATCGCCCGCACCTTCTCCGCGTCGTTCTTAGCAGTTGCCACGCTGCCCAACTTCACCACATCCTTCGTTCGTTCGATCACGAACAGGTTGTTCAACATGTACAAGGCCTGCTGAGGCACAGTGGTTTGGAACCGTTGCGGGCTGTGCTGATCGGGGCTGGCGAGATCGAACGCCCGGAACGTACCCGGCAGATTCTGACGATCGATGCTGGCATACACGGCCCGGCGTTTGGTGAAAGGCTGCGCGAACAGATCGATCGAACGTCCGCCCATATTTGGATCGAGTTGCCCGGCGGCAACGAGCAGCGAATCGCGGGTCGATTCAAAATCCAAACGGCGGCGGTTCTGCCGGGCGAGGTACAAATTCTCGGCGTCGGCAAGCATCGCTTCGGCCGATACCGTGGAACTCCGGCGGTAGGCATCGGTCATCAGGATGCGTTTGTGCAACGCCTTAATGCTCCAACCGTCGTCGATGAAACGCTTCGCCAAGTAATCGAGGAGTTCGGGTTGCGGTGGCGGCTCCGTACGTACACCGAAATCACTGGGGGTGCGGATCAACCCTTGGCCGAAGTGGCCGAGCCACACGCGATTGACGAACACGCGTGCCGTCAGCGGATTCGCCGGATCGACGATGGCTCGGGCCATTTCCAAACGGCCACTGCCTTGGGTGAAATTCACCCGTGCCCCGAGAATCTCGGGCATCCGCCGGGGCACGTTCGGCCCGCGATTGGCGTTGCTGCCGCGGAGAAATATGAATGGCTCGAATAGTTTGGGGTTGTCGTTCATCACCATCGCCCGCGGTGGCGTGAAGGGCGATTTCGCCACGAACTGATCGAGTTGCTTCTGCAACTTCACGAGCTGATCATTGTCGGCGCGGTTCAACAACTTCTCCGGGTTCGGGATCCTCGCGGCATTCCCCGTGAGCGCGTGGAGCATGTCGATGCGTTTGTCCGTCAATTCCACACGCAGCTTTTCCACACCCT
This sequence comes from Gemmatales bacterium, assembly GCA_038211045.1. Lineage (GTDB taxonomy): Bacteria > Planctomycetota > Planctomycetia > Gemmatales > Gemmataceae > JALHQU01. The sequence continues at coordinate 1,970 of JBBQWA010000326.1, forward strand.
GTTGCATCGCTTGAACCTTCTTTTGAAACTCGCGGAACTCCGGGGTGTCCGGCACCTCGCCGATCATCGGCAAGTCTTTCGGTTCGTTACTGCTGGCGAACACGCCGTAGAGCGAATAGTAATCGGCGGTGGGAATCGGATCGAACTTGTGATCGTGGCAGCGGGCGCAGGCCACGGTGATCCCCATCAGCCCTCGGCTGACAAGATCGATGCGGTCGTCGATGATGTCGTGGGTGTTATTGGTAAACCGCCGGCCGACCGTGAGGAAGCCCATCGCGGCCAAGCTCGGTTTGTCGATATCGGGGAGTTTGTCCGCCGCGAGTTGTTCGAGGAGAAACCGATCGAACGGCTTATCTTCGTTCAACGAACGGATTACGTAATCGCGGAACGTGTAAGCGTACGGGTATGCCCGATCTTCGTTGAATACGTAACCTTTGGAATCCGCGTACCGGGCGAGATCGAGCCAGTAGCGCCCCCAGCGTTCGCCGTACTTCGGGGAGGCCAGTAAAGAATCGACGAGTTTGGAATAGGCTTGCGGATCGCTGTTCTTCTCGAAAGCTTCGAGTTCCTCGGCGGTCGGGGGTAACCCGAGAAGATCGAAGTAGAGCCGGCGTGCGAGTGTGCGCCGATCCGCGAGCGGAGCGGGTTTCAAACCCTTCTCGGCGAGCTTGGCGTTGATGAACCTGTCGATCTCTGTGGAACCGGGCACCGCAGGAATTTTCGGATCGCGGATCGGCTGGAATGCCCAATGCTTCTTCGCGGCGTTCGCATCCGTGGCGTTCTTGGTACTCGCGGGGAAAACCGCACCGGTTCGAATCCAGGTTTCGAGAATCGTCACTTGATCTTTGGTCAGTGACTTATCCGGCGGCATCGGCGAATCGCCCGCCCGGCGTATCGACTTCACCAACGCGCTTTTCTCCGGTTCACCGGGCGAAACCACGGCAACCCCATCGGCCCCTTTGGCCAGCCCGGCCGCGGTATCCAAACGCAAGCCCGCTTGTTGTTTCTTTTCGCCGTGGCACTTCACGCACTGTTCCACCAATATCGGTCGAACGTGCTTCTCGAAGTACTCCAGCGCTTCCGCGCTCGGCTTCGTATGTTCGGCGGCGGATGCGAACAGTGGAAAGCAAGTCGCAATGAACGTACTGATTCGAAATGCCATGAATGCGTCTCGGCGGAGTGAACCGACTCATTCTAAGCGAATGCGTTACACGCGGGCAGTCGAATCCGGGCATTCGCTCCGATGAGTATGGATGAGCAACTCCGAATGGTTTATCATGCATCGAAGCAGAATACCGCCAAGAAAGTCGCCACGCAGAACGCAGGAGGGCCGCATGAAAATGATTGAAACTGTTCCCCGAATCGATTACGGAAACGCGATTTTGCCCCGCGGCGAAGACCTCCCCTACGACGACGGAGAGCCGATGGATACGCCGTGGCACCGCGATGCGATGGGTTTGCTCATCGAATCGATCCGATTTCATCTCGCGGAACGGCCGGATTATTACGTCGGCGGCAACGAATTCATCCATTACAACCCGCAGAAAATCATGAACAAGGATTTCCGCGGGCCGGATGTTTACGCGGTGTTCGGCGTCGATCCGAAACGGGATCGCAAGAGTTGGGTCGTATGGGAAGAGAACAATCGCACGCCCGACGTTGTGATCGAGTTGATTTCGCCGAGCACGGCCCGGATCGATCGCGTGGTGAAAAAGAAACTGTACCAAGACGTTTGGAAGACGACCGAATACTTCTGCTACGATCCGAAAGGCCCGCGCATTCAGGGCTGGCGGTTGATCGAGGGTACCTATCAACCCATCGAACCGGAAGAAGATTGGATTTGGTCGGAACAACTCGGGGCCTACCTCGGCGGTGAGCTCTCCAAATACATGGGAACCGAATCGGTTTGGCCGAGGCTTTACAATGAATACGGTCTGATGGTACTCAATGCGGGAGAGCGAGCCGAGGCGGAAGAGGAGCGAGCCAATGCCGAGTTCGAGCGGGCCGAAGCGGAAGCCGATCGGGCCAATGCGGAAGCGCATCGAGCGAATGCGGAAGCCTATCGAGCGAACGCGGAAGCGAAACGCGCCGACAACCAAGAGAAAATGCTTCGGAATGCCGAGGCAGAAATCGCCAATCTGAAAGCGGAACTCGCCTCTCGGAACACGTGATCGAACGCAGCGAATTGAAAGAAATCTAGTACACTCACGTTGGAAAATCACCGATGAACGACGATGCCGAACCGGACAACGAACCGCGCCCGAAGGCCCGCCGAGCGGAACCTGGCGAATCGACGCGCAGGCGATACCGCGAAGACCCGGACGAACCCTACCGCCGCGACAACGAAGGCGATGCGACCGGCGGACTGATCCCTTACAAGAACCCCAAGGCGCTCATCGGCTACTACGTGAGCATCTTCGGCTTCTTCCTGCCACTCCTCGGGAGCATCGCCGCGATAATTCTCGGTTTCCAAGGCATGGCTTACGCGAAAAAGAATCCCGCCGTGAAGGGCACGGCCCACGCGGTGATCGCGATTGTCCTCGGCATCCTCGGAACGCTGTTCTGGGGAATGATCGCTCTCGTCGCCATCGTCGCTACGTTGTCGAAATAGTTCCCTCGGCGGGCTTATACCCGCCGCTCACAACTTCGCCAGCGGCCCGTAACCGACGACGGTGAGTTGATTGATCGGATAGCGTTCTAAATATTCCCGGATGCGCTTGGCATCCACGGCCTCGAAACGGGCCAGTTCCACATCCGGATCGGAATACTCGCCGTTGTAAATCCACGCCCCGGCGATGCTGCGCATCCGACCGCTGGGGCGTTCGCTGGCCCGCACCACC
>JBBQWA010000327.1:0-4806 GCA_038211045.1 Gemmatales bacterium
GGGGCTCCATTTTTCTGGGGGGCCCCGTCATGCCCCCCCCCCTTTAATCACCAAACACCCGGGGCGGCCCCCCGCCCCCCCACGCCGATGCCAAAATCGGGAGGGACACCCCGAGATGGAGTATCAGGGTGCCAGGGTGCCGCCGTTTAGGGATAGGAGCGGCTAACCTCATTCCCCCTTCTTCGCTAAGCACACCTTCAACAACTCGTACATCGCTCGGGGTTCGTCGTCTTCGGGGTGCAACCTCAAATACACGTTCGTGTCGTCGATCACTTTCAATCGCCCCTTGCTCTGCGCCACGAGCGAGTTCGCCTTCTTCGCGTTGCGGTAGCCGAAGATCAAATCCTTGCCATCGCGGTGAACGCTGCGGATGCCCCAGCGCGAACACAATAACCGCACCTCGGTGGTACGCAGTAGCCATTGCACCGGTTCCGGCGGCGGGCCGTAGCGATCCGCCAGTTCCTGCCGAAAGTCTTCGAGGCGGTTGCCGTCGCGGATGCGGGCGAGCCGGCGGTACACCTCGATGCGCAGCTTTTGCCCCGGCACATAATCCCTCGGCAAGAACGCCGGCCACGGCAGATCGACGTTGGCATCCACGGCCTGCTTCGGCGGTTGCTGTTGCAACTGCCGCACGGCGTTCTCCAGCAACTGGCAGTAAAGTTCGTAGCCCACCGCCGCGATGTGCCCGCTTTGTTCGGTACCGAGGATGTTCCCCGCCCCCCGGATTTCCAAATCCCGCATCGAAATTTTGAAGCCGCTGCCGAGTTCGGTGAACTCCTCGATGGCCTTCAAACGCTTCTGGGCGTTGGGCGTTACGAGCTTGTTCGGGTTCATGATCATGTAGGCGTACGCGCGCAACTTGGTTCGCCCGACTCGGCCGCGCAACTGGTGCAAATCGGCGAGGCCGTACTGATCGGCGTCGTCGATGAAGATGGTGTTGGCGTTGGGAATATCCAATCCGCTTTCGATGATTGTGGTCGCCACGAGGATATCGGCGTCCTTGCGTACGAACTTCACCATCGCCTTTTCGAGTTCCCCCTCGGCCATCTGCCCGTGCCCGATTTCGATCTTCGCTTCGGGTACGATGTGTTGCAACTTCGCCGTGACGTCCTTGATGTCATGCACGCGGTTGTGAACGAAGTAGACCTGCCCGCCGCGGTTGAACTCGCGGTGGATCGCATGGCGGATCAATTGATCGTCCCAGCGAACGATGCGGGTTTCCACCGGGTAGCGCTCCGGCGGCGGCGTTTCGAGGTTCGAGATTTCCCGCACGCCGACGAGTGCACCGTGCAGCGTTCGCGGGATCGGCGTTGCAGTCATCGTGAGAACGTGGACGGTCGTGCGGAGCCGTTTCAGCTTCTCTTTGTGTTCGACGCCGAAGCGCTGTTCCTCGTCGATGATAACCAAGCCGAGATCTTTGAACTTCACGCTCTCGCTCACCAATCGGTGCGTACCGATGACGATGTCGATGGTGCCTTCGATCAAGCCTTTGATCGTGGCCTTCTGCTCCTTCGCGGTCTGAAAGCGGCTGAGCACGGCAACGGTGAACGGGTACTCGGCGAGCCGTTGGCTGAAAGTGCGGAAGTGCTGTTCCGCGAGTACCGTGGTGGGCACGAGCACCGCAACTTGTTTGCCGTTGTCGATGGTTTTGAACGCGGCCCGGATCGCCACTTCCGTTTTGCCGTAGCCGACGTCGCCGCAGAGGAGGCGATCCATCGGTTTAGGTTTCATCAGATCGTTCTTGATTTCCTGAATGGCCGTCAGTTGGTCGGGCGTTTCTTGGTAAGGGAAGGCGCCTTCGAACTCGGCCTGCCAATCGCTATCGGGCGGGAAGGCTTCGCCGGGGATCGCGTTCCGCACCGCTTGGATTTGGATCATCTCCGCGGCCATGTCCATCACGGCTTCGGCGATCTGATTCTTCTTGCGCCCCCACGAACTGCTGCCGAGCTTGGAAAGCGTGGGTTCCGATTGCAATCCGCCAACGTACCTTTGAACGAGATCGATCCGCGTGGCGGGCACGTACAGCAGCGTTCCCTCGCGGAATTCGAGGATCAGGAATTCTTCGTCGGCATTGGCGAGCGGCGGGTGTGAACCCGCCGAGTCATCGCCCTCGGAAGGCTTACGCCCCCCGCTCCCTTTTTCGAGCATCCGCATACCGCGGAAGCGGGCGATGCCGTGCGCAACGTGAACGACGTAGTCGCCGTCCGAAAGTTCGAGGAAGCTATCGATCGCGCGCGATTCGACCTTCCGACCGGCTTTCGCGGGTGAGTCGGTCTTGGTTCCGCCGACCACGAGTTCCTTGTGGAAGAGTTGGTGCGAACCGAGTACGACGACGCCTTGCTGGCCCCCCTCTCCCTGCTGCGGGAGAGGGGCCGGGGGTGAGGGGGATTTCTTTTTGACCCTCTCACCCCCAGCCCCTCTCCCGCCGGGGGAGAGGGGGGCCGGAGAAAAACCCACCAACCGGAACCCCGCACGCACATGCCCCGTGGCGATCTGCAAGCGTTCGCTTTCCGCGAGCTTACCCGCCTTCAACACCTCCGTGAGGCGTTGCACCTCGGCGGCCGTTTGACAAGCGATGTACACGGTATCCGTACCAGCCACGGCATCGAGTTCGTCTTTCACCCGGTTCACGTTGCCGCTGAAGCGTTCGATGCTTTCCACGCGCAAGTGAACCGTGGCTTCCACACTGGGACGGGGCAACGCACTCACCGTCACGGTCGGCCGTTTCATCAACTCGGCGAAAGCCCCGGCTACGGTGAACAACCCGGTCGGATCGCCGACGCGCTCGAAGAAGTGCTTCCCTTGTTCCTTCAAATCGGCGGGTTCGACGAGCGCAGCGATCGACCCTTTGGGGAAGTAATCGAGGAGGAAACCGTTCGATTGCCCCGCCTCCGCCCGCACTTCGATCTTCAGCACGAAGAGTTCGCTCTTCTTTTCCAAGCTCCGCTGCGTCTGCACCGCGAACTGGCGAATCGATTCGAGTTCTTCGCCGAAGAATTCGAGGCGGAACGGATTCTGCGCGTCGGGCGGGAACAGATCCACGATGCCGCCGCGGCGGCCGAACTCGCCGGGGTACTCGACCGAATCGGCCGGCTTGTACCCCGATTCCGAAAGCCAAGTGCAGAGCTCTTGCGGGTCGAGCGTTTCGCCCAGCTTCAAACGCTTGCCATTCTGTTGCAGGCGCTCGCGGATCGGCACCGGTTGCACGATCGCTGCGATGGGTGCCAGCACGATTCGCCCCGGCGCCGGATCGGCGAGGAGTTGTTGAAGCACCCGGAGGCGATCCCCGGTTTGCGGGGCGATCTTGCCGGCGCGTTCGACGACGGGCCAAGTTTCGTAGGCGGGGAAAACGAGTGGGCGAACGCCGCTGAAGGTGGTGAGATCCTCGGCCCACACTTCGACATCGGTAAGATTGGGAACGACGGCGAGCAGCGGCGCCGGTTGCTCGGAAGAGAGTGCCGCGATGGCGAGCGCGGACGAGGAACCCCAGGCGCCGTCGATGGATCCCGATTCGCCCCGACACAGCGCAGCGGTGAACCCCGGCCAACCCTCGTTAGCCGCGAGGTGAATTCGGAGGTGTTCGAGGCCTGCCGCCACGGGGTTATGTTATGCATTGGCATCCCCCCGTGTGGAACTGTTTCAATGTTCGCACCAATGCAATGCTCACTTCAGCGTGAGTTCACCCCAACACGCTTTCGAGCGCGTGCCAATCCCTTTCCACAACCCAAGCGAACACTCCCTTCCCTTCTGATCTCTCGGCCCACATTTCACCCACTGCCTTTTTGTGGCGTTCCTCGTCCGATTGGGCGAGCTTGGCATTCTTGTACTCCACGATCGCGGTGCGGCCGTCTACCAGTTCGGAGATGAAGTCCGGAAAGAAATTCCGAGGCGAGAGTGGCAAGCTGAATCCCCCGGCACTCGCATGGGTAGTGTTCCTCAACCATCGCCGGACGTTGGCGTGATCGTCCATCTTCTTGGCGCATTCGAGTTCCGGGATATTCATGGAACCGATCACACCAAAAGCGTGTTTGAGGAAACGGTACGGGCTGCCGGGGTATCGTTCGTAGGGCGTATACCGGCGCTCGTCTAGTTCGAAGGGCATTTCATAAGTTGTGACCAACCGCCTTTCGCCATCGTTCAGGAATAGCACGCTCGCCGCCTTGCGTACCTGAACGCGGCCGTGGCCCGCCAAACGTTTCGCCAACTCGCCGGCCAACTCGTGCCGCCGCCGCACGAGAATGGGAATACTGAAGCCCCGCGTGATTGTCAGGTGATCGAGGGCGCGGTTCAGCCACGCCTGCGATTCCGCCGCCATGAGGCCCGCATTTTGACCGTTGCGGTGCATCTCCCAATGGAGCCATCGCACCAGCGCCGATTTCTCCCAGTTGTCGTCGGCGGGAATATACGAGAGTTGCCGCACCGTCACTTTCACGGTGCGTTCCACGATCAGCGTCCCTTTCTCCGAAACGTCCACTTCGCTGTGCTGGCCCACCCGCGTTTCCATGGGGAACTCTTCCTCGCCGAACCGCGATTCGCAACTTCCCAAGTCCCAGATGAACTCGTCCAACTCGAACGGCTCGAAGCGGGACAATCTCCCCTGCGTGCGAACGGCCATCTGGGGTACGAGGAGCGGCAATGCGCACTCGTCCAGCGCCTTCAGCGCGGAACCGATGTTCCGCTCGTTTTCCCAATACGCAACCACGGCGGCGCGATCCGCCACGGGCAACGCATCGCGGAGCGTTTTCGTTTCTTCTTGCGTCAGCGGTTGCCGGACGCGGATCGTGCCGGTGTCCGCTTCGTATTTCA
>JBBQWA010000328.1:0-4795 GCA_038211045.1 Gemmatales bacterium
GTGATCAAACCGCTGTTCAACAAGTCCAGGTGCAGTTGCATCGCCGTGAGTGGCGTACGCAATTCGTGCGTGACGGCCGAGGCGAAGCGCACCCGTCGTTCGGACATCGCCAAGATCGCCCGGCCGCCGAAACCTACCGCCACGATGGATAGAAGCGCCGCAGCCCACGCGATCACCAACCCCGTGCGCAACGGCGACCATTGCTCGGAGATCGCCGGGGTGTCGCCGTTGGGAATGAACAAGAGCGGCAACGCCGTCATCGTGCGTTCGGCGGCGGCTTCCTCCGGGTTGCGAATCGGTTCCAACTCGGCATTCGGGTACAAGTCTTCTACTTGCGCTTTAAGGGCGGCCCGCAAATTCGGCCAATCGAGAACGATCCCCTGATACACCGTCTTCGATTCCAACCGGGCGGAGCGGAGCAAGCAGAGTAGATCGGTGCCATCGGCACCCTTGATCCAATGGGGCTTCATCGGGCCGAGTTGAACCGAAACGGGAACTACCGCCGGCCCGGATTTGTTCGATCCCGTCACCGGGAAATGCAATTGCACCACCAGCGGTTTGCGGGAAGCCACGGCGAAGGCCAAGGATTCCTGTTTCACCGTACCGCTGCGAACAGAGAATACTCGGTTGTCGATGGTGAAGTAGTCTCCGTTCGGCGTGCCCGCAACGAGTACACCGGGTACCGTGGCGAAGGTGAGCTGCGAAGGTGTCGCTTCATAAACGAGCGTGGCCCGATCTGCCGAGGTCAATCCGCCGAATGTAAAATTGTTCGAATTGTTCTCGGAACGATAGCCGAAGACGACTCCGCCGATATCCCCCTGTTGGTGTTGCTCTACGACATTCGTTTGTTGAGCCGCACTCGGGTTGGCGGAATTCGATATCGAATTCATACCGTTCTTCGATTGAACTTCGTACCCGCCACGGGATTCCATCGCCTTGGAAACAACACCTTTGCGGGCTTCGGAATCACGCGTGGCTTCGTCCGGGTTCGCGCGAACCGAACGGGTTGAACCTTGGATTTGCGATTGCACCGCGGCCTTCATCGCCAACTGATTGCTCGGGGTATTCTGTTGGGGAATGGTGTTGCCGAAGGGAGCGTAGGGCAAGGCGGGAGCGGGCAGGCCGGAATACTTCTTCGAGGCTTCGTCCACACCCTTCACCGCGACGCGGCATTGACCCGCGGAATACGCCATCGACCACGCGCCCTTCTCCGCCGGGGTCGCATTTGCGGGTGGTTCGGGGGGCAACGGGGATTCCTTTTGTCGGGCCAAAGGCTCGATGGAACCCACGGCTCCCATCGGTTTGTCGGTGCCCGGTTCATCGATCAGCGGCACCGGCACGACGTAAGGATCGAACTCGGGTTCGGTGCGTTCCGATTCGATCAGCGAGGCGATCACGATCCCGGCGGGAAATTGAATCCGGAGCCGGTTCAATTGCCGTTCGCGATCGACCGTGCAGTTCGTCAGTGAGAGTTCGAGCGGATCGGCGATCAAACGCTCTTGCAAATGCAGTGGGATCACTTGCGGGGATTCCCAACCCCGTTCCGGGTCGATCTGCACGTGGATCGCGATCCAATCCGGAATTTCCGCGGAGAGCAGCGGGGAGGGCACGCGCACGAGATCGCCGTTGTTATCGCCGGAATCGTTGAGCACGAGCGCGGTGGGCGTGTGCAGTGCGAAGTAGTGGGCGTAGGGGCGGTTATTTTCCAAGCCGAGCGGGGTGAGCATGGAACTATCGAGCCGCCAGAGCGCCCGGCGTTCCTTGTTCACGATCTCCGCTTGGCGTGCCGATTCGCGTTGGGCGGATTCCAATTTCAACGAGGTGACGGAAACCCACGCGAGACCGAGCACCACCGCCGCAGCGAGCAGGATCAACACGAACACGGAACGCCGCGGGGTAAGCCATCTCACTGTTCGTTCTCCTGCACCACTAGGGCCGGCCCGGCCATGTAGCCGTGGGCGCGCACGGTGATGATCGCTTCGGTATCATCTTGCCCGGCGGGGTCTTTCAGTTTCGCCCGCAATCGGGCGATGTGCATATCCACGGCCCGCGTTTCGAGGCCCGCCGTGCCGATGCCCCACACGCGGCCGAGCAATTCTTCGCGGGATACGGCGCGCTCGCGGTTCATCGCGAGGTATTTCAGCAGGGCGGTTTCGGTTTCGGAAAGGTCCGAACGCTCGCGCGGGGACCAGCGCAATTCGCGGCGGTTCAAGTCGATTGTACCACGGCCGATGCGAATCGTGGTGACTTCCAAAGCCGCTTTCATCGTCCGGCGGAGTACGGCTTCGACGCGGGCCAAGAGTTCGCGGGCCGAGAATGGTTTCACCACGTAATCGTCGGCCCCCATTTTCAGGCCGCGAACGCGATCCTCTTCCCCCCCTTTGGCCGTGAGAATGATCACGGGGCGGGTGGGATGCGTTTTGCGGAGTTCGGAGAGAACCTCGAAGCCGTCCTTTTTCGGGAGCATGAGATCGAGGAGCACGAGATCGACCCCACCCGAACTCGCTTCGAGCAAGCCGATGTGGCCGTCGGGGGCCTCGGCGACATCGTAGCCCGTGAGGCGGAGGGCATCGCAGACGCCACGGCGGATGGCCGATTCATCTTCGACGACGACGATGCGGGCTTTGGGCATGGGAAACTCCGTTCGCGGGCGTTGTTACAAAGACGACGAACGAGGAACCGTGGATTGACAGAAAATTCCGGCTCCCCTCTCCCCCGGGGAGAGGGTTGAGAGTATTTACTTCGCCAGGAACGAACCGATCGTCACGTTCTTGTCGAGTTCGAGCTTGAATTCGTAATCGATGTTCAGCGTCTTCTCGCCGTTCTGCTTCGGCTCGATCTTCACGTCCCAACGCAGCAGGTTCTTCGTCCTTTCGTCGCGCAAGTAAAGCGCATCCTTGCTCAGTTCCGTTTCGCCTTTCGAGAGCGTCGGCACGATGCTTTGGGCCGCTTCCGAATGCGGCATGCGATCCCACACTTGCACTTCCGCCGGCACGGTCTTGTAACTGCTCAGCAGGATGCGGTACTTGAACGTGAGAACCTGATTGCCCCCCTGCATGGTGCGCGTCTTATCGACGAGCTTGCGTTGAATTTGCAGTTGCGGATCGACGCCGAAGCCCACGGTGAACGGCTTGCCGATGGCGACGGTCGGGATCTGGGTCTGGCCGACGAAATCGGTATCGAGGTACATCGTCGCCTCGCCGGGAAGCAAAATGAAATCGCTCGTATTGGTGAGGTCGGCCAAACGATAGACGTGCGGCGTGACCACCGGCACGGCCTTGTAGTAGAACTTCGGCGTCAATTCGAGCTTGGTGATTTCCAACGTTTGTTCATCGTTGCGGGAAGGCAGCGTCAGCTTGCTCTTGAGGCGGAAGGTCACACTGGGGCCGTTGCCCAAGATCCCGGCGGCGGTGCCGTCGGTCTTACCGATCTCTTCGCGGGCAGTGAGAAGGTCGCGGAACTGTTCGAGCGCCGCGGCTTCGTTGGCCAACTGGCTGCCGGCGGAGGGGTTCTTGGCGTTGTAGTTCATCGCCGATTGGGATCGGAGGGTATTCGCCGTCATTGTATTTTCACGCAATGCCTTCGCGGCGTCTGCGGTGCCTCCGAATGTCAATGTCCCGCTCGATGGATCAACCTTGGGGCCACCCTGGCCGATGGCGACTTCGAGGCTTTTCAGGTCGGGCGGGGCCGCGTTCAAAAGGGGTTGGGCAGTGGAAAGGATCAAGCTCACCCCGTTCCAATCTTCGCCCGATTGCTGCGTCACCGACGCGAGGTATTCGACCGTCACGGCTTCGTTGGCCTTGGTGCCGGCGCGGAGTTTGTACTGCGGGCGCCAGGTGGCGTTGCCCACGAGGTAGTTCAACTTGGCCGTGGCCGCCCCGGCTTTCTTGTCCAGCACGATGACCGCGTCCCGTTCCGTTCGGCTGACGCCGCCCGCCTTCTCTTGCAGTTGCCGTTGGAGGAAGGCGAGCTTGGTTTGATCGGCTTCGATCGACTGCTTCAACCGCGTTTCATCCTTGATTCCCTTGGCGCGGGTCTCGCGGATGTGCGTGGCGAGCGCGATGGTCTTTTCGCTATCGAGGTGCCCCTTTTCCGTGAGGGTCGTCATCGTCGCGGCGGTGAATCCTTCGAGCTTGATGAGGAACGCCATGTTCAGAACCGCGCCTTTTAGCTCCGCCTCGTTTTCCTGCAACCCCTTCTGCACCAGCTTGATCTCGGCTTCGAGCTTGCGGACTTCTTCGCGGTTATCCTCGGCGATGGCGCGGGCGCGGAACCGGGTGCTGAGGATGCGCACGGCCTCGCCACCCTCGGCGTACAGGCTCGATTCCATCGTCCCGGCGGGCAGTGGCGAAACAATCACTTCGGTTTGCCCGGCCCCCTCCGGCAACGTGACTTCCCGCGTAACGAGTGCGGTGTTCTGGTACACCGTCACGGAGACGATCTTGCTCGCCGCGGGTTTGACGTCTTTCGCCTCTTGGGCGAAGGCTGTTGTGGAGAAGGCGAACATCAAAAGCAGGAGAGCGGCGCGGGTCATGGGAGGTTCCGAATGGGAGAGGATGGAATCGAACGGACAACAAACTCAAAACCGTCGAATGGCAACCGAGGGCTGTTTCGCAAAATTGGACTTGATGAATAGTGAACAGTTTGGAGTTGTCAGTTAACAGTTGGAATACAGAATCAAATGCCCACCCTTTGCAACGGGTGGGCTTGAAAAAGGTTACTTCGCCGGGACTTCGAAGCCTTTGTCCTTAGCTTGAGTGCGGATCGTACTCCGCAGCGCTTCATCGAGGGCCTT
>JBBQWA010000329.1:0-4751 GCA_038211045.1 Gemmatales bacterium
ACGGCACGTTCCTCGAACCGTGGGGCGAACGATCCCAACGCGGCTACGGCATCGAAGCGATCGAACGCTTCTTCCGCGAGGTGGCGTTCGTCGAACACGGCGGCCCGGCGGGTGAACGCACCGCACGGCTACGGGCGATGAACGCGTTGAACTATAACGACCTGCGGGCCGAGCGAAACTGCGTGGCCATCGTGCAGGCGATGGAAGCCATTTTGGCGGAACACGCCGCTGGCAAGCCGGGTGCCGTGGTAATGGTCAATTCGGACGCGGGCGGTTTGATACTTTATTCGCCCGGTGGGGCGAATAAAGTATTGTATGCGGGTACCGTTTAGACGTGGCCCAACCACGATTAAATTACACAGACTGATACGCTTTGATCAAATTCAGAAGCGGTGAAATGATCTTTGATTGCAAGGAATCTGACGAAGCAATATCCACCAGTGGACGAGCGAAAACTTGCATGTAAGTGAACCGCCAATCGTCTTTCCAGCCGCCATCTTGATTGGTTATTGTTTCTGGTTCGCCAGTTGATGAACCCAATCGCCACGCCCCCCACCAGGCGTGCCAATACGGTACCTTTTGAGCGTCAATCGAGTTATTACTTGGAAGGACAAAATAGGCACCTGTAATGATTGGTTCTGCAATAGGATGATTCGAATCTGGTTTATCCAAGATCGCGGTTATCATTGCAGTAATGCCAAGGGCATTTTCATCTGAACCATACTGGCGCGCAGCCACCCGAGGAACCCAGCGATCTGCGGAGTTGATGCTGGCGGAAGTATGGAAGATACAGGTCGCATCCCCAAGTGCTTTCCATCCTCGCTCTTCCATACAGGCGTCTGCTGTCAGGAATAATTGCCCAAGATCAGAGTAAAACCTCCGAACTCCATCGAGAGAGCTCAGAAGTTCTTTGCCAGTCATCATTCGATTTCCTCCGCATGGGTTCGTGATCTTGAGAATTATCAAACCAAGGCAACAAAATTCCAGTCCGGAGCCGGTATGCTCCAATTCCATGAAGAAGTATCTGGTTGAATCTTAACTGAATTCGCGAAAGACCAGCCAGGTGAAGTGACTTCGTTCGAACGTAATTGATGAAAAGTCACAAGGTCCATGCGGTAAAGTAAATTTCCAAGATCGGTTGCTATCACTTTGAAATCGCCGGTAACCCCACGAAGCATCTCGGGCAATGCTCGCCAAGAGGCCCAGAAGATTGATGCTGGCTCACCGCATTTATGCTGATATTCGATAACTGAATCCATCAATTCCACGATTGGGCAACCCACTGCTGTGGTCACGTAAACAACTGCGTAATCCGCGAATTCTTCTAGACGTGCAAGGGCACGGATATGCAGCAGTTGTCGTGCTAGTTGATCGTTTGGTAGTTTCTCAGCTTCGGAAGCATGCGACGATTTTCCGCTACGGTATTTCGCTTCAATCACGACACCGAATTTCCTTCCACTTACATCTGCGAGAACAATAACGACATCCGGTTCGCAACCCTTCCCTTCACCATGTTCATACCAAGGCCAGAATTCCCAGCTTTGGATGTGGTCGTATCCATTTAACCGCTCACGGAAATATCTTTTCCCTATCGGATCGAACGCCCCCCCTAGAAATTGGAGTAGTACGCTTGGGTTTGGTGAATATCTCAGCGTGCCGAAGACATTTGAAGTAAGGATGTCTTCCTTACCTTCAACGTCCCGGCTTAGTTTTCCACGCAACATCGCTTGAAGCATGAATGCGCCCTATGGTCGGTGGTTCACGAAAGGAACCACCGTATGAGTCGGTATTCTCTCAAGCAGAAAGTACTTCAACAAGCATTATTTCTTAGTTATTTGCAATTTTTCATCGCGCCTCGCTCGTCCGCGCCTCGCCGCTACACAAGACACCCCATATACACCACGGTGAAGAACACGAACAGCAGCGTCAGCGTATGGTAGCCGGCGCGGAGCCACCAGACCGTGAGGTGCGGTTTCACTTCGAACACGGCTTGCAGGCAGAGCCGCACGCCCCAAAAGAGTGCACCGTAGGCGCAGAACGCTTTCGCCAATCTGGCACCGCCCGCGAGTTCGTCCGCACAGAGGATGCTCGTGATGCCCAGGAAGATGATGCTCATCACGACGTAGCCGCCGTAGGTCCAATACATCTGGCGGTGCAACGTCGGCAGCGATGCGAGGTCTTGCTTCCAATTCAATTTCAAAGGCACCAGCGACGACGCTACGAGGATGGAAAGCTGGCCGATGCCCGCGAGTTGAATCCAATCGGCGAGGGTGAGGTTCATTAACGCGCTCCTCGAAAGCAGGGGGACGATGTCCCCCCCGCTTTCAGATCTGCAAGACATCCAAAAACGGCAGTACGACACGTTCCACGAAAGGCGGGTGGAACAAGCCGAAGGCCGGGGCGAGTACGATGAACGTGGTCAGCACCCTGCCCCGCAGCGGCCGTGCCCATCTGGTTCGTTCGATCAGCAATCCCACACCTTGGATTACGAAATACAGCGTCGGTAAACCGTACCCGCCCCCGGCAGGAACGGAAATCACCAGATCGTGAACGAGGCCGCTGGCGAAGAAGCCTATTGCCAAGCCGAAACGCGGGCCGAAACGTTTGGCCAACGGTCGGAAGAGGAACCGGTGCGTTAGGTCGCGGAAGGCGGTGTTCCAGCGTTGGCCCCAAAACTCGGCGAGGCTGCGGGCGAGGATGGGCCAGTTCATCAATGGCTTGGCGTCGATGCCGAGGGATCGCCAGAAGCAACTGAGGATGTGGAACGAACCGAAATGCAATAGGAAGATCAACCCGACCATGCCGACCCATCCACGGAGGAGCGGCAAATCGGTAGGAAGCCTCGGCACGAGCATCCAAAGGATCGCGACGCCGAAGGCCAGCTTGGCGAAGGCGAAGAGCCATTCGCCGATTCCGGCCCCCTTTTCCCGGCCGTGAGTGAGGGGAGAAGAGTTCAAGAACGCATCCGCGTCCATGCCCGGCCATGCGAACAGGTAAGCCGCGCGTTGCCAAGTGGGTGCGGATTGCGATCTGGCGTTCTTCCATGTCAGCCATTTGCAAAGGGCGTAGAGTGCTCCGGATAGCAGCCACATCACGATCCAAGGTGTGCCCAAATATTGCATTGCGGTCTCCGTGAGTTTCAACCGTGCGACTCGCCCCGCGATAACCCCGAAAGCCGATTCGCCCTTGGCGCCGGGGTCACATAAGTTAATCTTCGTTCTTTCAATGTTAGCGGTGCAACCGAACCATGACCCCCGCCCCGATTCAACACCCCGGCGAACCGGCTTCGAACGCGGCCCGAAGTGCGGCGCTCCGCTACGAGCCGCGATCACTCCGCACCTTCACTCCCACGCAGGCGGTGCTTTCCCGCAGTGCCGGGATCTACCATTGGACGCCCGAAGGCCGCCGGCTCTACGACTTCACCTCCGGCGTACTCGTGGCGAACTTGGGGCACAATCCCGAACGTTGGATGGAACGCTTCTGCACCTACATGGGCTGGCCTCACCGGGAATGGGAAGGCAGCCCGAAGATGACGTACGATGCGGGGATCATCCCCGTCGCGGTACCGGAAGGTTACTTCCCGGCCGTGGCGATGACGACCTACAACGCCGTCACACCCTTGGAAGCCGAGGCGGGCAAACGGTTGATCGCCTGCGTTCAATCGCGCCCCGGCGGTGAACGATTGCAGCAAGTGATGTGGGCCGCATCGGGTTCGGAAGCCATTCAAAAAGCCCTATGGACTTCGATGGCCCGCGACACCGCCCGCCCGATGATCCTCGCCACGCGCTTCGGCTTCCACGGCAAGAAGGGATTATCGAACGCCATTACCGGTTCCGAAACCGACGCCGAGCGCGATCCCCGGGTGAAGTTCATCGCGTTCCCGCGCGAAGAATGCCGGGATGTATCGATGCGTAACGATCCGTTCGACCCGACGCCTTACCGGCGGGAACTCGATACCCTTTGGCACCAGTTCGGTGCCAAGATCGGAACGCTGATTACCGAACCCTACCTCGGCGGCGGCGGTTCGTACCATCCGCCCAAAGCCTACCTCCAGATGCTCCAAGCCTTCTGTCGGGAAAAGGACATCGTGTTCATTCTCGATGAAGTGCAAGCGAATTTCGGCCGCACCGGCGATCTGTTCGCCTACGAAACCTACGGTCTCGAACCCGATATGGTGGTCCTCGGCAAAGGTCTCGGCAACGGCGTGCCGGTCGCGGCGACCCTCGGCCGGGCCGATCTGTTCGCGGCCCTCGAATATGGCGATGGCTCCGATACGTGGAGCGCGAACCCGTTGAACTGCGCCGCCGTGTTGGCAACGCTGGACGAATTTGAAACGCGGGACATTCTCGGCCCCGCCCGCGAAACTTCCGCAGTGATCGAAGCCGGTTTGGTCAGCTTGAAGAAGCACCCTTTCGTGGCCAATATCCGCGGCGAACACCGCGGTATGGTCTGGGGAGTCGAGTTCCGAGATCATGCCAGCCGGACCGCGGCGGAATGGGCAAGCTCGTTCGTTCTCCATGCGTACCGCAACTCCGGCGATGGCGTTCACTTGCTCGGGCCGCTTTCCAAGAAGGTGGTGCGAATCTCACCACCATTAGTGATTACGGTGCAAGAAGCCGGGGAAGCTTTGGAAATCCTCGAACGCGCAGCGGAGCGGATGGCCCACTCATGATTCTCCTCGGCGATGCTGGAACAGATTGGATTCGCTTGCAAGTGGAAGGGATCGCCCTCGCCCTCAGCACGGCGAATGC
>JBBQWA010000330.1:0-4740 GCA_038211045.1 Gemmatales bacterium
GTGCGTCAACGCACCGCCAAGACGAGATCATTGCCAACCCGACGCGTCAGCTCCCCACACGGTCCGAAACCGCGATCCCGCAATCACGGTCGGCACGGTCCTTCACCGCGAAAGTGGTAAAGTCCCCAATCGCGACTGACATCGCGGTGGCAGACCTCGTGCATGATGAGGTGACCTAACTTGATGAATCCGCCCAAGTCCAACGCCAGCCCGCACCTCCTCGTCCCGATCGGCCTTGGAGTGGCGGGCCGTGGCCGCGTCGAGGGCCGCGTGCAGCTCGCCTATGACCGCACCGGCGGCCGGCCCGTACGTGCCCGTACGTCCGGGCGAGGTAGTCCCGGGCGAGGGCAGCGATGTCCGCCTGCGGATCCCAGAGGAGTTTCGCCCTCAGGTAGTTCCCCAGCCCCCCGCTTCCCCTAGGCGTCTGACCCGGACAGGTACACCAGCCGCACGCCGTACCGCGGGAGCCGGGGGAAAGACGAACCCGAGGATCTCGGTTCCCGCCACCGTCGGCACCCCGCCGGCCCAACCAAACTGGTAGGCAGGTCGTAGTACCCGAGTTGTTTGGTTCACTACCCCCACCCGCCCATGACCGCCTCGAACTCGCGTTGGATGTCCGCCCGGTAGTGGGTGAACCCGTAGTCGAAGCTGGGAGCGCAGACGAGGAACAGGTTGGGCTCGAGCGGCCCGCCCGCTTCCCCCTTTCGGCGGGTACAGGGAGGACACTCCGAAGGCACAGGCGGCGGAGTGTCTCCACCCCGGTCGTCGAGGCCACCGCCAGCCATACCTTCTCGGTGTCCGTCTGGTTCGCCGGTTCGACCATGGCGTATTTGACGCTCATCCCTTCGGCGAGTTTCTCCAAATCCACCAGAAGGATTTGGTTCCTACGGAAGAGCCGTTTCAGGAGCACCAAGAATGGCGTCGAAGACCAGCCGGGTGTCGACCGCGCTGACCCCGACCTTCTTCTCCTATCCCGCAGTGAGCTCGCCGGTGGGAGCGGGAAATCCCGTTCGTTATGATTATTTTGGAGACGTCTCCAAAGTGTGCAGCACCCATCGGGCTCCCCACTTTGTTTTGGTTTGGCAAGCTGCTGCTCCGCTGGTGAAGAAAGCGATTACAATTCCGCTTGGGGAAACGGCAGCGTTGACCGATCCCGCATCGCCTTCAGTAAATCGGGATCAATCATCGGTGCCTGAGCATTGTTTGCGAAGCCCAACCCGACTCATTCCCTTCGTTTGATCGCGGAGAACGCATGCGAATCGTCCTTTCCATGAGCTTCCTCACTTCGATCCTTCCCGCAATCACTGCGGCGGATTTGCCTACTCCTCAACCGGGGCAATCGCATCGTTCGGAAACCGTCGCCACGAACGGGATGGTTTGCACGTCTCATCCGTTGGCGGCCCAGATCGGCTTGGATGTGCTGAAGAGCGGCGGCAATGCCGTGGACGCAGCCATTGCCACGAGCGCCGCGATGGGGTTGATGGAACCGACCTCCTGCGGGATCGGCGGCGATTTGTTCGCCATCGTCTACGAGGCGAAAACCGGGAAACTGTACGGTCTGAACGCCAGCGGCCCGGCCCCGAAAAAGGCGACGCTCAAGTTTTTCCAGGATCAAAAGCTCGCGTTCATCCCGGATCGAGGCCCTCTCTCGTGGTCGGTCCCCGGTTGCGTCGAAGGATGGGATCAACTCCGGCGGAAGTTCGGCACCAAGGATTTCAAAGATCTCTTGTCGCCGAGCATCCTCTATGCCGAAGCTGGTGTGCCGGTACCGGAAGTGATCGCAGGGCACTGGAAAGCGAGCGAACGGATGCTGGCCAAGGATCCCGGCCTCCGCTCGACCTTTCTGATCGAAGGCAAAGCCCCAAACTCCGGGCAGGTCTTCAAGAATCCGCACCTCGCGAAGAGTTATCAAGCGATCGCCGAGAAGGGGCGTGACGGCTTCTACAACGGCGACATCGCCAAGGCCATCGTCAAACTCTCCGATGCGGAAGGGGGACTGTTCGCGATGGCGGACTTCACCGAATATCACGCCGAGTGGATCGATCCGGTGAAAACGAGTTACCGCGGCTGCGACGTCTGGGAACTGCCACCGCCGGGCCAAGGGATCGCGGCTTTGCAGATATTGAACCTGCTCGAACCGCACGATCTGAAAGCGATGGGCCCCAACTCCCCCGAGTATTGGCATCTGTTGGTCGAAGCGAAGAAGCTGGCCTTCGCCGATCGGGCGAAGTATTACACCGATCCCCAGTTCGCCAACGTGCCGACTGAAACGCTGATCTCGAAGAAGTACGCCCAGGAGCGGGCCTTGCGGATCGACCCCAAGAAAGCCGGTGTCGGCGTGGAGGCTGGCGATGCCCTCGTTGGCAAGGCCGACACGATCTACCTCTGCGTAGTCGACAAGGATCGCAACTGCGTCTCGCTGATCCAATCGAATTACATGGGCTTCGGTTCCGGGTTATCCGCGCCGGGAACCGGATTCGGCCTTCAAAATCGCGGATGCTTGTTTTCGCTCGATCCGAAGCACGCCAACAAGCTCGAACCGGGGAAACGGCCGTTCCATACGATCATCCCGGCGATGGTCACCAAAGACGGCAAGCCGTTCCTCACGTTCGGTGTCATGGGGGGCGACATGCAACCCCAGGGTCACGTGCAGGTGCTCGTGAATCTCCTCGACTTCGGCATGGGCGTGCAAGCCGCCGGGGATGCCGCCCGCATTGAACATGTCGGGAGTGCAACGCCGACGGGCCGGCCGGAATCGGCGAAGGGCGGCACGATCCTGGTGGAAGCCGGCATACCGGATTCGGTGGTGAAGGAACTGGAGGCGCGCGGGCATGTGATCCGGCGCACGCGGGTGAACAGCGGCGGCTACCAGGGTATCCTCATTGACCCGAAGACCGGCGTTCTCCGCGGTGGCACCGAGAGCCGAAAAGACGGCGTCGCGGCCGGATGGTGATGAATTCGATCACGCAATTCACTCAGGGGTTTACCATGAATCGTCAAATCGGTTCGAAGCTCGTTCTTGTGGTGGCTCTGCTCGCGGCGAACCGGGCCACGGTCTCGGCACAGTTGCCGAAGAGCGGCCCCTGGGACTCAACCGCATTGAAAGCGGTGGAAGTGAAACCCGAATGGGGCGA
Organism: Gemmatales bacterium; assembly: GCA_038211045.1. Classification (GTDB taxonomy): domain Bacteria; phylum Planctomycetota; class Planctomycetia; order Gemmatales; family Gemmataceae; genus JALHQU01. Next base: position 3,135 of record JBBQWA010000330.1, read on the forward strand.
AGTCCGCGGGAAGGCCCGCGAACTCTATTACCCCGGGGAGCCCTTCCAAGGCAAACCGACCCGGGTCTTTGCCTATTACGCGAAACCCGCGATGGGCGAGGGGCCGTTCCCTGCCATATTGCTGGTTCACGGGGGTGGCGGCAAAGCGTTTCGTGAGTGGGCGGAGCATTGGGCCGGCCGCGGATACTGCGCCCTGGCGATGGATCTCGCGGGCCACGATGCGAAAGGCCGGATGGCCGATGGTGGGCCGGAGCAATCGGACGAGTTCAAGTTCCAGGACTTCACCGAGAAGACAGTTAGTGACATGTGGACGTATCAGGCCATCGCGGCGGTCATCCGCGCTCACAATCTGCTCCGTTTGCTTCCGGAAGTCGATAAGGATCGGGTCGCGGTCGCCGGGATCAGTTGGGGCGGGTATCTCACCTGCATCGTCGCCGGGCTGGATGACCGTCTGAAGGCGGCCGTGCCAGTCTACGGGTGCGGATTCTTGCACGAGAACAGCGTCTGGAAGGAACCGCGGTTCGACAAAATGAAGGCCGAGCAAAAGACCCGTTGGGTCGAGGCCTTCGACCCTTTGAAATACTTACCGTCGGTGAAGTGCCCAATCCTGTTCCTGAATGGAACGAACGACTTTGCGTATCCCCTCGATAGCTACCAGAAGTGTTACGATTTGGTACCCGGATCGAAGGTGCTGGCGGTGCGGGTTCGCCTACCGCACGGGCATATCTGGACGTTCGGCGAGGTAGACGCTTTCATCGATAACCATCTCAAGAAAGGGGATCCGCTCCCGATCCTCGGGAAACTCTTAGCAAAAGAAGAAGAAGTGACCGCATCCATCGATTCGAAAGTCGAAGTGAAAACTGCCAAGCTCCATCATGCGGTGGCATCGGGCGCTTGGCAGAAACGGGAATGGAAATCGGCGGAGGCCGAGATCCGCGAAGGCCGCGTCGTCAGTAAGTTGCCGACGGATCGGCCGTTAGTTTACTTCCTCTCGGTCACGGATGCCCGTGGATGCACCGTGAGCACGACGCACGCGATTGTGGAAAAGTGAGAATTGTCGGCAAGGTTGTAATCCGCGTTTCTTGAGAGCCCGTTCAAGTGGGGGATCATCGAAGCCGAAAAGTTCCTACCCTGGATGGAATCACAACCTCTCCGAAAGCCGACTCCCTATAGCGATCAAGAAATCCGACCTGTATTCTCCCCTTTGGGCCTCGTGCGACGAACTGCGCGGCGGCATGGATGCCAGCCAGTACAAGGACTACGTCCTGTTCATGCTGTTCATCAAGTACATCTCCGATAAGTACGCCAACTCCGACGACTTCGCCCCGCCCGTCACGATTCCCAAGGGCGCGAGCTTCAAGGACATCTTGATAGCTTGCTTCATGGCTTTCTCCTTATGAATTTCGTTGCCTTCTTCGCATCGCATCGGCTACAAAGTGGCCGACGCTACTTCGATGCGATAATTCTTTCCGACCATCACCACCTTGGCGCTGACGACCTGCCTTTTGTCCTCCGGGAAAAGTTCTAGCTTCCGCTCGATAAGCGACTGCATGACCTTGAGGATGTTGGCAAGATCGCTCTGTGAATCTACTGAATTGTTTTGCCT
>JBBQWA010000331.1:0-4736 GCA_038211045.1 Gemmatales bacterium
CCGTTGAGCGTGAACGCCCCCAAGTCCTGCACGGTCGTGTACCCGTTGGTTCCGGTGGCGGCGAAATTCAGGATCGTGCTCACGTCCGGTGTCGGCAGTGTGTCCCAATTGCTGGCCGTGCTCCAGTTGCCTGAAGTCCCGGTCGTCCAGTTGCTGGTTTTTCAAGTGTAAATTCAACGGACGGGTCGCGAATTCGGCACACTCCGCCTTGCCAACACGATCGCCCCGAGGGCTGGCTCGGCGACAAGCCGCACCGGCTGCGCATCGATCCCGCATCGCAAGAGCTCGTTCAGGAAGTACCGCCGATATGCTTCGCTGCCTGTCAATACGCCGCCTGCCAATGCCACCGGTAGCGTCTTCGGCAGGCCGTTAACAACGATCGCTTGTGCCGCGGTTCGCGCCAGCTCCTCCGCTTCGCCTTGCACGATCCCAGCCGCGATCGTGTCCCCGTCCACCGCGAGTTCCAATACGAGCGGGGCCAAGCCGCCAATTGCGGTGCGATCCCACTTCCCGCTTGAAACCGCCGGGATGAAGTCGGCCGGCACTGAGAGGTTCATCCGCTTCACGAGAGCGTCGGTCAATTTCGTCGTCGGTTCGATGCCGTCATGGGATCGGCACGCGGCCCGCAAGGCCCGCAAGGCAATGGAATACGCACTCCCTCCATCGCCCAGTAGCCCACCCCATCCACCGGAACGCCCGACTGTTCCATCCGGGTGTTTGACGTAAGCGATGGAACCGGTGCCGGCGATCACCGCTAGCCCCCAACCCTCTGGCGTTCCGGCCGCGAGGAGGAGTGTTGCGTCGTTGGTTGCAATCACCTTCTCCGCGATTCCACCCCGCGCCGCCCAACCGTGGATCACGTCCGGCTCGCCCGGTCGATCCACGCCCGCCAAGCCGAGGCAGATCGAAGCAACCTTCGTTCTCGGGATACCGGCGGAGGAGAACGCCCGGTCGATCGATTCGTCCAATGCCCGCAACCCGGCCGCCACGCCCACGGCTTGAATGTTGGAAGCTCCTGCTTTCCCGCGGCCGATCACTTCGCCGGTATCACGCAGGGCCAGGAGGGCAAGGGTTTGAGTGCCGCCGCCGTCGATTCCAAGCACCAGATCAGTTCGCGGCGATCCATCGACTCGTTCCGCCGATTTTCCGAGTGCGGTGAGAGCCGGTTTGATCTTCCCGCCACATTCGTGCAACTTCGAGCGAGCCGATTCCGGCGAACATCCGCCCAGGGAAGCAACGATGGCCGTCTTCACTTCGCCTTGCGAACGTAGGAGCAATTCGGCCGCGGTCGGTTCGTCGAGGTGGGCGATGGTGCGGACGATACGGTTGGCACGAACCTTCAGCTTGGCATTGGACGCTTTCAGATCGACCATCAGGTTGCCGAAGGTTTTCCCGAGCCGGATCATCGCACCGGTGGTGATGGTGTTCAGCACCAGTTTGGTAGCGGTGCCAGCTTTCAAACGGGTGGAACCGCTCAGGATTTCCGGGCCGACCACGGGCACGATGGCAAGATCGACGGCTGCCGCGAGTTCCGAATTCGAGTTGCAGGCGATGCCTAGGGTCAGCGCCCCGACGCTGCGGGCGTAGGCCACGGCCCCCATAACGTAAGGCGTGCGACCACTCGCGGCGATGCCGCAGACGACATCGTTCGCCGTGAGGTTCAACGCCTTTAAATCGCGTTCGCCTAACTCGGGCGAGTCCTCGGCACCTTCAACGGCCACGAACATCGCCGATTGGCCGCCGGCAATCAACCCCACGACTTGCGAGAGATCGGTTTGAAACGTCGGTGGGCATTCCGAAGCGTCGAGGACGCCGAGCCGCCCGGACGTACCGGCCCCGCAATATATGAGCCGACCGCCACGCGGGAAGCGTTCGACGAGGGCGTCGATGGCACTCGCCATCGCAGTCTTCGTCGCGGCCACGGCCGCGGGGATCGTGGCATCCTCGCGGTTCATCAGTTCTACGATTTCGATCGACGTGAGTTCGTCGAGCCGTTCGGAGGCGGGGTTACGAGCTTCCGTTTGCAGGTGTTGAAAGAGATCCATCGATGGGCTTTGGTTGGAACCGGGAGATCAGAAGGGCTACGAGAACCGTGGTACCGGCTCCGACTGGAGCATACCAAGGCCATGCCAATATAGGAGACCCGAACGCCGTGGGGAGCCAAACCGACACCACGGCGAAGAAGCCGAAGAGCAAGCCAATGAGTGCCGCGTTCGACGATACGGGCTTTTTCATCGTGCCCAAGAGAAACAAACCTAGGACGAGGCCGAAGGCCGCCCCGGCTACGCCGAGCACTTGGAGGACGATGCTCGTCTTGCCGCCGATGAGGAAGGCCGAGTACGCGACCATCATTTGGGCACAGCCCCACATCGCCGTGGCGAGGCGGGAAGTCCGCACATAGTGCCCTTCCGCTTTCCCCGGCCTCAACGGGCGGTAGAAGTCGGTGACGAAGGAGTTGGCCGAACTGTTAAGAGACGACGACAGCGTGGACATCGCCGCCGCGAGCACCGCCGCGACGAGAATGCCGACGACCCCGACGGGAAGTTTCGTCACGATGAACCAACTGAAGACTTGATCGTTGAGGGCGCCTTCGGGAAGGTCGAACAGCCCCTCCTTGTTCAAAGCGAACATACCGACGCCGACGAGCAGGAAGAGAGTGAACTGAATCAGGATGGTAAAGCCGCTGAGCACGAGGGCCAAGCGCGCGCTCCGCAGGGAACCAGCACAGAGGTAGCGCTGCACCATGAGTTGATCGGCCCCGTGGCTGGCCATGCTGAAGACCGCGCCGCCGAGGACGCCGGCCCAGATGTTGAATGTCACTGCCGGGTCGAAATCGGTATTCAGAAATTCGAACTTCCCGGCGTCTTTGCCAATGCTCACGAATTGATCCCAGCCACCGGGGAGTAGGTAGAGCACGAAACCCGCGGCAAGTGCGGCACCGGAGATCTTGATCACGAACTGGATGAGGTCGGTCCAGATCACGGCCTTCATTCCACCGAGGTACGTGTACACGATGGTGACGATGCCGACGATCAGGATCGAGGGGCCGACGCCCCATCCGACGATGACAAGGAGCAATGCCGTGAGGTAGATTCTCAATCCGTCGGCAATCGTTCGCGTGATGAGGAACAATGCCGAGGCCACTCGCTGCACGCTCGGGTTGAATTTTTTCTTCAACACTTCGTAAGCAGAGAAGAGATTCCCCCCCATATACTGCGGTAACAGCAGCCATGCGACCAGGCACCGGCCGACGATGTACCCCAGGCAAAGTTGTAGGAACATCAAGTTCCCACCCGGCTTCCCAGGGCTTCCCCGATCGAAGGCCAACCCCGGGACGCTGAGGAACGTGACCGCACTCGTTTCCGTGGCGACGATCGACATCAGCACCATGAACCAGCCGACGTTGCGCCCGCCGACGAAGTAGGCGCTGAGGTCTTTTTGCTTGCGGGTGAAGGCGAGGCCGAACAGTGTCATCGCCACGATGTAGGTGACGATGATGGCGAGATCGACGGGGTGGAGTGTGGTCATTATCAGCTAGAATAGAGCAAATGCGGTTGGCGTCGTTCGAGAAACTCGGCTTCGTCCGCTTCCCACTCCGCCGCGATCTCACGCCAAGGTGTATCCGCTTCGAAGGCTAGGCGTTCGCGGTCGCTCCCGAAGAGGAGATCGATGGCAGGGATGTGATCGACGAATTCGTACCGCTCGGTCCGCCAGCGGAAGGCGTCGCCGAGGGTATCGCGCATGGCTTGCAGCATTGCCAACCCGGTTCGCAAGGGTTGGAATCGCGAGACATCCGTGGGCACGACGAAGACGCCGCCACAGGTTTGGCCCGCATGCTTCTGGAAGGTGGGCCGGAACTCGACGGGGAGGAATTCAACTCCGGTTAAACCTTCTGCCTTCAATCGTCGGGCGATCTCCTTGGCGTTCACTCCGGGGAAGCCGATGTATTCGAAAGGCCGGGTCGTTCCTCGGCCTTCACTGAGATTCGTTCCTTCGAAGAGGCAACCGCCGGGATACACTAAGGCCGTCGCCGCGCTCGGCATATTCGGCGATGGCGGCAACACCCATTCCCAACGATCGCTTCTGATGTAGCCCTCGCACGGAACCACATGGAGCTTTACGGAAGGCACACGCTCCGATTGGTACATATTCGCCAGTTCACCGATTGTCAGGCCGTGGACGGTCGGAATGGGATGAACGCCGACGAAGCTCTCGAAGCCGGGGCGAACGAGCGGGCCTTCGATTTTCGGAAGCCAGCCGATGGGATTGGGCCGATCGAGGACCGTTACTGGCAGACCGACGGCGGCCGCGGCTTCCATGCAATAGAACATGGTGGCTTGGAAGGTGTAGTAGCGCGATCCGACGTCTTGCAGGTCGATAACGAGATGATCGAGTCCCGCGAGTTGCTTAGCCGTCGGCGTCAAGCTTTCGAAGGAATTACCATAAAGACTGTGAATGCTGGGAAGTGATTCTTTCACCGCGATCAAATCTTGAGCTTCCCCTGTGAGGCCGTGCTCTGGGCCGAAGATCGCCGCAAGTTCAACTCCCTCGCTCGAGGAGAATAACTCCACGGCGTTTTTCCACGGTGGGCCGCACACCGCGGCCGCGTGCGTGACCAAGCCGAGGCGCTGCCCGCGAAAGCGGGCGAACCCTTCGGCACGGAGAACATCGAGGCCGGTGCGAATCATCCGGTTACTCGGGGTACAGGAGAACGGCGGCCCGGCGCTTTCGGTATG
>JBBQWA010000332.1:0-4699 GCA_038211045.1 Gemmatales bacterium
CGGCAAGAACAGCTTGGAAAGTTTGAAGATCACTTCGCAGCGCATCGATTCGACACTCGGCATTCCCCGCGACCTTTTGACCGAATTGCCGGAACGATTGCGCGCGGCTCAAACCGGCTTCGCCCAAACCGGTGGCCTGCACGCTACTGGATTGTTCAGTCCGGGGGGGGAGTTGCTCGCATTGCGCGAAGATGTCGGGCGGCACAACGCCTTCGATAAAGCGGCGGGTTGGGCGCTCGCCGGGGAACGATTGCCGTTGAGGGAAGTCGTCGCCGTGGTCTCCGGGCGCGTGAGCTTCGAGTTGGTGCAGAAGGCGATCGCGTCGGGCATTCCGATACTCGCCGCCATCGGCGCCCCGACGAGTCTGGCGGTGGAACTCGCCGAGGAATTCGGCGTCACGCTTGTGGGGTTTCTGCGGACGTCGGGCTTCAACTGTTATGCAGGCGGGGAACGCATTTCGGGGGTAACCCGGGTGTTGCTAGAATGCGGATAGCATTCCGTTCAAGAAAAGCAGGCAAAAAATGAATAGCAACCGTTTCATCGCCAATTTCTGGAACGCCACGACGATCCTCGGCCCGTGGGAATATGAAAATCCCGACGCCGACAGTAAAGAACTCGACGAGTTCGCCATGAAAACGGCGCGATTGTGGTGGCGTGTCGAGACGGTCGATGGAATGGATCCCGCCTCGTTCAAGAAGCTCTCCGACGCGGAACGCCAAGAACTGACGGAACTCAAGAGGAAGTTTCAAGGGACGTTTGACGGGGGTGGAATAGAAAGTGTGCGCAAGATGGAAGCTCGCGATGCCCTGGTTCAGATGTATAAATTAATTGGCAAGTTTGTGACGAGCCTCGAAACGATCACCGTGGCCAAGGTACTCACGGAAATCATCCGCGACAAGAAATACTCCGGCTGGTTCCTCGGCTTCTCGATGGTGTTCGAGAACGACTGGACCGGCGATCCGGCGATCTGGGTCATCTTGATCGTGGATGATAAACTTGGAAGTGATCCCATATTTCGAAGGGATTATTCCAAAATCCATCAATTGATCCATGAGGAATTGAGTTCAAAAGGAGTCGGAGAAAGGTCGGTGATAATGAGTGTCCGAACCAACGGGGAGCAAGAACGACAACTCGAGATTGAACAGCGACAAGGGGTGGCCGCGTGAACCCGCACGATCTCCTCAAACACGCTGAAAGTATTGCGCTTTCCGATCCGGCGGATTTGACACAATCCATTTTGAGACGTGCCGTTTCCACCGCATACTACGCGATATTCCACCTGCTCACCGAATCGGGCGGGGCAAAACTCTCAACGCATGCCGCCGTGCGGCAAACGCTGGCGCGGAAGTTCGATCACGGTAGGATGGTCAAAGCATCCGATTCGGTTATCAAAGAAGCTTTGAAAGAGCCGCTGAAATCACTGATTGGCTCCATACCCGCTGAACTCGCCATCGTAGCTAGCACATTCAAAGAAATGCAATCGCACCGGCATAAAGCGGACTACGATACGCGATCGTCCTCAAATTTCACCTTGCTCCAAACCATCCAAATCGCTCAGCAAGTCCGGACGGCATTCGAGGAATGGGACAAGATCAAGGATACTGTAGCCGGTGAAGCTTACGTACTATCGATGTTGATCGAATTCCCTGATCGATGATCTCTCACACGGCGAAACCGTGTTGCTTGCGGTGGTAAGGCCCATCGTAGATTTGCATGCTCTTGGTTCCCTCGAAGCGGCCGTCGGTGGATACATGTTTCACCCGGTCGCGGAGGGCGGTCATCTCCTCTTCGGTCATCGCGGTAAAGGTGTTGGCGATGGCCAAATTCTGATCGAGTACTTTGTCCGAATCGATGCCCACAACCAGCGATGAAATTGGCTGGCTCAGCGAATAGCGGATCGCTTCCTGCGGGGTGCAAACGCCGTTCGCGGCGAATACGCCGCCGAGTGCGAGATTGCCGCCGCCGAGGCTCTTCATGCCGATGGCGCCGATGTTCTTCGCCGCGAGCTGCGGCAGGACTTCGCGGGTGTTGCTGCGGAACCACCAATCGCACACGTTGATCGGCAGTTGGCAAGTATCCCAATCGTGCACGGGCAACATTTTCAGAAACAGGCGAACGTCTTTGTGACCGGTGTAGCCGATGAAGCGCACCTTGCCTTCCTTTTGGGCCTTCAACGCCTCGGCGAGTGCCCCCTGTTCGACGATCCATTCCGGGTCGTTATCGTAATTGATTTCGTGGAACTGCCAGAGGTCGAGGTAATCGGTGCGGAGCCGCGTAAGGCTCTCTTCGAGGTGCTGCCGGGTTCCCGCCGCGTCGCGGGCGCAATTCTTGGTCATCAAGAAGATGTTCTTCCGGCGGCCTTGCTCGGCGAGTGCCCGGCCCATCATCTCTTCGCTACGGCCTTCGTGGTAATCCCAAGCGTTATCGAAGAAAGTGAAGCCTTCGTCGGCCCCGCGTTGGATGAGCCGGATCGATTGTTCGTCCGAGAGTTCGGGTTGGGCGCAATGCCAACCGCCGAAGCAGAGGATGGAAACCTTTTGGCCGGTCTTGCCGAGGATGCGGGAGGGCATGGTCATGGCGGGAAACTCGGAAGGAAGGAATCGCGAAACGTTTCGATAGTTTACACGGCGGGGTCCGCATCGACTGTGGCCAAAGGTTTGAAAGTGTCCAACGCCCGCGTTTGAAGTATATCAGGGAGAACTTTCCGCACGAATGCAGGGCAATTTCCGTGGGCGACTCCCGGGTACTCGCGATCGCAACCGATGCGTTTCTTCACCCGGGATTCGGCCCGGTGCCCTACGCCGAGGCCAGCGCCCGAGCACTCGCCGCGGCACTCGCCCCCAAGCCGACGTTGTTGATCGGTCAATATTCCACCAAAGCTTTGATCGAATCCCGCCTGCGGCAGTGGAAGCAGAGTGCGAAATCCGGGGACGTGTCGATCCTCCTCATTCGCGGCCACGGTGTTCTCGTTAACGGTGCGAACCGCTTGCTATGTTGGGATTCGATGCCGGACGATCTCCCCGGTACGACGGTGCCGCTGGCATTCTTCACCAAAGAATTGGCATCGTCCAAAGCGTCGAATGTTATTCTGCTGCTGGATATTGAAACGTTGGCAGAACCGTGGAACCCGGAAGAAATCGAACAGCTCGCGCTCTCGAACGCGAAGCTCACCATCCTGAACGCCTGCGAACCGGGGCAATCGTCGCACGTGCTGGCCTCCCGCAATTCCAGCGTGTGGGCCGCGGCGGTTCTCGAAGCCCTCGCGGGGCGGGCGTTAAAAGCCCTCGATGCCAAGAAGCACCTCACCGCCGGTTCCCTCCACAAATGGCTCGGCAACGAGTTGCCGAGATTGTTGCGCACGCAGGGCCAAGGCAAACCCGTTCAAACGCCCCGCCTCGATGGCGACGCCTCGGCCTTGCTCGCGGATCTTGGCCCGCTGTTGAAGAACAAGCTCGGTAGTACCCTCGATGCGGAACGATTGAAACGAATCGCTTTTCGCAGCGATCGCGCCGGCCGCCTCCGCGATCTCGCCGGATTCCGCAAGACCTTCCGCGTTCCGGAAACCACGACGAACGCCGTGCAGCGCTTCATCGCCCGTTGCGCCGAAGACGACGTTCAAGCCGATCTCGATCTGACATTCGCCCTCAGCCGAGAACAGTTCGGTTACCGCCGGAAAGACGTGGAAAGCGAAATCGATGCTGAGGGTCGCGGAACGGTGCGCACGCCGGATTTCGAGTACGCCGTGAGCGTTCGGTTGGATGCCGCGGATACCACGCGGGTGAATTGGCGGCGCGAATTGAGCCAACTTCACGATCCCGGATTCCTGCGTTCCCCCGGCTTCGCCGCAGCGTTCGGCGAGATGTTCGACGTGTTGGCTTTCGAATTCGCACGGCCGTTCGACGTTGTGGTGTTCGTGGATCAAATGGAGGAAGTGCCGGTGCCGGGGGCGAAGCTCTACGTGGAGAACGACGGGGCCGCTTGCGAGATTCAGTTGAAAGGATTCGCCGGGAAGATTCGCATCGAAGCGAACGAACTGAGCGTGAAGGGCAAGCTCGGCGACCCCGCCGGATTACTCGATCAGTTGTTGAGCTTCCTCGGACAATTCGGCGGCTTGGTGGAAGCGAAAGCGCTGGGCTAAGGCGAATGGCAGTTCTTTTCTGATACCCTCTCTCCCGTTGGGGAGAGGGTAAAAACCAACCCACGCTCGGGGTACGCCCTATTTCGGTTTCACCACGGTCAACTTGCGGCTGTAAATCTTCGTGCCGTTGGCGATGAAGAGCGTGCTGTGATCCGGCCCGGCGAGGACGCACCCCGTCAGCGGTTGGCTCTCGTCCGGCTTCGGCAGCACGCCGCAGGGTCGGCCCGTGGGATCGAAGATTTGCACGCCCAGCTTGCTCGTCACGTAGAATCGCCCGGCTTTGTCCACGGCCATGCCATCGCCCGCAGACGCCGGGATGTACGGCGGCGCTTCGCCGAATTTGAATTCCCCCTTCGGATCGATCGGCAGGCGCATCGGCATGCTCGGCATCTTGGCGTCGAGCACGCCTTCCTTACTCACCCGGAATGTCCAAGTGGAAGCGCCCCCGGAATCGGAGACGGCCAGCGTGCCGCCATCGTTCGAGAGCGCGATGCCGTTCGGCTTGTTGATGCCCGTATCCATCACTTTCACTTCGCCATTCTTCGGATCGATCCGCGTGAC
>JBBQWA010000333.1:0-4668 GCA_038211045.1 Gemmatales bacterium
CGAACTGCAAGGCGTAGGCGAATTCCCAACGGGCGAAGTCGCCATCGATTTCGGCCCGGCTCATCACACGGTAGAACGGGTAGGTTTGCTGAAAATGGCGCTCGGCGGAGAAGGCCCACACCAGCGGCACCATGAACGCCATGAATGCGAGGTAGATCGGCCAGCCGGCGGTGAAGCCCCGCAATTTCAACCCGTAATCGCCCAAGCGTTCCCGCAGCGCGATTCGAATGACGCCGATTGGAATGATCACATAGCAGAACACTGCCACGCCGAACCACCAAAGCAACTCCGAGAGTCGATCGCTCCCCCAGCGTTGGAGTACGCGGCGTACCGCCGCTTCGCGTTCCGGCCCGTCGAAAAGGTTCGCCAAGAATCCGGCGAGCGGTTGAACGAACGTCGGATGGGCCGCGTAGTTCTGAATGGTCAACGCGACTGCGGCGGTGAGGAGAACCCAGATCGTTTTGGTATCCGGCCTTTGCCCGGCCGGGGAATCGCGGAATTGCCGGGCGTTCGCTTCCACTTCCGAAATAGTGGAACCGAACCAGCGGCGGAACAGTGGAAACATCCCGTGTTAGTTCCGGCGAGTGGGAACGAAAGCGGAGGGACAATGTCCCTCCGGCTCTTTGTAGCGGAAGTCGCAAGACTTCCGGAATTCGTCGGAAGTCTTGCGACCTCCGCTACGAACAACCTAGCGGTTCAAGTAGCTGGTGACGCCTTGGCAGGGGTGCTTCTCGTTGCCGCCGCCGCCGCAGGAATTGCAGCCGCCGATGCCGGGGTAGCCGGTGCCGTTGCAACCGCCGAAGCGGTTCGAGTGCGAGCCGCAATCGTTGCCGGGGTTGAAGAACTGGCGGCAACTGCCGAACAGGAAGGTACGTTCCGCGGCGAAGTTGCTGCAGCCAATCGGCATGGAACAACCGGCGCCGATGCCGTGGTGCTTGCTATTGTTGAGGGTCGGGCCGCAGGCCGAGCAACCCGGGCCATTCGCAACGACGGGATCACCGTAACCGCCGGTGAGTTGAACTTGCGCTTGAGCATTGGCGTAGTTCCCGGCCGGGGTGAACGCGCTGTTCGCGGATACTGGCGTGTTGGCGTAGTTCCCGGCGGGGGTGAACCGCGGCGCTTGGGCCGATGCGAAACTGATGGCGGTGAAGAGTCCGGCGATCGCGGCGAGATACTGGCGCATGCGAAGAATCCTTTCGTGGGATGTACGGTTGCGGGTTCCTACGGAACGGCTCCTTCTGCATCGGAATGCTGCGGGGGGCGTGTTGCCGATTCCGTGCCGGAATCGCGGAGAATGATTCGATCGAGTTGGGGTTCCCGCAGCAACGCCGTGCGCCCGGAGTACGCGAGTTGAACGGATCGGGGCGAGCGGTCGCAACGGGGGAAATGTGCGGGCCGCAGAATCGGCACGGCCGGGAAACCCGGCTTGTAACCGTGGTCTACGGGATAGAAGATATCGGCAGGAACAATTGCATGGGATCGGGCGGAACTTGGATGAACCCGTACTTCTCGTAGAAACTGCGGGCCGGGGAAGATTATAATTCAATTATCCTCTATGATCTCAGCAGAAATTCACGAGTCCAAGAATGTCTGTCGTCACTGAACTCCGTGAAACCGATACCAAGGCCCGTATCACTTTGCCGAAGGGGTTCGCCAATTCTACGGTGTTGATCGAAGTCATTAATGACGTTGAACTTGTGATTCGTAAGGCCAAGGTGGTTCCGATGCGGCCTGCGGAAGAATACCACTTCATCGAAGACGATCCCATCGTGCTATCTGACGAAGGGCGTGCCCAGTTCTTCGCCGCGCTTAACAATCCGCCGCCGCCCAACGAGGCGTTGAAAAAACTGATGGCCGGCGATTGATTCTTACACTTCCGCAGTCAACCCTTGAGCCATGCGGATCTCTTCGCCGTGGTTCACCGTCCACGCGACTTTGTGCGTCACGGCGTCGATCAACCCGGCGGCGCTCGGGTGGCCGTTGCCGCTCTTCTTCACCCCGCCGAACGGCAGATGCACTTCGGCACCGATGCACGGCAGGTTCGCGTAGCCCATACCGTATTCGCATTCCTCGCGGAAGAGCCGCATCTTGCGGTAGCTCTCCGTGATCACGGCCATACTCAAACCGTAGTCGGTATCGTTCGCCAATCGCACGGCGTCTTCGTCCGACTTGAACGGAACGAGTGCCACGTGCGGGCCGAACACTTCTTCCTTCCAAACTCGAGGCATCTGCGGCTTCGGTTCCAATCGGTACACGCACGGCGAGAGGAAGCAACCGCCGCGTTGGTGTTCGCGAGCTTCGAGCAATACCTTGGCCCCTTCCTCGGCGGCCAATGCGTTGTACTTCTGCACGTTCTCCATTGATGCTTTGTGAATCAACGGCCCGGCGAAGTTCTTCGCATCCAGCGGGTCGGCGAACTTCAACCGCTTGGCCGTGGCCACGAACTGTTCCGCGTAACGATCCATCAACGATTCGTGGATCAAAATGCGGCTGGCACTCACGCAGCGTTGGCCCGTCGTTTTGAAGGCGCTGAGAATCCCGGCGGTGAGGGCGAGATCGAACTTGGCATCTTCGCACACGATCACCGCGTTCTTGCCCCCCATCTCCGCTGCGACGATCCGATTCGGTATACTCGCCGACACTTCCTGAATTTGTCGGCCGACATCGTAACTGCCTGTGAAAAGAACGACGTTCACCCCCGCGTTCTGCACGAGCGCTTCGCCGGTCGATCCGTCGCCGTGAACGAGGTTGATCGTGCCTGCGGGGAAGCCCGCCTCGGCGAAGAGTTCAACCAACTTCTGACCGACGGCCGGCGTCTCTTCGCTCGGTTTGAACACCGCCGTGTTCCCTTCCATCAGGCTCGGCCCGAGCATCCAAAGCGGCACGGCGAACGGGAAATTCCACGGCGTGATCACCGCCGCGACGCCCCAAGGTTTGCGGCGAACGAACGCATCCTTCTCGGGAATCTCGGAGGGGATGATGTCGCCGATGGGCTGCCGGCCGGTGCCGAACACGTACTGAACCATGTGCAAACCTTCGATCACTTCGGCCCGGCATTCGAGGATGTTCTTGCCGCATTCGCGGGCCATGAGCAACGCCATAGCATCGGTATCGCGTTCGATCAAACGTGCGAGGCGCAAGAAAAGCTCGGCACGTTGGATTCGGCTGGTGCGTCGCCAAACGGGGAATGCCTCGCATGCGGCGGCAACGGCTTGGCCCACTTCGGCAGGCGTCGATTGTGGGAACATGCCGACATTCTGGATTAGGATCGCCGGGTTGGTGCTGGGGAAATCGCGCCGAGCCGGGAGCAGTTGACCGCGGATGAAATTCCGGCCGATGATGGGAGTGTTCATGCGAGAGCCTCGGAGAGTGGTATTGGAATTGTACGGCGATGGGTGTCGAACCCGGACTCATCGCCGGTGTGATCCGCGCCAAGCGACCCAAGCGTTTGCCGGTCGTACTCACCAAACCGGAAGTCCAACTCGTCCTCAAGGAACTGGAAGGCACCTACCGGTTGGTCTCCCACGTGCTTTACGGCTCCGGCCTGCGGTTGCTCGAAAGCCTTCGGCTGCGGGTGAAGGATTTGGATTTCCTGAGAAATGAAATCACCGTGCGCGAAGGCAAAGGCGACAAGGACCGCATCACGATGTTGCCCGCCTCGCTGAAGCCGGAACTGTTGCAACATTTGGAGAAAGTTCGACGTTTGCACGAAAAAGATCTTGCGAACGGCTTCGGGGCCGTTTATCTTCTTCATGCGTTGGAAAAGAAGTTGCCGGACACGGCCCGCGAGTGGAAGTGGCAGTACGTCTTCCCCTCGGCGACACTGTCCGTCGACCCGAGGAGCGGCGCGAAACGCCGGCATCACGCCCACGAAGGTTCCGTGAGCCGGGCGATTACGGCGGCGGTGCGAGCGTCGAAAATCGACAAGCGGGCGACCAGCCATAGCTTTCGGCATTCGTTCGCTACTCATTTGATCGAAGCGGGATACGATATCCGTACTGTGCAGGAGTTGCTGGGCCACGACGACGTGAGTACGACGATGATTTACACGCATGTGTTGAACAAGGGTGGAATGGGCGTCCGCAGCCCGTTGGATAGTTGATTCCCAAGCCCACCCGCTGCGTCGGGTGGGGTAGCAATCTGTGAACCGGGTGGCGTCAGCGCCCGGAGTTCAGGTTTTGGCGATCCGGGTTGCGTCAGCGCTCGGAGTTCTGGGCGCAATGTCCGTTAGTGGGATGGTTTGCGCTCGGTTTTCGCGGTCGAATGGACGCAAGTGAATCCCATGAAAGGTTTTGGATGGAATTGACCCGTCGCAGCGTAGCGCCGGGATGGTTTGCGCAAGCGCAAACCAATAACAAGTTGAACTAAACCGCTTCGCGGTGGTCTTGCGAGTCCTTGAGCGTCCCCCTGTAGCTCTTCCGCCCTCATCTTCGGTAGAATCGATTCCCTTCTCCCAATCTGCACTCCTTCTGCCATTTTCCAACTCTCACGAACCCACTCCGGCTTGCGCACTGCCACCGCCCGCATCATCCTGAAAGCTCCTTCCTCGGCTCGCCACCGCGACCGACGACACTCGGAGCTTCACCATGACTCCCCTCCGCGAACGCTTGATCGACGACCTGCGGATCCGCAACTACTCGCACCGCACCGTCGAAGCCTACGTGGCCG
>JBBQWA010000334.1:0-4656 GCA_038211045.1 Gemmatales bacterium
CACCTCCGCCCACCCCCCCACTTTCCCCCCCCCCCCCCCCCCGGGGGGCCCGGGGTGGGGGGGGCGGCCGCATCTCTGCAATACCCCCTCATCCGGTGCATCGCACCACCTTCTCCCCCGAGGGAGAAGGGAATCTACAACCGTTCGCCCGTGGTTCCATCGAACCACAGGCCGCGTTCCGCAGCGATCACCCAATCGATTGGTTGACCAACCGGGGGCGGCGATGCGGTGCGCCACTCCGTGCGCAATCGGGTGTTGCCCCGTGCCACGGTGAGTAGCCATCCGCCGCCGGCCGGTTCGGCCGAAAGTGGGGGCCACCCGCGAAGTTCCACCGGCACCTCGAACGAGGGGGGTGGGCTTCCGGGCAACCTCGCGATGATGTCTTCGGGCTTGATGCCGAAGGTCATCCGGGGTGCCGGTTGCGTTCCCGATCCGCGCTTCACTGAAGGCGGAAAAGGAACCCGAACCAGCCCGCAATCCGAAACGAAGACCGGCGAACCAGCTTCGCCTTCGGAAGGCGTTTCGCGGCGCCCGTGCGCCGCAGAGTCTTTCCATTCTACGAATCCATCGATTCTTTGGTAGGAACCGAGCGAAAACGCGACGAAAGAATATTCGGGGTTCACCCGCAGCGCGTGGGGGGAACCCATTTGCAAGAGCTTGCCGCCGTGAAGAACGCCGTGTCGAGTACCGAGCGCCCAAGCGTCGGCGGCATCGTGCGTCACAAGGATCATTGTTGCGGACGCGCGTTCGAGCATCAAGTGGAGTTCGTGGCGAAATTCCGCCCGGAACGGCGAATCGAGGTGGGAAAAGGGTTCGTCGAGCAGCCAGAGCGGGGCGCCGCGGAGCAGGAGCTTGGCGAGAGCGACCCGTTGGCGTTCGCCACCAGAAAGTTCGTGCGGATATTTGTCCAACAGGGGTTCGAGGCGGAGAAGTTGGATTGTTTCGCTGAACTGAGCCGCGACCGTTAGGGAGCGATGTATGGCTTGGTCGCTCCATAACGGTCGCGGCTCAGACCGAGAAACTTCCAAATTCTGCTTCACGTTCATCTGCGGATACAGCACCGAACGCTGCGGAACGAACGCGATGCCGCGCCGGTGCGGTTGCAAACGATCGATCCGTTCGCCGTTCAAATGGATCTCGCCGGAATCGGGCGATTCCAAGCCGCACAACAATCGCAAGAGCGTCGATTTGCCGGAACCGCTGGGGCCGAGCAGCGCCAAGCGTTCGCCGCATTCGAGGGCGAAGCTCGTGGCGTGCAGCCCCACTGCCCCACCGGGATAAGTCTTCGCCACGTTTCGGAGTTCGAGGAAGGGCGATTTCATGAGATATCTGTCTAAAACGACAACTGCGGTTGGCCAATTGGAAAATCGAGGCCTAAATTCCAATTCGTGATTGCCTTGTGGAATTTTAGGCGATAATATCCACACGGCGACCACGAATGGGAGAGATTTTTATGAAAATCGAACGGTTCGGTGAATTCAAAACCGGGGAAATCGAGCCGATTTTAGCGGAGGGGAAGTTCCCCGACTATGCGTTTATACCCAAACGGCTCCCCCCTCTTTGGAAGATTCCGGAAAGGCTGTTCCAACTCGTGGCCGAGGCTCGCGACCGTGTGGGAACCCTCGCCGGCACCGGCAGCATCTTGCCGAACCCCGCGCTGTTACTGCGACCGCTTCAAAAGCGGGAAGCGATCAAATCGAACAGCATCGAAGGGACGTACGTCAAAGCGCAAGAACTCTTGTTGTTTGAAGCGGAAAAAAACTACCAGGAGAATGATCAACCAATCAATCCGAGTGAAAAGCGCCTCGATTGGGGAGAAGTACTGCTGTATGAGCGGGCGATAAATATCGGTTGTGAACGAATTGCATCCGGTTCGGCGATCGACGTTGGGCTCATTTGTGACTTGCATCGACTCGTGCTCATGGGAGCCAGAGGCCAGCACAAGGATCCCGGGTTGATCCGTGATACGCAGGTATTCGTGGAAGCTGGCAGGAGATACATCCCTCCGCCGCAACAGTATCTGGGAGAACTCCTCGAAGATCTTGTAAAATATATGACGACTGACCATCTCGATCCGCTGGTACGGGCGTTCATAACGCATTACCAATTCGAGGCGATCCACCCATTCAAGGACGGCAATGGTAGGATCGGACGAATATTGCTATCGCTCTGCATCCATAAGTGGTTGAGACATTCCCATGCGTGGCTCTACCTCAGCGAGTTCTTTGACAAGCACCGGACGGAATACTTCAACCGGCTCCTTTCTATCAGCACGAATGGCGAATGGGACGAATGGATCGAATTCTGCCTGTTGGGCACCATCGAACAAGCCGAGGTAACGCTGGCGAGGTGCCGGAAACTGATAGAAATCAAAAAGGATTACGAAGCCAAATTCAGCCAGCACAATTCACGAATGAGCACGATCATTAGCATGTTGTTCGACAATCCGATGATCGAAGTCGTTCAAGTCCAGCGAGAATTGAACATTTCATACAAGACCGCGAGAGGCGACCTTTTGCACTTATGCAAGCACAATGTTATTAGGGATATGGAGATGTCCCGTCCGAGGGTTTTTTGCGCGGATGAGATCTTTGAAACCGCGTACATGGGTTGAAGGCATACACGACGACGCGGCCTGTAAACCCGGGCGGATTTGGTAAACTCCAGTTACACACGAGGCGAACCCGATGAGCGCGACGATCCCGCAGATATTCAAAGAAACCCACCGCCTCCGCAAACACCTCCGCGAACTGAAAGACGAAATCGAGCGCGGCCCCCGGGTGATGAAAGCCCAGCTGGCACGTCTCGCCGCCGAGGAGAAGATCCACAAAGAACACGGCGAAGGCATCACCAAATTGAAGCTCAAAATCCGCGAAGACGAACTCAGCCTGAAGCAGAACAACACCCAGTTGGCGAAGTTCGAGAAGCAACTCGACGATGCCGGGTCGCCCAAGGAATACGAGGCCAAGCAATCGGAAATCCGCCAAGCGAAGGAACGCATCGAAGTGTTGGAAATGCAGATTCTCACGCAGATGGAAGACCTCGACAACCGCATCGCGGCGGTTCCCGCCGTGGATAAGCAATGGGCCGACGCCCGAGCGGAATTCGAACAGTACAAGCTCGACGCCAAGGAACGGCTCGAACGGATGCAGGCGGATCAGAAGGAATGCCAAGCGCTTTTGGCGAAAACCGAAACGACGATCCCGCCGGACGTGAAAGGCCAATACGATCGCCTCGTCAAGCAGTACGGCCCGGACGGCCTCGCGGCGGTCGAGGGCCGCAATTGCCAACAGTGCAATTTGTCCGTGACGGAGCAACAGAAGCAGGATCTGCAACGCGGCCAGTTCGTCTGTTGCGCGAATTGCGGCCGGGCCTTATACGTCGCGGGGTAGACAAAAAATTACATCAGCGTCGCAAACGGGCGACGATTCGCCTATCGACGTTTTCATCGGCGTTGCACAAGAACATGATGGAGGCCGTCGGCGAGGATCTCGCCGAGGTCTTCGTCCTGCATCAGGTCGTCGGGGCCGAGGAACTCGGGCGAACGCTGGAAGTACTTCGCCACACGCACGACGCCCGTCACGTACGTCTCGACCATCATAACAGAGCCGCGAGCGTCAGCGAGCGAAACGATACGCACCACCGTGACGACATTGACTTGCAACCCACCTTGCGGACGTCGGCCAGGATCTCGCCGAGGTCTTCGTCCTGCATCAGGTCGTCGGGGCCGAGGAACTCGGGCGAACGCCGGAAGTACTTCGCCACACGCACCACGCCCGTCACGTACGTCTCGACCGTCCGCAAGGAGTAGTTTCGCAAAAGCAGGTCGTCGATGAAACGCCGCCGCAACGGCGTCATCGGCATTTGGTTCAGTCGGATCATGATGAAGCTCCGAGTGTCGTCGGTCGCGGTGGCGAGCCGAAGAAGGAGCATTCAGGATGATGCGGGCGGTGGCAGTGCGCAAGCCGGAGTCGGTTCGTGAGAGTTGGAAAATGGCAGAAGGTGTAGGGATTGGGAGAAGGGAATCGATTTTAACGAAGATGAGGGCGTAAGGCGTTCAGGGGAACGCTCAAGGACTCGCAAGACCACCGCGAAGCGGTTTAGTTCAACGACCCAGCTCAGCAGCCGGGGCCGCTCGGGGAGCTATGAATCCCGGAAAGCCTACATGCGGCCCCGGTCTGCTGCAGCACCTGGTTCGGCGCGACGCCTACACAACCGCAACGCCTGCACGCTTGAGGGCATCGTCGGCTGATGGATGCACCCCACCGACGCCGTAAAGCTCGAACAGCAGACGAGCAAGGGGCATCTCGGCTTGTGGAACCTGATACCCTCCGCCTACGACCTTGGGTATGGGGAGAAGGTAACGCGCCCCGTCAACAGCTACGAACACCCACTCATACACGAGCGACCCGCGAAACCGAAGCTGTACGGCCACTGATACGGCATGCTGGTCGGGGAACTTTTGCACCCAGGGCTCGACGAACGGGTCATTGACCGTCGCGTCCATCACCAAGGAGATGTCGATGTCGGGCTTGTAAACGGCCAACTTGGAGTGGGTCTTCGGCTCCAAGTAGTTCTGTCCCTGTTTCTGGCCGTACTCCCAGCCGTAAACGGTGTGCGTCTCCGTGCGGTGCCAGTCCGCAGCCGCGGACCCCG
>JBBQWA010000335.1:0-4628 GCA_038211045.1 Gemmatales bacterium
TCCCCCCCGGGGCTTCCCGCTTCCGGCTCGCCAAATAACGGCACGGTACCGGCTCAGGGAGCTCTCAGTCCAATTGTTAAGCAACGTCGAGCGATCGTGGCATTAAGCGGATCGTTTGTGAATGAAAGCCGATTCACACTCGGCCGCGAGAACAATTCGCTCGTGTTGAATTACTCTCCGGTGCCAGAACCGATGGGATTGTTGGCACTCCTTCTACCACTTGCATTCGCCGGTTACCGTTTTCGTTCTAGGCATTCCGAATCCGCGCCATCGTTATCTGCGTAACACGCTTTCGTAATCGGCTGGTGGTCAGTACCTCGCGGAGACTGCCCAGCATGCGGGCCAACTGGCCGAGGTGGTAGCGGAGATCGGTGGCTCACTTCATCGGATGCTTCTTGAAGAACGCCCACATCAAGTCGTTCGCCGAGATATTCTTCGTCGATTTGCCCACGAACGTGACCGGTGGCAACTGCCCCGGCCATGTGTGCCCGCCCCCATCGACGACCACCAACACCACTTCGGCACCGTCCTTCCCGCCGCCGTAAGTTTGGCGCGTCACCTTCATTTCGTCGTCTTCCTTGGTGAGCATGTCGGCCTTCGGCTTCTCGTCGCAGCCGTTCAGTTTCACCCACGTGCGGATCGAATCTTCCACGCCTTGGAACTTCATCAGCGGCGAAGCCTTGGCCTTCTCGAACGGAACGATGGCGTCCGCAGAGCCATGGAAATGGATCACCGGCACGGGGCGCTTCGGCTTACTCTTTTCGATGGCGATCGTTCCGGCAACTGGGGCGATGGCCGCGATGCGATCGGAAAGTTCCGCCGCGAGGCGATAGCTCATCATGCCGCCGTTGCTCATGCCGCAGGCGAAAATCCGCTTGTCATCGACCTTCACCACCGTTGCTAGATCGTCGAGGAGCTTGCCGAAGTAGGCCACATCGTCGGTCGT
Source organism: Gemmatales bacterium (assembly GCA_038211045.1). GTDB lineage: Bacteria > Planctomycetota > Planctomycetia > Gemmatales > Gemmataceae > JALHQU01. Next base: position 947 of record JBBQWA010000335.1, read on the forward strand.
GTTCCCCGCGAAACCCCCGGCATTCCAGGTGAGAAACGGTTCCACCCCGGTGCCACTCGGGTATACGACGATGAACCCTTCCTTGTCGGCGGTCTTGTTCAACCCGGAGAACCAAACCATCATCGAACCGTTCATCGCGGCGCCGTGCAGGGCCAGAACCACGGGCGTGGGCACCTTCGGATCGTAACTCTTGGGAATGTGGACGATGTAGGAACGGTTCTTCTCGCCCACCTTCAGCGTGCGCGTGTGATCCCCGGCTGCGAGTGGATCGGCGCCGAGGGCGAACAGGAGCAGCGCGGAAAGAATGGTCATAGGGAATCGCTCGGGGTTTCGAGGGACGTTTCGCAAGCCCGCAACATCGCGGCGAGCGGTTCCGGATCGGCGAGCCTGTGATCGTTGCCGACTTCGATCAGCGACGACACCGGCAAACCGCTGTTGCGAATCAACTGTTGGGAATCGGCGAAGGGAATCACTTCGTCGGCCCGGCTGTGGAGAATCGCGGTGAGCGGCTTCACGAACTTGGCCGAACCCCAATTCCGCCACGCCGGGCAGAGCAACACGAGCCTGGCACTTCCGCTGCGAATATTCATGGCCCCGGCTCCACCCCGGCTGGAACCGACCACCGCATCGGGTTGGTGTTCATCGAACGCGGTTTGGGCCGTCGCCAATGCAAGATCGAAATCGTCGTCGTCGAGTTCGGGGTTGAAGACGGTGTGGCCGTGGTCGCGCAGGTAGGTCGGCTTCACCCCGCCGGGGATCGAGTGCCAACCGTGGAGGAAGAGAATTTTCATGTGTGGATCTTTTTCCAATCAGACCGTTTAGCCACGACGCGAGTCTTGGAGCGGAGCGCTCCGCTCGAAGACTCGCGTCGCGGCTAAACGGGAGCGTGTCTCTCTTCGTTCCACGGGTCGCCGCGCATGTGGTAGCTGCCGTGCTCGGGGCTTTCCCAGAAGCCGGGGCGATCCTCGGCCATGAATTCGATGCCGCGAACCCACTTCGCACTCTTCCATGCGTATAACCGTGGAACGATCAAACGCAGTGGGCCACCGTGGTCGGGTTCGAGATCGCGGCCATTGTGCTGGAAGGCGAACAGACAATCCTCGGCGAAGAAATCCTCTAGCGGCAGGTTCGTGGTGTAGCCGTACTCGGCGTGAACCATCACGATGCGGGCTTCGGGTGCGAGGGTGATGTGGTTCAACAGTTCGCGGGTGGGCACGCCTTCCCAGAGGTTGTCGAGCTTGCTCCATCGCGTCACGCAGTGCATATCGGCGAAGACCTTCACCCGCGGCAACGTAGTGAACTCGGCCCACGTGAACGCCTTCGCTGCATTCACCAACGGCTTAGGGAAGAGCGTGAAATCCCACTTGGCGGGGTCGAAGGAAGGCACCGGGCCTTCGTGCAGCACGGGCCACTTGTGCGTGGGCACCTGATTCGGCGGCAGGCGTTGGCCGCGTTGCGTATCCGTGCTGAGGATGGCATCGTCGCTCATGCTGGCATCTTACGCTTCGGTGGGTGGGATCCGCAACCCGGCAATCACCAAGCCGCGCTTCGCGCCGTTCACCTCGGCGATTTCTTTCAAGTGCCCCATGGTCTCGAATCCGAGTTCGGCGTTCAATTTCGCTGTGGCATGGTTGTGATCGAAGTGCATACTCAACAGCGTGGTCACTCCGAGGCGCGGGCACGCTTCAATCATCCGCTTCTTAAGGAAGCGGCCGATCCCCCGCTTTTGGTGGGCTGCGGCGACATACATGCTGATCTCGGCGGTCGCATCGTACGCCGGGCGCCCGGCGTAAAAGCTCACGAGAGACACCCAAGCCACGATTTCACCGTTCTGCTCGGCCACCCAAATCGGCCGGCGCTCGGGGTCGAACTTGCCGAACCACTCGATGCGATCTTCCACCGTGATCGGCTTCGTGTCGGCCGTCGACCAACCGCCGGGGATCGATTCGTTGTAGATTTCCACAATCGCTGGCAGATCGGCTTCGGTCGCATCGCGGACGTTCAGTACCATGGTTCACTCGAAGAATTCGGCACTGTTCGCGGCGAGCTTGCGAGACGTAATAGCATGCAGCGTGTATTGAAGTCGGCTCGCATGCTCGCCGCGAACGACGGGTTTATAGAATTGTAGTATGCCTGTCACCGTCGAGTTTGAAGTCCGCACCAACGAAATGCTCGTGCACATGGGGCCGCAGCACCCGAGTACCCACGGCGTACTCATGCTGGCGCTGAAAACCGATGGCGAAGTCGTTTCGGATGTCGTGCCGCACTTGGGCTACCTGCACCGCTGCGCCGAGAAGATCGGCGAGAACGTCACGCCGATTCAGTTCATTCCCTACACGGATCGGATGGATTATCTCGCCGCGATGAACATGAACCTCGGCTATTCGCTCGCCGTGGAAAAGCTTTGCGGCCTTAATGTGCCAGAAAAAGCCCAAGTGATCCGTGTACTGCTGTGCGAACTCAATCGCATCGCCAGCCACCTCGTCGGCATGGGCGCCTACGGTTTAGATTTGGGCAGCTTCAGCCCCTTCCTCTACGCCTTCCGCGAACGCGAACAGATTCTCGATCTCTTCGAGGATGTCTGCGGCGCCCGGCTCACCTACAGTTTCCTCACCATCGGCGGCGCCCACGACGACCTGCCCGCCGGTTGGATCGGCCGTTGTCGGGCCTTCCTCGAATACTTCAAGCCGCGCATCCCCGAGTACCATGCCATGCTCACGGAGAACCACATCTTCGTGAAGCGCACCGCCGGCATCGGCGTACTCTCGAAGGAACTCGCGGTCGATTACGGTTGCACCGGCCCCGTGCTTCGCGGTTCGTTGGATCGCATGAAGGGAGATCCCGAATGGGACCTGCGCCGCACCGAACCCTACTCTGGCTACGAAAACTACACGTTCGATGTGCCGATCCCGCCGTTCAAGAACGTTCCGCGCGGCGCCGTGATCGGCGATTGCTGGCATCGCTTTTACGTTCGCATGATGGAAGTGGTGCAGAGCATTCGCCTTTGCGAACAGGCGATGGAGAAATACGCGACGGCGGCGGGATCGCACCGCATCGAGCCGGCCCGTACACTTCCGCCGGGCGAAGTGTACTTGGAAACGGAATGCCCCCGCGGTCAGATGGGCTTCCATGTAGTGGGCCGACCCAACAAGGAAAACGTGCCCTTGCGGGTGCGGGCACGCTCGGGTTGCTTCAGCAACCTAAGCGTGCTGCCGGAGATCACGAAGGGTTGTCTGATGGGCGACCTCCCTGCTATCGTCGGGAGCTTGGACGTGGTGATGGGCGAAATCGATCGTTGAAAATGAAAAGACCCACCCGATGCAACAGGTGGGCTTTGGTTTTACTGTCAACTCACAACTCTGAGCTGTCAACTATTTCAATCGTTCAGATTGACCAAGAAGTTATCGAACCCCTTGCGGGCCTCGAATTCTTGGGTCATCAGCGACTTCTGCTTCTCGGTCAGCTTGTCCATTTCCTTTTCCTGCGTTGAAAGCTTCTTCAAGTAGTCTTGGTACACTTCCGCTTCCTTCGGCGTCTCTCGCAGGTTCTTGCGGATGCGATCCTGATCCACCGTGATGCGTTGAATATCCACGGTGATCTGCTGCAGTTCACGACGCACCGTGTCCCATGTTTGCTTGACCTTCAAGGCCTCGCTGAGTTTGGCCTTGAGTGCCGGGGAAGA
>JBBQWA010000336.1:0-4603 GCA_038211045.1 Gemmatales bacterium
TCCGGTTGGTGATGGTGAGCGTCCCACCGCCGTTCACTATCGTCGTACCGGTGTAGGTGTTGGCGCCAGAGAGCGTCCAAGTTCCGGTGCCGGTTTTCACAATGGAGGTGGTATTCACTGCGCTGTTGTTCACGATCGCACCCGCTATCTCTCCCTCGCCTGCGGTCGATCCCTGTAGGGTCAAAACCTTGGATCCCGTCGTACTGGCGGTGAAGTCACTGGTAAACTTGAGTAGGCCGGTTCCCGACATATCAAGGATCGCCCGACCAGCGGTACTGGAGCCCCGGACGTTGATGACTCGATCCGTGGTGTCGCCGGTGCCGGTGTAGATAAGGCCCGTTGCGGTTGTGCTAAATCCAAGGCTCAAGGTGCCGTTGGCAACGCTGGTCGGAGCACCAAGGGCACTGGCTCCGGCACCGACATCTTTGATGCTGTTGATGGAAATAAAACCCGCAGTGATGTTGGTGAGACCCGTGTACGTGTTTGCACCGGAGAGAATCAGCGTCCCAGTGGTCACGCCGTTCTTGGTCAGACTTGTGCCCGCTCCGGAGAGGACCGAACTGATCGTGTTCGTTGTATTGTTGACGGTGATCGTCGAAGCCGCGTCAAGGTTGATCGTGCCGTCTGAGAGCGTGATCGCACCCGAACCGGCTGCAAATGTCAGGCTAACGGCGTTCACCGTGCCGCTGACGGTGATCGTGCCAGCCGCGAGTCCGGTCGCACCGTTGCCGAAGTTGAGCGTGTCCGAGGTAGTGGTGGTGACATCCATGGGGGCTAATACCCCAGTCGTACTCGTGCTCCAACCTTGCGTTGCATTGCCAGTGGTCGGCTCGGCCCATGTTCCGGCTGCCGCCCCGAATCCCGCTGTTGTGCCGTCGTTATCCCAGTAATACGGTTGCGCACTGGCGTTGCCGCTGGAGAGGATTGCCGCTGCCGTCAAGACAGCCCACCCTAGAAATCGTTGGGTTTTCATCCCTCACCTTTCGTTCACAGATTAGTTGTTCAAAGGTTTCACAGGGGCAAGCTATGCCCAAGATGAAACATGCTTGTGGTGCGTGGAATTTCGAATACACCCCCGGCATGGGCCGAATATTGTGCAATCGCTAAAGGAGAGACTTTTAATTTAATAGATGCAGTTTCGCTCACAACCCGAAATTTCGAGTTTCCCGTCCTGATTTTTGATGGGCTTCGGGTCACTCTTTGTGAAAACGGCTGCGGTATTCCCCCGGGCGTACCCCCACCATGCGGGTGAACGCATCGCCCAGATACTTGGCCGATGTGTATCCGCTGCGTATTGCGATCTCATGTAAGGTCAGATTTGAATCGGCGAGCAGGTGCCGTGCTGTTTCCAACTGCACCCGGAGGATTTCCGCTTTGGGCGTCCGGCCTAGGGCGGCTTTGAAACGTAGGTCGAGGACACTGCGGGAGAGGGAAACATGATTCAATACGTCTTGCACCGTAATTTGACGGCATGCCCCTTCCCGGATGAATTGGACCGCGTCGGCCACCAAACGGTCGCTGATCGCCATAACGTCCGACGATTGCCGAACGGATATCCCGGACGGTGGGAAGAACACTTTCGAGGGTTTGTTGCCTTTAAGGGGCGAGCGCATCATCCGGGCGAGAATCGCCGCGGCTTTGTAACCGATCCGGTCGGCCCCGGTTTCGATACTGCTCAGCGGAGGAGATGTGAGGTTGCACAAGACGGTGTCGTTTCCAGCTCCCAGAACCGCGACATCGTCCGGCACCCGCACGCCCGCGCGGCGGCAGGCATCCAGCACTTGGAATCCACATTCGTCATTGAAGGTTACAATCCCGATCGGCTTGGGCAATCCGCTCAACCATTGGACGAAACGATCCTGCTCCTCCTCCCAAGTCAACGGTTTGGCCTTCTCCGGCTGCGGATTGAAGACCTCGCAGCGGCGGCCGTCCGCCGCGGAGATTTCCTTGAAGTGTTCGCAGCACCAGTGCACGCCCGGGTAGGATTCACGCGGAAGCATACAGCAGGCGATGTGACGAAATCCCCGATCGACGAAATGGGTATAACCGAGTCGTGCCACTTCGCGGAAATCGGGGCCGACGTAAGGAAAGCCGAGTTCCGGATAAAGTCCGCGGAGATCGACAACCGGAAGACCCGTCCTTACTACGGCTTCCGCGATGCGCGCATCGTTGATTCTGGCGATGATGCCATCGCCTTTCCACTTGTTCAGCCAAGTTGGTGGAAGATCCTCCGGGCCGCTCGGCTGGAAATAGAGCGACCAGTTTTCATGTTGGTTCACATAGCGTGCGATACCTTCCAACAAACCGCGGCCGTACGCCCGGCTGCTTTCCACGAGTATTGCAACGTGGGGTGACGATTTCATAAATATCGCAGTTGGGAAATCGCATCTCCTCCCGCGTCACACTCGGCAGTGATGCGATCAAAAGAAAAAGCCGCGAACCCGAGGGGCGCAGCGTTCGCGGGAAAATGGAATGATACAGGGCGAACAACGGTGTTCAAACGACCCAATAAAGTCAGCCGAGACAATTCGATCAGCGGCAAAGGAGTTGATGGCAGAAATCTATGGTTCGGATTGCGACAGCGTTCGGAATAAGGTTCACCCAACTCGCGTCGCCGGTCGCCCAACCCCTCGTGCGGTCGCCCGTCGCGATGGACGACTTGCTGGCCTACCTCGGCTCCATCAAGTGATGTCAAGTGATGCCATTGCAGAAGCCCATGCTGTTGATGCCTAAAGGCACGAGACCGATGCCGATGCCTACATCGGCGGTTTACTTCAATTGCCAAGCGAATATCGCGGACGATTCCGCGATTCGCAGGAGTGTCGCATGTCTTGCCGCTGAATTCTCGCGGGCTTAACAGAACGCGGTGGCGGCAGCTTCGATGGTATCCTCAAACGGATCTTACGGCATTCACTTCTTCCAGTAGTCCGGCAAATCGGGTTTGGTTTCCCGCAGAATTTCCAACACGGCTTTGCGGTCGGCTTCCGCGAGATGGGCGAACGTCGGCGAAGTGTCTTTCCCGGTGAGCACTTCCCACAATCGCAAGTAGATTCGAGCTTTCGCTTCGCCCGGCAATCCCTCGAACTGTCGGGTGTAAATCACATAGCTCAACGGGTAACGGAACAGGCGGGTTGCGAGATCGAACTCGCGGAGGCTGCGTTTCTTGGAATCGAACGGCCCGCGGGCCGTGAACATTTTGGCGAAATCCGACATGCCCGCGATGCGTTCCGTAAGTTTCGCTTCCTCGCAGAAGAGCAAGTATTGAACCGCCGGTTCGCAGGCCGCCTCGATCCGCCGGGTGATGCCCTCGGAACGTTCCGCGGCTGGGCGTTTGAACGAATTGTTCAAAGATTCCTGTTCGTGGAGGGCGAGGCGCGTGAGCATATTCGCCTGTGTCAACCGGTTCTGCGTTTCCCCTTGGTGCTCCAACACCATCAGCGCGATCAGATCGCTGTGCGGAGCGAGGTAGTTCGCTACCGTGAAATACGGCTTCAAATCGGTCACGTTATCTAGGTCGGGTTCTTTCCCCTTTTCCACCCACGGCCAACCCCCGACGATGCGATTACCTTGGTGCGATTGTTTGCCGGAAGTCCCCGTGACGTACCATCCGCCCCATCGATCCTCGAACGGCGTGCTGTGATCGACCCGTTTGCTGCCGAGCGAAAGCACCAATTCGCCGGTGCGGTCGGTCGAGAGCGATCGGCTCAAATGGCCGGGGAAGCCCTGATTCCGCGAGGATCCGTGGCAGATCATGCAACTCTCGGTTTGGCGGGTGAAGGCCAATGGCTTCGCGGGATCTTGATCGAGGGTGTAGAACACCGTGCCGAGTTGGGGATCGGTGGCCGCCACTTCCAACACGTCGCCGCGCTGGCAGAATCCGACGGCAATTTCATCGTTGAAATAAATCGCCCGGGGGGTTTGCGGCGTGATGCGGTGCCGTTGCAAGCTCGTTTTCGAGAAGACGAGAACTTGCGACGAAAGCGGAATATCGAAGGATTCGAGCAGCGATCGCAAGTACCCGTGCTCGTCTGCCGATTTGAGTTTGCCGGAGTTGGCTTTCCATTTGGCTTCGAGCCGCGTTACGGCGTTGTCGGTCGGCGCGGTGGCATAGCGAATAGGCGGGCGATCCAAATCGATGGCCGATGCCGAACCGGAACACACGGCGAGAAAAAGCAGGATTGCCAAACGATTCGCACCCATGGAAACGCTCCAGTGATTTAGGATGTTATTATCCTGAATCAGTGCGAGTTGTCAAGACCCTCGGCTATCCGTAAATGCGGCGGGCGGAACGGGGGGTGGCAAAACTTCATGGCAATGTGATTCCACCCTCTCCCCGCTGTGGAGAGGGTGAAGAGTGGCCTTGCCATGAAGATTTGCCAGACCCGAACGGGGCTTCGTTGGTGGTTTCTGAAACGTTGAAGGCCCGACTCATTTTGCGAAGAGTTGGTTCCGAATTGCCGCCAAGTCGACTTCCACTCGGACAAAGAGGTCCTGCTCTGTGTCGGGGGACGGCCCAGACACTTCAAGTTGGCCGTGACTGAGCACTCGGATGTGGCCGTCGACGCCTACCAATATTCTGGAGGACTCCTTGCCGAATTGGATG
>JBBQWA010000337.1:0-4601 GCA_038211045.1 Gemmatales bacterium
CCTACTCCCCTCTCCCCTCGGGGAGAGGGGTTGGGGGTGAGGGGGTATTGAAGATTCCCCCTCACCCCGCTTCGACCTGCGGTCGAAACGACCCTCTCCCCAAGCGGAGAAGGTGTAAGAGAAATCAGAGAGAGACAGCGATATGAAACCGGATCACCTGAAAGGCATGAGCGACGACGAACTCGCGCTCACCCTCCGCGATACCGAAAAGCACTTGTTCCAACTGCGCTTCCAATCGGCCACCGACCGTTTGGAAACCCCCAGCGAGATCAAGAAGGCCAAGAAGGACATCGCGCGGATCAAGACGATCCAACGCGAACGCCAACTCGGCGCGCTGAACAAGTCGGCCGACGCCGACCTCACGAAACAACTCACCGATCTGGAAGACAGAACCGAAGGCCCCGGCAAACGCCGAACCAAGCGGGCCATCCAGCGGGTTCACAACATCCAAGCGATACGCGCAGTCCAAGTGGCGAAGGGGAGCGGTAAGTAATGGCGGAATCGAACACCAGCACGGCCCCGATTCCGGTGGCCTCCGAAGGCCGAATCGTTACGGGCATCGTCACCCGCGACAAAATGGATAAAACGCGCCGCGTGGAAATCCAACGGCTCGTACGCCACGCGAAGTACGGCAAATTCGTGAAGCGCCGCACCGTGTGCTACGCCCACGACGAAGCCAATGCGTCCCACTTGGGCGATACCGTGGAAATCCGCGAATCCCGCCCGCTTTCCAAGATGAAACGGTGGACGCTCCTCCGCGTCATCACCTTGGCGCCGACCCGCACCTTCGCCAACCTCGAAGGCAAAGTCGTCGGCGGCGAACTGCCCCCGGAAGCAACAGGCACCAAACCTCAGTAGTGTTCAGTGTTCAGTTTTCATTAAGAAAAAGAACACCGATACCGGACACAACTGCTATGTCAGTGCTGAACACTGAATACTGAACACCGAACACTGAGTTTTCCAATGATCCAGATGTATACCTACCTTGATGTCGCGGACAACACCGGCGCCAAAGAAGTTATGTGCATTCAAGTGCTCGGGGGCACCAAACGCCGCGTGGCCAACCTCGGCGACGTCATCCGCGCCAGCGTGAAGAAAGCGCTTCCCGGTGGCGACGTGAAGGCCGGCGACGTGGTGAAGGGCGTGATCGTCCGCACGAAAGTGGCAACCCGCCGCGAAGACGGAAGCTACGTTCGATTCGATAGCAACGCCCTCGTGCTCCTCGACAACGACAACAACCCGCGCGGCACCCGGATCTTCGGCGCCGTGCCCCGCGAACTCCGCGTGAAGTTCAATAAGATTATCAGCCTCGCGGCTGAAGTGGTTTGATTTGTAGGGTGGGCACTGCCCACCTCCAGTTAGCACGGTGGGCAATGCCCACCCTACAAAACGTATTGGTGAGCTATGCATATTCGCAAAGACGACGTTGTTGCCGTGTTGAACGGCGAAGACAAAGGCAAACGCGGCAAAGTTCTCCGCGTGCTGCGCACCGACGGCAAGGTCGTGGTCGAAGGGATCAACCGCGTCTACAAGCACTTGAAGCCCTCGAAGCGCAACCCGCAAGGCGGCCGGCTTTCCAAGGAAATGCCCGTCGATGCTTCCAACGTAATGCTCATCGACCCGAAGGCCGGCGTGCCTACCCGCGTGGGCGTACGCTACACCGCCGACGGCACCAAGGAACTCTTCGCCAAGAAGAGCGGCACCACGATCCGTACGCTCGCCAAGGCGAACCCGAAGTACGCGGCCAAGAAATAATTGAGTAGGTGGGCAATGCCCACCGTAACTGAAAGTAGCGGCACCGCCCACCCAACACCCCGGACCGTATCGTTCCCGTCGCAATGGGTTCGAAGTTAGGCCCAACCCGAAAGTTTGCGATGACCCGCTATCAAGACAAGTACGCCAAGGAAATCCTCCCCGAACTCATGAAGAAGTTCGGCCGCACGAATATCAACAGCATGCCCAAGCTGCAAAAGATTTGCATCAACATGGGTGTGGGCAAAGCGCTCCAAGATAAGAACCGCATGACCGAAGCGGTCGATCAACTCACGTTGATCGCCGGGCAGAAAGCCCAAATCACACAGGCCAAGATCGCCGTGAGTGGTTTCCGCCTCCGCGAAGGTTACGACATCGGTTGCCGCGTGACGATCCGCGGCAAGCGGATGTTCGAATTCCTCGATCGCCTCATCAACCTCGCACTGCCCCGGATCCGCGACTTTCGCGGCGTGAACCCGAAGAGCTTCGACGGCAATGGCAACTACAGCATGGGCCTCGCCGAGCAACTCGTGTTCCCCGAAATCGATCCGGACAAAGTCCACTTCACGCAGGGCATGGACATCACCGTTTGCACCAGCGCCGAAAACGACGAAGAAGCCCGCGAGTTGTTGAAGATGTTCGGCATGCCCTTCCGCGAAGCATAGTGGATTTCACCCTCTGCCTTGAGGGATTGGGTTTTCCGTGTTGACGATGCGCGAACGACCGATACACTGTTTCTTTCACGTTGGCGGAACGGCTGGCTCACCGCGGGCAACCCGCGAACCGAACCAGAACGCCGCAGAGTAAGGATCGAGAATGTCCACCGAAGCCAAAATGGTCCGGTACAAGCAGCAATTGGCCGCACTCGAAGCGCACCGCACAGAGATGGCCAAGCCGGAAGACCAACGCGATGCCGCCAAGCTGATGCGCCCCCGGGACATCATCCGCGTTCGCCGTCGCTGCCGCATCACCGGTCGCCCCCGCGCCGTGCTACGGAAGTTCGGCGTCTGCCGAATTATCTTCCGGGATATGGCCAGTAGCGGCTTGATCCCCGGCGTTCGCAAGGCTTCTTGGTAGAGTCTGGGGTGTGGGGTGTTTGGTCCCGCATCCACGATTCATCCCGATTCGATATTCCCAAAAAACTTCGTCTGCAGATATTGCAGACCCCCACACCCGACACCCCATACCCGGCTCCTGCCCATGATGACCGATCCTGTCGCGGACATGCTGACCCGCCTGCGGAACGCGAGCAACGTCGAACGCCCGGCCGTCGATATGCCCGCCACTAAGTTGAAAGTGGCCATCGCCAAAGTACTCGTGGATGAAGGCTTCATCGCCGGTTACCGTATCGGTAAGTACGCCAAGGGCGAAGCCGGCCAAGAATTCACCGAAACGAGCGACTTGGGCGATGCCCACGTCGTGCTCCAAGTGTTCTTGAAGTACGGCCCGGAAGGCGAAAAGGTCATTCGGCATATCGAGCGATACTCGAAGCCGGGCCGCCGGGTGTACCAAAGCTACAAAGAAATCCGCCGCGTGCTCGATGGCCTCGGCATCGCCATCGTCACCACCAGCCGCGGCGTGATGAGCGACCGCCAAGCGAAACAAGCCAAGGTGGGCGGCGAAATCCTCGCCACCGTGTGGTGATCACTCAACGGGCTGCGTTCCGGTTAACCCCGGTGAAGCCTTCAGGAGATACGAGAATGAGCCGGATCGGAAAACAACCCATCGCGATTCCCGCGGGCGTGAAAGTCTCGCTGGAAAACGGCGTCGTGAAGGTCGAAGGCAAGAGCGCCAAGCTGCAGTTCAAGCACCACCCGGATATGGTGGTGAAGAACGAAGACGGCAAGATCACCGTCACGCGCCCCAACGACGACCGCACCAACCGTGCCTTGCACGGCCTTACCCGCGCACTCATCAATAATATGATCGTCGGAGTGACCACCGGGTACTCCAAGCGGTTGAAAATCGAAGGCGTCGGTTACCAAGCCGTAGCCAAGGGCAAGGGCGTCGAGTTGATGGTCGGCTTCGCCAACAAGCCGATGTTCGTGCCGCCCGAAGGTATCACTTGCACCGTTCCCGATCCGACCACGATCCTGATTACCGGTTCGGATAAACAAGCCGTGGGGCAGTTCGCCGCGGAAATCCGTGCGGCCAAGAAGCCCGAACCGTACAAGGGCAAAGGCGTACGCTACGAGAACGAAACGGTTCGCCGCAAGGAAGGCAAGTCCTTCTCGGCCGGCAAGTAAATGGAGTGTTCAGTGTTCAGTGTTCAGTGTTCAGTTACAGAACCTAGCATTGGCGATCTGAACCGGTTAAACACTGCGGCACTTACTGAACACTGACCACTGAACACTGAACACTCATATGGACGCTCAACAACTCAAAAAGAAGCGGTCGGTTCGGCGGAAACACCGCGTTCGCCGAATGATTCGCGGAACCGCTGCCAAACCCCGTTTGTCGGTGTTCCGCAGCAGCATCCACATCTACGCCCAACTGATCGACGATGCCAACGGCGTTACCCTCGCCAGCGCTTCGACCAACGATAAAGGCGTGAAGGTTTACGGGGGCAACATTGCCGCCGCGAAGGAAATCGGCAAGAAGCTCGCGGAGGCCGCCAAGGCCAAGGGGATCAGCGAAGCGGCGTTCGATCGCGGCCCGTTCCGCTTCCACGGCCGAGTGAAAGCGCTGGCCCGTGCGGCGACCGAAGCCGGATTGAAATGCACGAGCTTGGAAGAAAAGGTGAAGAAGGTCGCGGCCGCGGCTCCGGAGCCGAAGGCCAAGAAGGAAAGCAAGAAGCAGGAAGCTGCCGCACAAGCTTAAAGCGAGAATACCGGGCGGAAGTGTCCTTT
>JBBQWA010000338.1:0-4578 GCA_038211045.1 Gemmatales bacterium
GCACCCCCCCCACCCGCGCACTCACAACCCCTCCCCCCCGCCCCCCCCCCCCCCCCCCCCCCGCCTCGACATTCCAGCGTGATTCGTTCATCCACCTTCTTGAACCCTAGCCCCAACGGTCGTTCATCCCCAACGTCCGCCAACCAGTACACGCACTCGAACCCCTGCAATTCGTGGGGTTCTGCGCCGCCTTCCACCGTACCGATGGGGAAGCCGAAGAACTCCGTATCCCACGGCAGCGCTCGGATCACGGCGACTTCGCTTCCTCCGCGATGACGAACGCGGGCCGTTCCATCGTGCGGGTGTAGATGCGGGCGATGTATTCGCCGATGACACCGAGCGAAAGCAATTGCACCCCGCTGAAGATCGCCATGACAGAAGCGAGGAATGGGAAGCCGGGCACGCTCGAACCTTCTATCACGTACCGCCCGAGTACCACCATGAGAACGACGATGCCGAAGAGGATGATGAGGAAGCCGAGGAGGTTGGCGAGCCGCAGCGGGGCGGTGCTGTAGCCGAGCACGAGGTTCGCGGTGTGGCCGAGCAGCTTGCGGAAGGTGTACCCCGATTGCCCGCTGTGCCGGGCGCCGTGCGGCACCCGCACCGAAGCGAGGTTCGTCGTGGCCCAGGAAAGCAGGACTTCGAGGTTCACCTGCGGACTGCGGTACTCGGCGAAGGCGTCGCGCAGCCGAGTGCGGAAGCAGCGGAACGCTCCGGCCGCCGCCGCCATTTCCACACCGAGCACATGCTGCATCGCCCGCTTGATCATCTTCGAGGAGGTATCGCGGATCGCCCCGTGCGTTTCTCGCTGCGGCGCGCCGTAGATGAGGTCGTAACCTTCTTCGAGCTTCGCCAACAGCTTGGGCAGTTCCTCGGGGGGATGTTGAAGGTCGTCGTCCATCGTGATGCAGACGGGGAACTTCGCCGCGCGGATACCGCAGAGCAGGGCGTTGTGTTGGCCGAAGTTCCGGCTCAGTCGCAGCCCGCGCACATGCGGCCGATGGGGCAACTCTCGCACGATGGTTTCCCAACTCGCATCGGGCGAACCGTCGTTCACGAGGATCACTTCGTACTCGGCGGCGATTTGTTCCAGCACCGGCAGCAGCCGGTTCAACAATGCGGGCAGGATGGCGCTGCTGTTGTAGATGGGAATGACGACGGAAATACCCTCTCCCCGCCGGGGAGTGGGTGGCCGCTCGCAGAGCGGCGGGGTGAGGGGGGCTTCCGAAGGGTTTGGGGTGATCTGGGGATGAAGCCCCCTCACCCCGTCTTGGTCTGCGACCAAGACGACAGGGTGATTGGTGCGTCGGGCTAACAAAACCGGGCCGTTCATCGTTCCGCCTTTCTCGCCACCGCGATCAAGCTCGTTCCGAAGCGTTGGCACTTTCCTCGCTTCAATCGCTTCTGTTCAGAATCCAACGCATTGGCGAACATTCGGCCGAAAACCCCCGCCGGGGCGGTGTGTTCCTTCGCCGTCGTTTCCGCTTTCACGCCCCTGCGCAGGCCGAGTTTTGATGGGATCGTACGCATCGCAAACAGCGGCAGCGTCAACGGCCAGAAGAATGGCGAGGCGAATTCCACCTCGAACCCGGCTTCGACCAACACTCTTGAGAGCGTTCGCACCGTGTAGCGACGGAAGTGCCCAGCGTGATCGTCTTCGCTGCTCCAGAGCATATTGAACGCGGGCACGGTGAGGATCAGCGTGCCACCCGGCCGCAGTGCGTTCCCCAGCGTTTCGAGGAAGCCGAGATCATCTTGAATGTGTTCGAGTACGTCGAACAGGCCGGCGGCGGGCACGCTTCCCGGTTCCCCGGCCAAGTCTTCCCACAAGCCGCACTTCACGTTGCGAACGCCGCGGGCTTTCGCCGAGTGGCAGCCGCTTTCGCCCGGTTCCACCAATACCACCTCGTGCCCGGCGTTCTGCATCGCCGAGCTGACGAAACCGTTGCCGCCGCCGATATCCCAGAGCGTTCCGCCCGGCGGGAAGCGTTCGAGTTGATCGAGGATGATGCGGTTGCGGTGCCGGAACCAGAACGAGGAATCCTCGACTTGGGCGCAGGCGGCGTTGCCGCCTTCGGGGTACGAAATTCGCGGGGGTGCGGCGATCATGCCGGGAGTGTAAGCGAATTGCGGCGATCGTGGGAAGGCGAAGTGTGGTAGAATGCGGATAGCCAGAGGGGAACCGATGAATACCGATTCCGTGATCCATTCCGACCCGGACATTATGAGCGGCGTGCCGGTTTTTGTGGGTACCCGCGTGCCGGCCAGCACGCTGTTCGATTACCTTGAAGGGAACGAACCGCTCGACGAGTTTTTGGAAGATTTCCCGAGCGTTTCACTCGAACAAGCGTTGAGGGCGTTGCGAGAAGCCAAACAATCATGGGTCGCCGATGCGAATCTTACTCGATGAATGCGTTCCAAAACGCCTGAAGAAGTATTTGATTGGGCACGATGTTGCGACCGTGCGCGAGATGGGCTGGACGGGGAAGAAAAATGGGGAACTCTTGGCTTCAATCGTCGCATCCGAATTTGAAGTTCTACTAACGGTCGATCAGAATTTGAAATACCAACAATCGCTCCGAGGTGTACCGATCTCGGTGTTGGTATTGGTCGCCCGCAACAACAAACTTTCCACACTGATTCCGCTCGTGCCGGCCGCACTCGTCGCGTTGTTATCGATTCGTCTTGGGGATGTTCTGGAAGTGAGTTGACATTCTCAACAACGTGGCGTTTCATCAATCGTTGATGAGGCCGTTGATAACGCCGTCCCAGAAGGATGGTTCTTCGCGATCGTTGAAATTCACCGGGGGTTGCCCGTTCTTCTTCCGCTCGACGTTCGGATTGTTGAAGCCGCCGCCGTTGCGCCAGTGTTCGTTGAATTGTGCATCCATCGCGCGTTCTTCCGCAGTTTTCGTGGAACGGCAACCGGCGCCAAGCGCGATGCCCAACAGCAGAATCCGCCATCGCCGCGGCATATTCTCACCCCATGGATCGTTCGATCTCTGCTTCGCTCACGCTTCAGCCTCGGACACCTCTCAGTGGCGATCTCTGCTTCGCTCACGCTTCAGCCTCGGACACCTCTCATTGAAGTCGCCTCGGTTTCGTACCATAACCTTCCCCACACCCTCTTCCTCAGGTGCATCATGTTTCGATTACTGTCCGCATCGCTTGCCCTCTTCCTCGCGGTGAACACCGCCGCCGCCCAATACGGCGATCTCGGCGACCTCAAGATTCTCAAGCCCGAAGATAAGAAGGATGTCGAAAGCACCCCCGCACCCAAGGGGGCCATCGTACTCTTCGACGGCAAGAACCTCGACGCCTGGACAAAGCAAGACGGCAAGAGCGCCGCGCATTGGAAGCTCGTGGATGGCGGAGCCGTGCAAGTGGAGAAGGGGGGCGCCCTCTTCACCAAGGAGAAGTTCAGTTCATTTACGCTGCACGTTGAGTTCCGCGTGCCGTACATGCCGAAGGCTTCCGGGCAAGCGAAGGGCAACAGCGGCGTGTACCTGCAAGGGCGTTACGAAGTGCAAGTGCTCGATTCCTACGGCTTGGTGAGCAAGAACAACGATTGCGGTGGCATCTACGAAATCGCCGTTCCGAGTGCCAACGCATGCAAGGCGCCGACCGTGTGGCAGAGCTACGACATCGAGTTCACCGCCCCGGTGTTCGATGGCAAAACCAAGAAAGAACCGACGATCATTTCGGTGGTTCACAACGGCGTGAAGATCCACGATGCGGTGAAAGTGCCGGTGGATAACACCCGCGCCGGCGCGGGCGGCGATCCCTCGATGCCGGGGCCGATCATGCTGCAAGACCACGGAAACCCGGTGCAATTCCGCAACATCTGGATCGTGAAGAAGTGATCTACCTCGATCACAATGCGACCACGCCTTTGCTACCCGAAGCGGCCGAGGCGATGGCGCGCATCGCATCGGAGAACCTCGGTAATCCCGCTTCCAGCCATACGCTAGGGCGGAAAGCGAGGCGGTTGCTCGAAGATGCCCGCGAACAGGTGGCGGCGCTGCTCGGGGCTTCCCCTTCCGAAGTATTGTTCACCGGCAGCGCCACGGAAGCCAACAACCTCGCCATCTTCGGCACGGTGCCCCGGGGCGAACCGGCGCGCATCCTCGCCGCGAAGATTGAACACAACTGCGTGATGGAACCGCTGCGGGTGCTGGCCGAAGCGGGCGCCACAATCGAATGGATGGACGTCGATGCGCGGGGGATTGTGGATTTCCAAAAGCGGGGGGATATCGTCCCCCTGTTAGCGCCGAGCAAGGGGACGATGTCCCCCCGCTTTGAGTTGGCCATTCTCATGCTGGCCAACCACGAAACCGGGGCGATCCAACCGGTGCGCCAGTTCGCCAAGCCTCTCCCCAACGTGCCCGTGCATACCGATGCCGCACAAGCGGTCGGCAAAATCCCGGTGAACTTCCGCGATCTTGGTTGCACCACGCTCACCGCCTCGGCCCACAAATTCGGCGGCCCCGTGGGCATCGGGCTGCTGCTGATGAAGGACGGCACGAAGTTGAAACCGCAGGCTTTCGGCGGCCATCAACAACGCGGCCAACGCCCCGG
>JBBQWA010000339.1:0-4572 GCA_038211045.1 Gemmatales bacterium
TTGGCTGACGAAGTATGTGCCACCGGGGGCGAAGTAGGGATGAATGAAAACTCTCACCGTATGTCGTCGAATGCTAACGAATTGACTTATGCGCCGAAAGCGCAATGGATTCCAGCTTGGGGTTGCGCTAGGAACAAGGTGTTTATTTAGGGGTGCTGGAAACCGAAAAGTTGGAGGATAAATTGAATTGGTGCGGAGAGGGCGGAAGACCGGCCCGCGCGCTTTGCGGTTCGAACTCGTGCCCGGCGCACCGGTAGAAATCGTGCTGGAACCGTGGGAAAAGCGTATCGTGCTGCACGACCGCAAATACGCCGGGGTGAATCGCTTCGCACTCATGACTCGGCACACCCCGATTCCACTTGGGCTTGATTTTGCCCATTCACCCCGATTAGGATTCGTCCAGCTCACATTCGATGCGCATCATGGAGGAAGCGTATGCTCCGGCACTCGCTCGGTATTTTCGCGTTGGTCTGTTCCGCCATCTCGGCTCACGCTCAGAGTACCATTGGAGTGATTCTCGCCTCCGGGCCGAACGGCGGCGAACCGAGTAGCGCCCACTTTTCATGGTACAACGTGCCGAACGATGTGAAAGCCATCGCCGTCACGAGCATCGTGACGATGAGTGCCAACCCCCTCGGCACCGGGTTGGTGAACTTGGCCACGGGGGTGCCGATCGATCCATCCACGGTGAGCGAAGCCAACCCGCTGACGTTCAGCCTCCCGAATGCGGCCTACGGGCAAGGCCTCGGTGGCGGCAGCATTCCCAGCGGTTTCTTCACGTCGAGTACCCCATCCCCCGCGTCCGGCAGCCCCGCGACCGCCGGGGTACAGGTGAGCAAACCGGCCAGTGGCCCCGGCAGTGTCGGCTACTCGCTTTACTCTCCGGACGGCAGCTTCCTCGGTGCGGCGACAATCCCGGTGCCCGAAGATGGTTGGTGGGTGTTGGCGGTCGATGGAACCGATTCGGAAAAGACCGATACCGAAATCCCCGTGAGTGTCGTGCAGACCGTCGATACCCCCGAACCGGGAACGCTGATTCTGGGCGGCCTCGGCTTGGCCGCGATGGCGGGATGGCGGGTGCGGCGTTCACATCAATCCGGCAGCCGTTAGAATTTGCTTCAACTTCTCACGCTTTTCTTCACTCAACGGGCCGATGGGCATACGGTTCGGCCCGGCCGGCCGGCCCAACAGCGCCATCGCTTCTTTCACGGCACCGTTGCCGGTGCCCAAGGTCATCGCCAAGCGCACCGGGGCGAGCCGATCTTGGAATTCGCGGGCCGCAGCGATGTTCCCACTGCGGAAGTTCTCGTAGATGCCCATGCAGAAACTCGGTGCGACGTTGCACGTCGCGGGGATGGCCCCCTTCGCCCCGAACATGAGCGCCGCGAGAATCAGCGTATCCCGGCCATTGAGCACGCTGAATTCCGGGGGCGTACGTTTGATCAATTCGATGGTGTTCTGAAGATCGCCCGAAGAATCTTTGATGCCGATGATATTCTTCACCCCGGCCAACTTCGCCACGGTCTCGGGTTCGATGCTCACCCCGGCGCAGGTAGCGGGGTTGTTGTAGAGCACCACGGGCAAGTTCGTGGCCTCGGCCACGCGGCGGAAATGGTCGTACAGTTCCGCTTGCGTCGGCTTCAAAAAGTACGGCGTAATCACGGAAACGCCTGCCGCACCTTCGCGCTCGGCCATCTTCGTAAGGCGAATCACTTCGCCGGTGGTTTCCGCCCCAGTGCCCGCGAACACCCGCGTACGCCCATTGCAATGGGCCACCGCCCCGGCGATCACCGAGTGTTTCTCGGCTTCGGACATCGCGTAGAACTCGCCGGTGGTTCCCAGCACGAAAATGCCGTGGACTCCGTGGCTCAATTGGAAATCGATCGAACGGTTCAACCCGGCGAGGTCGATGGATTCGTCCGCATTCATCGGCGTGACGATGGGCGGAATGATGCCTTCGAGAATCATGGCTGCAGCCTTGGCGAATGGAGATTCGTTTGAATTGATTTATGGCTCGCAGCCGCCGAAGGGAGAACTCGTTTCTTTTTTCAACGCATCCCCAGCGCCCGCCGCTCGGAGTGGAATTCCAAAACTGATGGTCATTTACTTCGATCAACCCGATTTCGCCGCGAGCCGTCACAATGCGAACCATTCTTCCCATTCGCGCGTCCGTTAGCGTGTGTGCGGCCTTGCCGGGTTACTCCGGGGAGGTAAGATTGATTTGCCGAACTGTGGTGGTTGTAGCTCAGTTGGTTAGAGCGCGGGATTGTGATTCCTGAGGTCGCGGGTTCAAGTCCCGTCAGCCACCCTTGATTTTGTTTTGGTGAGCGGCGAAGCGTCGGTTCGCTGAGAAATACACTCGGCGTGCTGACGCCGAGCCGCTCTCGAAAGGGTGCCCCTGTAGATTACGGCCATGAGCCGGCCATGAGCCAATATGCAAATCACCCCCCCCCCGTCATTCCCGCGTAGGCGGGAATGACGGGGATTGCCTATTCAGGGATGCCGAAATCCGTAGGCACACCCTCTCGAAACGCTTTCTTGCATTCCTTACGTTCCATCTGCTATCATTCACTTCCCACCGCCTGAATGTCTTGGGGCCGAATCCATGTTTGCGTGCCGATCGCTGATCGCCTTAGCGTTGTTCGCATTGCCGCTCGCCGCAGCCGAGAAGGTCAGCTTCTTCAAAGATGTTCGCCCGATCTTCCAACAGAACTGCCAAGGCTGCCACCAACCGGCCAAAGCGCAAGGCGGTTACGTGATGACGGAACACGCCGCGATGCTGAAACAAGGCGACAGCGGCAAGCCCGGCATCGCCCCCGGCAAGCCCAAGGAAAGCTACCTGCTGAACGAAATCCGCGTTCACGAAGGTAAATCCGAGATGCCGAAGAACGGCACGCCGCTGACGAAAGACCAATTCACCCTGATCGAACGTTGGATCGTCGAAGGCGCCGCGGACGATACCCCCGCCTCCGCGAACGCCAAGCTAATCGACGCCGACCATCCGCCGGTATACCAATCGCCGCCGGTGGTGACTTCGCTGGCATTCTCACCGAAGGGCGAATGGCTCGCCGTAGCCGGGTACCACGAAGTGCTTCTATATTCGACCGGGGATTGGAAGCTCGAAGCCCGCCTCGTCGGCCTTTCGGAACGCGTCCAATCGGTGGCCTTCTCGCCCGACGGAAAGTTTCTCGTGGCCGCCGCCGGCGACCCCGGCCGCTTCGGCGAAGTGCAAATCTGGGACGTCGCGAAGCGCAAGCTGAAAGTCTCGGCCCCGCTTACCTTCGACACCGTGTACGGAGCGAGCTGGGCACCCGAAGGCAACCTCGTCGCGGTCGGTTGCATCGACAACACCGTGCGGGCCATCGACCCCGCCACGGGCAAACAAGCCCTTCAAATGGGCACCCACTCCGATTGGGTACTGGGTACCGTGTTCAGCCAAGACGGCCAACACCTCGCCAGCGTCAGCCGGGACATGAGTATGAAACTCACGGAAGTTGCCACGCAACGGTTCGTCGATAACGTCACGAGCATCACGCCCGGCGCGCTCAAGGGTGGCCTCATTTGTTTGGACATTCGCCCGATCGCAGAGAAGAAGATGGCGAAGGTTTCCCCGGATACGCCCGACGCCCCGGCCAGGAACTACGACGAACTCCTCGTCGGCGGCGCCGACGGCATTCCCCGCCTGTATAAGATGCACCGCGAAACCAAGCGCGTCATCGGCGACGACGCCAACAAGATCCGCCAGTTCGATCCGGTCATCGGCCGCATTTCGGCCCTCAAGTTCGACCGCGACGGCAAGCGATTCGCCTCGGCCAGCGGCCTCGACGGTGCCGGTGAAGTGGCCATTTTTGAAGCGGAAACCGGCAAGAAGCTGAACAAGGCCGAGAAGGTGAGCGGCCCGGCGTTCGCCGTGGCTTGGTCGCCCGACGGCAAGCGGTTGGCCTCCTCCGGGTTCGATGGCAAGGTCTGGCTGCACGATCCCGCCACGGGGAAGTTGGTGAACGAATTCACCGTGATGCCGAAGTAATTGCCTAGCTCCCCTCTCCCGCAAGGGGAGAGGGGAACAAGACCAACTGAACACCCCCCGAGAATTCCGATATGCGTTCCCTACTTCTCCTCATCGCGTTCGCCCCCTTCGCATCTGCCGCGGAGGAAACGCTTCCCGCCGGGGCGAAGATCGCCTCGCTATCGGCAACGCCGAAAAAGATCGAGCTCAACGATCCGTTCGCCTACGCCCAACTCACGGTAATCGCCCACCTCGCATCGGGCGAGACGTTGGATGTGACGCGACTGGCGAAGGTGAAGGGCCCCGAGTGCGTGAAGGTCTCCCCCACTGGTTTGGTGCGCCCCATGATGTCGGGGGGCGGGAATATCACAATCGAACTCAACGGCGCCGTCACCGAAGTACCATTGTCGGTGAACTTGTCCGCGAAGCCCGCCGAAATCGGCTTCGTGAAAGACGTTCAACCCGTGCTCTCCAAGCTGGGTTGCAATGCCGGAACCTGCCACGGCAGCGCCCAAGGCAAGAACGGCTTCAAGCTCTCGCTCCGCGGCTACGATCCCATTTATGAT
>JBBQWA010000340.1:0-4570 GCA_038211045.1 Gemmatales bacterium
GAAGCCGGCGGCATCTCGAAGACCGTCGACCTCGGCGTCAAAGCCGTGATCGACATGTTGCCAAGAGCGAACGACGTCAAACGCGTCCGCCTCCCCGCCGACAAGCTAATCCTCGGCACCAACTGCGGCGGCTCCGACGGCAACAGCGGCGTCACCGCCAATCCGGCCCTCGGCGTCGCCTCGGATCTGATCGTGCAGCAGGGCGGCACGAGCGTCCTCGCCGAGACCCCGGAAATCTACGGGGCGGAACACATCCTCACCCGCCGGGCGGTTTCGCAGAAGGTCGGCGAGAAACTCGTCGAACGCATCAAGTGGTGGGAATGGTACACCGCGCTGTTCGGCGCCGAGATCAACAACAACCCGTCGCCGGGGAACAAAGAAGGCGGCCTCACCACGATCTACGAAAAGAGCCTGGGGGCCATCGCCAAGGCGGGCACCACCGCGATGGTAGACGTGTACCAGTACGCGGAGCCGGTGATCGCCAAGGGCTTCGTGGTGATGGATACCCCCGGGTACGATCCGGTCAGCATGACCGGCATCGTGGCGGGAGGGGCGAACGTATGCGTGTTCACCACCGGCCGCGGTAGCGTGTACGGTTGCAAGCCGGCACCCTGTTTGAAGGTGGCCACGAACACCACGATGTACGACCGCATGCTGGCGGATATGGACATCAACGCCGGGGTGATCCTCGACGGCACGCCGGTCGAGGTCGTGGGCAAAACGATCTTCAATACTATCCTCGCAACCGCGAGCGGCGAGAAAACCAAGAGCGAACACCACGGCGTGGGCGAAGAGGAATTCGCCCCGTGGCACATCGGCCCGACGTTATAATTCCGAAAAACTCTAGAGGGCTTGTTATGAGCGCAGCGGCCGAGGCCATTCTCGAACAAATCCGAACCCTTACGGATAGCGAACGCGAGCTGATTTCTATCCGGCTTTAATACATGGTCGACCCGGAGGATTTCGACACTATGAAAGATCCCGAATTCCGGGCGGAATTAGATCGTCGCATTGCATCCGTGGCCGAGGGTTCGATGAAAATGATCGATGGTGACGAAGCCTTTGAATTGGCCAAATTGGATTTGGAACGACGGCGTGCGGAGCGAGCACGATGAAAGCATACCGGTTCACCGATCCTGCGATGGCGGATCTGAACGACTTGCAGGACTTCTTCGACCTGCAGGGCTACGGGTTGGGAGACGACGTCCGCGCCGAAGTACGTGCGGTCGTCGCGCGGATCCGCGAGTTTCCTTTTATTTATTCGCGAATTGACAACTCCCCAGCACGGCGGGCTATTCGGGAAGGAATGACTCAACGTTTTCCGAATGCCCGCCGGCGCGGGCAGCCGTGGAGGCAGCGCCTCTGATTCACACCGGGGCCAGCACTTGCAACGCGACGCCTTTCACGATCTCCTTCACGTCTTCACGATAAGTTGCCATGTGCGGAGCGGCCAAGTGCGCCGTCAGCGCCTCGATGCTCTCCCACTTCTCGATCACGGTGATCACGTTGTGCCGCGGTGGCACTTGAACCTTGATGGCCGTGGGAATATCGATGGCCGCACCGTATTCGATGCAACCCTCCTCGGCCCGCACCTGTGGTGTGAGCTTCTCGAACACCAGCAGGAACTCGCCTCGCTTGCCTTCGTGGACTTCGATGGTGGCGACGACGTGCAGCATGGGAACTCTTTCGGATGGTGGTTCGTCCTAAACTAGCCGGAAACGTGAGCGACGATTCGGCCGCGAATGGAACATTACTTTAACGTACTCAGGAACTCTATCAAATCCCTCATCTCGCGCGGTGTCAGCGTACGGTCGACCGTGGGCATCGCCGATTGCGGCACCGTGCGTTTCTCGATGCTTTCGCGGGGGAATGTTTCCTTCTTCCCGTCCGGGAATTGCAATGTCACGCCGGCCTTGTCGTCGGCGAGCAGCACGCCGGTGAGAACGCGGCCGTCGTCGAGGCTGACGGTCATGGTGCCGAAACCGGGGGTGATCTTCGCGCTCGGTAGCACCAGCGATTCGAGCAAGAAATCCCTCGTTTTCTCGGGGTAGCGTTTGGCCACATCGGTGAGATCCGGCCCGGCTACGCCGCCAGAGTTTTGAACTTTATGGCAGCGGACACACTGCGCGGCCGTGTGGTTGTAGAAAAGTTCGCGGCCCTTCTCGGCGTTCCCGCCGGTCAGGCTCATCTGGTATTTACCCACCGGATCTTTCGGCAGAGGGTCCTCGTACTTCTTGCGGAGAACGTCGCGGGAGGGTGTCGCTGCGGCCTTGAGCGCTTCCAGCGTGTCCACGATCCATTCCTTGGGGAAGTCGGTTTCGCACAACCGCTTGGCGAGGTCGTCGAGGGCCGCACTCGCGTCAGGCGTCTTCACCTTCGCCAGAATCAGGATCGCCGATTGTTTCTCGATCAACGCGGCATCTTTATTCTGGAGCACGTCAATCAGTTGGACCGTACCCGCGGCAGGGTCGGAATGTGCCAGCAACTCCCTTGCGGTTGCCCGCAACAGCGGGGCGGAGTCTTTCATCGCCGTTTGAATAACTGCTTTAAGAATGGGCGACTTGCGCTCGGCCAAGGATCGCAGCGCCGCGACGCGCAATGCGGTCTGTTTGTTCGGATCGGCGATCCAGCCGCAGAAGAGTTCGTCGTCGATCTTGGCCCCGGCTTTCACCATTACCGTGATCGCTTCGGTCTGCAATTTCTGCGAATTTAGCGAGAGCAGCGTTTCCCGCCCAGCTTCGACGACTCCCTTGATGATCGCGGGATCGCGTTTTTCGAGCGGCCGCCAGAACCCGGTCACGCGGTCGCGCGGGCCGGGTTCGCTCCAATCGCGGAGGCAACCGAGCGCTTCCGATCGAATGGCGAGGGAGACACTCGGATTCGCCGCGATCTTCAACACGCGTTCGGCCTGCTCCTTCGTACCGAGGCGGAACGCCGCGTGAATCGCCCGGCGGAGCAGGGGATCGGCTTCGGCGATGCGATCGCTCGGCAACTTCGTCAACACTTCGGCCAAGGCCGGATACTCGCTTTCGATGGGGAGATCGTGAACGGCCCGTGCCGCTTCGGTGCGAACGAAGAGATCCGAATCGTCGAGGAAGCCCGCGACTTTTGGATCGTTCATCTTTCGTAATGCGAGGAGAGCACCGAGGCGAACGGATTTCGATTGATGCGCGGAGAGGATCCAGTATTTCTTCGGCTCGCCGCCGATATTCGCCAATGCCGTCGTGAAGGCGTGCCGGAGAAACGGATCGGTATCGTTATTCGCAATCAGTGCATCGAACAACGCCGATACGGCTTCGTGTGACTTGCGTTGCCCCAGAGCTTCCGCGGCGAAGAATTTCACCCGGGAGCTTTCATCTTTGAGCAACGGCAGCAGCTTCGCGTCGATCTTTTCGTTCCCCCGTTTGCCGAGGATCTTCGCCGATTGGGCCCGCACCTCGGCATCGGGATCGCTCAGATAGTCCTGTAATCCATGGGCGAATTCGTGATTCCACGATGAGAACATGCCGATGCCCCAGATCGCGTGCAGTCGGGCGAGTTGGCTCTTCGAGTTCTTCAACGTCGGCCAAAACATCGCCGGGTCTTTCTTCACTAACTCGAACTGCGCCCGCATACGCACTCGTTGATCGGCGTGCCCCAAGAGTTCCAACAACGTCTTCACCGATTGTTTGTTGAACCCTTCGGCGAAGAGTTTCTTCATCTCGTCCGCTTCGCCGATTTTCTTCGGGTCGAAGACGGTGTAGATGCGGCCTTGGTTGTTGGAACCGTCCCATTTCAGCGGGCCGAACTCGCTCACGTACACTTTGCCGTCGTAGCCGATTTCTACATCGGTGGGCATCAGCGGCTTCAAGAAGTCGTGGTAGTCTTCGATCTCGAATCCTGCCCCCTTGGGCTTCACCTTGAAGGCCTCGATGCCACCGCCACCCCCGGCATAGTTCGCCATGAGGAAGGTATTCTTGTACCGCTCCGGCAACCCGACGCCGCTGCTGAAAGCGAAGCCGCCGGGGCCGGTGCCGATCTTGCCGACCGGCGGCAGCAGCCAAGCGGGTTGCTCTTCGTGCGGAAGGTGCCACATACGCTCGGCGAACCACGGCCCGCCCATGTACGGTTCGGGGATGGTTTGGAAGGCCATGTTCCAACCGCTGTCGCCCCCTTCGCAGATGTACACGAGGCGGGCGTGATCGCCTTTGTCGCAGTTGTTGTCGTCCGCGAAGAGATTGCCGTACTGGTCGAAAGCGAGTTCTTGCGGATTGCGCAGCCCCTTGTGGACGACTTCAAATTCGGAACCATCGAAGTTGCAGCGGAACACGGCCCCGGTGCGCAGGCCGGTGAAGTTCTTGCCTTCCTTGTTCGTGACGTTGTAACCGCGGTCGCCGATGGAAAAGTAGAGCTTGCCGTCCGGCCCCACGATGAGGCCGTGGAGATCGTGGCCGAGGAAGGCGCAACTCACGCCGAAGCCGGTGAGGAGTTTTTCTTGCACATCTGCTGTGCCGGTGCCCTTGGTATCTTTCAATCGCCAGAGGTTTGGAATGTTGGTGAGATAGATGCTGCCATTCCACGCCATGATCCC
>JBBQWA010000341.1:0-4560 GCA_038211045.1 Gemmatales bacterium
GGTCAGCCGTAGTATATATGAATCGTTTTAACCGCAAAACGGAGCCTTGAGCAACCGAACGCCACGGTTTGTGGCGGCATCGTCAGCGCCCTCCTACAATACGCACCTCTCGGGGTAGTCGATTCTTCGCGAGTCGCTAACGTGCAGGTTACTTGATTGGTTGAGTTCGACTCCTACATCACTGCTCTCGCCGAAATCCTGCGATGCCGAATTCCCCCCATTCGCTGTTCGAAGAAACGCCCCCGGAACCGATCCCGGAACCGAAGCGGGCCATCGATCCGGCACTCGTACCTGCGAACTTTCCGCAATCGTGGTTCGACGCGATCGGCGGGGAATTCGCCAAGCCTTACTTCGCCGAATTGCGGAAGTTCGTTTCACGCGAACGCAAAGCAGGTGCAGTTCTGCCCGTGGCCGCCGACGTATTCAACGCGTTCCGGTTCACGCCTCTCGATCAAGTGAAGGTTATACTCTTGGGCCAAGACCCGTACCCCACACCGGGGCACGCCCACGGCTTGTGCTTCTCGGTGCTGCCCGGCGTGCGATTGCCAGGCTCGCTGCGGAACATCTACAAGGAATTGAACGAAGATTTGGGCATCCCCCCCGCCAATCATGGTTACCTCGAAGCATGGGCGAAACAAGGCGTACTCATGTTGAACGCCGTGATGACGGTACGAGCAGGTGATCCGAACAGCCACAAAGGTCAGGGGTGGGAGCAATTCACCGATGCCGCACTCGCGGCGGTGAACGCATTGCCACACAAAGTGGTGTTCGTGCTCTGGGGTAGTTTCGCCCAGAAGAAGGCGGCCCTCGTGGATGCAAAGAAACACACGATCATTAAAGGGGTGCATCCCTCGCCGTTGAGTGCGTCGAGCGGGTTCTTCGGGAGCAAGCCGTTCTCGA
The DNA here is from genome assembly GCA_038211045.1 of Gemmatales bacterium. Classification (GTDB taxonomy): domain Bacteria; phylum Planctomycetota; class Planctomycetia; order Gemmatales; family Gemmataceae; genus JALHQU01. Next base: position 901 of record JBBQWA010000341.1, read on the forward strand.
AGGTGAACTTGGCGCTCGCGGAGAGTGGGCAACCTGAAATTGATTGGCGATTGCCGGAAGTACTGGTTTGAACCGGATCGTCGATCGTCACCGCCTCATTATCGCAGGAGAGATGTCTTCTGCAGCCATCGGGTATTGTGAATGGATTTTCCAACCCGCTTCCGTCTTCACCATCTTGAACTCAATCATGTACCCCGGCCTTGGGTTACTACGGAAGGAATAACCGATGTAATCGTCCGGCGATTTGACAAACACAGTGTCCGTCGCCTCGTCGTAATGATCCAAGGTACCTGCGTTCACCACATCAATATCCCACAAGAGCACGTCCTTTCCGCCTAGGTGATTCACGTATTCCATCTGGATCTCGAACGCCTCGCTGCCCGTTTTCCCAAGGTCTTCATTTATTGTTAGGCACCTGTTCAGTTTGTTCATGTATTGCTTGGAGAAGAAAGCATAAGCATCAGCCCAGCGTTTCTCTTTCACGGCCGTGCGGTACCGTTTGAACGTCTGCATCGGGCCGCCGCCGAGAACGTAATTGGTTCGCTGATAATCGATGTATGCGATTCCACAAAGGGTCAGAAGCGACATGAACAGGAAGTAATACCAAACCCAGGATTTGCGTTTTTTCTTCTTTCGGGGTTTTTGCGATGGAGGATCGCCTCCTGTTGGTGGAGCACCGGCTTGGGGTTCCGGTGAAATCTCAACAGCCGGTTCGGGGTTCGTGCCGTTGGGTTGCTGGATGTTCGAGGTGTTTGGGTTCACTTTGTCAATCATGTTACCCTCGGTGGGACGTTATTGGGTCTGATCAATACAAGGGTGGAGAATCCCGCTGAAACCTCCAAACTCATTCGCTGAACCGAATTCGGAATGTTGTTCCTTTCAGCGGCATCGATTCAATTTCCAGCTTGGCCCCGTGGTGTTCAATTACCATCGCCACGAAGGAAAGGCCCAAGCCCATCCCGGCGGAGTAGCCTTCGTACAAGGCGTTCTCACGCTTGGTGCTGAAGTGGGTTTCCAAACATTGCGCTTGCACCGCCGCGGACATTCCGATGCCATTGTCGATCACCTCCAAAACGGTGCGATCATTCTCCCGCCTAGCCAGCAATCGCACCTCGCCTTTCCACGCGGCGCTCTCGAGTAACAACCGTTTACGAACTTCCCCGGTGGCGAGCCGCGCTTGTTCGCGGAGGTGGTTGCGCATTTCAAAGGTGGCATCGCGAGCGTTGAACAGCAAGTTCTCGATGGCTTGGTGCAAATGCGAAACGTCGGCTTGAACGATCAGTTCCTCCTCGGCAACATCCGCGATCACGTTCACCTTCCATTTTTCGCGGGCGGTATCCCCCCAGGTGGCCGCCATTTCGTTCGCGAGCTTCGACAAATCGACGGGCGTTTTCTCAACTCTGCTCGGGTCGCGGCGGACGGTGCGGAGGATTTGCTGGAGGCGTTCCGTCACGGTGCCGAGGGTGGCTTGAACTTCGGTGAGCATGGCGGTTTGCGAAGCGTTCCCGCGTTCGGCGTCGATGCAGCGCCGCAGTAGGTCGTTGGGGCGAACCAGCAGGTTCTTGATGTTGTGGGCGTAGCTGCCCGCCATGATGCCGATGCCGGCGTAGAGTTGCGATTTCACCTGCAGGGCGGTCTTCTCGGCTTCATCGGCCCGGAGTTCCAAATCCGCGGCATCGAGCCGGCGCTGCAAACGTTCCGTTTCTCGTTTGTGTTCGTGTTTAAGAAAACGATACACGAACACCCCGGCAATCAGCGTTGCCCCCACGAGCACCGCCCCGGCCACCAAAGATTCCCGCCGGCGTTCCAACTCGCGCCGTTGCAATTTGTTGAAGGCGTGCAACTGGTATTCGCAGCGGATCTCGGCCCGGTCGTCGGCATCGCCGAACGGCCTGTACATCAACGTTTGCACGCGGCCTTGGTTCTGCTGCCGGGGCCTCGGAGCCGGGTTCACCCATACGATGGTCTCTTCGGGAAGTCCTTTGTCGGTGCGGAACATCACCCGCAATTCGTAGATAGTAGGGAAGCCGGGGAGCTTGTTTTCGTAAGCCCGAGTCGGCTCGGCGAGCGCCCGCAACTGTTCCCGAACCTCGGCATTCTTCTCGTTCAACCGTTCGGACAGCACCGCGCCGTCCTTGGCATCGGTACGCACTTGATCGTACTCGCGCACCAACTCCGGCAGCGTTCTCCGGAAGGATCGCGTTTCCTCCAACCACTCGCGGACGATTGCCGCATCCGATTCCTCGGACCAAGTCGCCCGGGAATAGAGCAAGCTCACCAACCAACAAACGAGCACCAACCACACTAGCACGAAAGGGGCGATGCCGATCAGGTACTTGGCGGCGGTGCCCCATGAAACTCGAAGGTTTTCGGGCGTCATCGTTGGCCCCCGGCAGCGGGAGAGACAGTATCGATCCAACGCCATTTGCCATCGGATTTACGTCGCCAAACTTCGATCGCGTCGGCCGTCACACGGTACCGCGGAAGCGACACGACGACGTATTCCCCGGTGCCGCCGAGGCGTTCGCCATTCCGATTGAAGAACGCGGGTTTTAACGCGTGCAGGTTTGCAATCACACGATCACCCCGGTTCACGAGTTCGCTCGAATCGGCGGGGAAACAGACCTCGACGATGATCCGCCCCATCTCGGCGAAGTGCGACGCTTCTTCGGTGCTGTTGGGCGGCGCGAGCGCGTAGCCGGGCGGGGCCATCCCCGAGGGCGGATCCCAACCGACGGGATTGGCATGGGTGAAGAAGACGAGTGGTACGCCGAGTTGGGCCATCGGCCACGCGAACTCGCCATCCCGCAGCATCGCGTTCACGGGAATGCCGTCGCCGGTGACGACGATTAAACGGCGGCGGGCATCGGAGTACGCTTCCACCACCGCATTCAACAATCGCCGGGCCGGTTGAGTGACCGCCGGGAGTATCAACAACGAACGCTGCGGCGGTAGTTCGAACACCTGCTTCGCAATCGATTCCCCGGTTCGAGATTCGTAGGTGTTGGCCCGGTTGAACCCGCCGATGCTGAAAGGAATGTCCCAGCGAGAGAATTGAAACGGATGTTCTCCCAACGCATCGGGCGATGCGTTTTCCAACAGCGATTCCTTGAATTGTTCGTGCAAGTCGGTCGAGTACGGGTCGTCGTTCCATTGAACGGAGAACACGCTCGGCTTCCACGCCGGATTCGTCGGCACCACGCTCAACCCGGAAGCGACCGCCCCGCGAGCGGTATCGGAAAAGAGTTGCGGCTTCAATTCCGGATTCTGATCCACGAAATCGAGCACCGCATCGGCCATTTGGCGGTTCGAGAAGCAGAATCGAAAGCTGCGGTCATCGTACAAATCTACCAACAACGGCGATGTGCCGAGCGGGTTCTCGGCGGGGGCCACGCGGTCCGCCGTGGCGGTGGTGATCAGGAATGCCGGGCGATCCCCGCGCCATTGCGTGCGGGCTTCGAGGGCCTTGGCGAGTTCCACCGCGCGATCGGTCGAGCCGCCGCCGATCACGGCCAACGGCGCCGGCGACCTCTCGGCCAAGGCGTTCACCCATTCGGTTTCCGCAGCATCCGAACGAATCTTGTACCAGCGGATTCGCAACTTGCCGGGCGAACCCTCCTTCCAAAGAACGATCTCGGGCACGGCGGTGGTGGAATCTTG
>JBBQWA010000342.1:0-4508 GCA_038211045.1 Gemmatales bacterium
TCGATGCTTGGCCTTCCGCAATGCCGCGGCGAGGGGAAACAACGACGCCGGGGTTCGACCGAGGCCGTGGACGAGTAGGATGTTCACGCGGCCCCCGGTTTCAACAGGTAGGCGAACTTCCCTTTCCAATTCTTTGGCACCTCGGCCGTGAGCGTGATCGGTTCGTGTTTGGTCGGATGCAGGAACGAGAGCGATCTCGCATGGAGCGCGATGGCCGGGCCGAAATTCGCCGGGCTGCCGTACTTGCTATCGCCGAGGATAGGGAAGCCGCGGTGGGCGAGTTGCACCCGCAATTGGTGCTTGCGGCCCGTTTGCGGACGGAGTTCCAGCAACGCGAGACCCTGATGGCGGGCCTTCACTTGGTAGTGCGTGCGTGCGATCTTCGCCCCGGGGTAATCTTCGTCCACCACTTCGACGCAATGGGCCGCGTCGTTGTGGGCGAGCCAATTTTCCATCGTGCCCCACGGCTCGCGGAACGCACTCTCCCCGGCCGGCACCACGGCCCAATACACCTTTTCCACGGCGTTCTCGCGGAACTGTTCGCTCAACCGCGATGCACCTTTACTGGTGCGAGCGAACAGCAACGCCCCGGTCGTCGCTTTATCCAAACGATGCACCACACCGAGGAAGACTTCGCCGGGCTTGTTGTACTTCTCCTTGATGTAACCTTTCACCAAGCCATCGACGGTCTGCGTGATGCCGTCGAAATGCGTGGTCGGCCAGCCCGCCGGTTTGTTCAACCCCAGCAGGTGGTTATCCTCGTAGAGGATGTCCAGGAGATCGGCGAAGGTACTCATGCGGGGATGGGCGGCAGACTCCGGGGATACGCGATGTGCTGTTCGAGCCACGCCGCGGCTTTCAGAAGCTCGTGTTCTTGTCCGCGTTTAGCCGCGATCTGGATCGCCATCGGCATTCCGTCGGCGGACTTTGCCACGGGCAGCGAGACCGTGGGGAAGCCGAGGAAACTCCATGGCGAGTTCATCGCCGGGCTACCGGTGGTTTCGTGCGTCGGTGCAGGCCCTGTTGCCGCAGGGGTGACGAGGAAGACGAGTTTCTCTTCAACGAGCGAACGCACTTTTCGCTGAAATTTCAGCGCGTCCGCGTATTCCTCGGCTGTCACCGCTTCGCCGCGGCGGATCAACTCGGTGATCTTCGGTGGGTAATCGTCCGGGTGCCTTCGGCTGCGTTCCGAATGAACTTGGGCCGCATCGTGCGCCATCATGGCGAGGTGGTACCTATGAATCTCGGCAAACTCCGCCGGTAGGGAAACGGTCGTATGTTCGACGCCCTTCATCGCGTTTTGCAACGCGCTGGCTATTTCGGGAGCGACCAGTTCGGGAAACAAATTGTTCGCGACCTGGAAGATCCGCTTCTCCGGAATTTCGTTCACCACCACGGCCATGGCATCGTAGATGAAGGCGAGATCGCGCACGCCGTTGGTCATGATGCCGACGTGATCCAAGCTCGCAGCCAACGGAAGAACGCCCTCGACACTCACTCTACCGTAACGCGGCTTCAAACTCGCAACGCCACAGTAGCTCGCCGGGCGAGTGAGGCTGCCGCCGGTTTGCGTGCCCAACGCGGCCAGGCACATCCCGCAGGCCACGGCCGCGGCACTGCCGCTGCTGCTACCGCCAGGGGTGCGTTCCAAGTTCCACGGGTTCCGCGTCGCGGGCGGATCGAGATAGGCGTAGGCGGTCGTCACCGTTTTGCCGACGAGGATAGCCCCCGATTCGCGCAGCCTTCGCACGCAGGCAGCATCGCTACGCGCAATGCTGTTCGCCCAGAGTTTGGAGCCTGCGGCCGTGGGCATGTCGTACACGTCGATGATATCTTTGATGCCGAAGGGAATACCGTGGAGCGGCCCGCGATAGCGGCCCGAGGCGATTTCCAGCGTGGCGGCTTCGGCATCCTGGCGTGCCCGTTCGCGGTCGAGGTAGGCCCAAGCCCGCACAGTCGGTTCGTATACGTCGATGCGTGCGAGGCATTGTTCGAGGAGTAGCGTGGGCGTGAGTTCCCGCGATTTCAACAGCGGGGCGGCCTCGGCAATCGTCATTGGTTCCATCATGGGCGATATACTATGCCGGTGGGTTTCAAAATACTCGGGGGCTTCCGTTCATGATACGCGTGGCGATCCTCGGCGGGTCGGGTTACACCGCCGTCGAACTTATGAAACTTCTACTCCGACATCCGCACGTTCAAATTGCTGCGGTCACGTCGCGCCAAGAAGTGGGCAAGCCGGTGGGCGAAATCCACCCCAGCCTGATCAACCGCGTGAAGATCGATTGCGAAGTGTTCGATGCGGACGCCCTGAAATCCAAGGGCATCGAATGCGCCTTCGGTTGCCTGCCGCACGGGGTGAGCGCCGAGGTGGTGGGGCCGCTGTTGGATCGCGGGATCAAGGTGATCGACCTCAGCGCCGATTACCGGTTGAAGGATCCCGAGGAATACGCCGAGTGGTACGGCAGCTCGCACCACGATCTGAAAAACCTCGGCCACGCCGTATACGGCCTGCCGGAGTTGAACCGCGAGGCGATCCGCACGGCCAAGCTCATTGCCAACCCCGGCTGCTATCCGCAAACGGCCATCCTCGGTTTGGCCCCGCTCGTCGCGGCCAAACGTTTGCATCTCGATTCGATCATCATCGATAGCAAGAGCGGAGTGAGCGGGGCCGGTCGGCAACCGAAGTTGGGCACGCTCTTCCCCGAGTGCAACGAAAGCTTCTCCGCCTACGGAGTCGGTAAGCACCGGCATACGCCCGAGATCGAGCAAGCGCTCTCGATGCTCGCCGATCAACCGTTGAAGGTGATTTTCACCCCGCACCTCGTGCCGATGGATCGCGGCATCTTCAGCACGATCTACGCGACACCGAACTCGACCGTGACGGAAGCGGAGTTGTACGAACTGTATCGCAGCTTCTACGCGAACGAGCCGTTTGTGCGCATCCGCAAGGATCTACCCGCGACCAAAGATTCCGCCCACACCAACTACCTCGATATCGCATTGCGGGTGGTGCGCGGGCGTGTGATCGTGCTGGCATCCGAAGATAATCTCGTTCGCGGGGCCAGTGGCGTGGCGTTGCAGAACTTCAACATCATGCACGGCTTCGACGAAACTGCGGGGTTGGTATAACACCCTTCTCCCTTGGCGGGAGAGGGGTTGGGGGTGAGAGGGCACAAAGACAATGTTCAACACCAACCAGCATTCGAACTTTCTCCGCGCGATCCTCGACGCACCCAACGATGATCTGCCACGGTTGATCTTCGCCGATTACTTGGAAGAATCTGGCGAGGCCGATCGCGCCGAGTTCATCCGCATCCAATGCGAACTCGCGGCCGGTTGCGAAAACAGCGAACGGAAGAAGCCTCTCGAATCGCGGCAAGCCGAACTACTGGCGAAGTATTCGGAGGCTTGGCGTTTGCCGATCCGTGGTCCGCAGGCGTTCCGCCGCGGCTTCGTCGATTCGCTCTGGACGAGTGCCGATGTTCTGCTTGCGAGCGAACCGGAGTTGATCGTCGGTTCCACAGTCCGAACGTTGCGGATCACCAGCGCGGATAAGTACATCGACAATCTCGCGGAGTACCGCGGCTTCGAACGGATCGAACACCTCGACCTGACCAACAACAACTTGGCCGGGGATTACCGACTGCGGGCCATCCTCGGCAATCCGCACTTGGCGAAGTTGAAAGGCTTGAACCTACATAACAACCGCATCTGGGCCGACGACGTGCTTCGGATCGCGCGCTCGCCCGTGGCGATCCGATTGACGCATTTGGATTTATCTGGGAATGGAATTGGCAACGAGGGTGTGAGCCACTTGGCCAATGAATCGGCGTTTGCGAATCTCGAAGTGCTGAATCTGCGCAGCGATGGCTTGCCCGAGTACGAGTGCATCGCCGAATCGGAATCCGCTCTTCCCCATTTGATCGAGCACACAAATCGTCTCCGGCATTTGGACGTCGCCGGTCATCACATTGGAGAAGTAGGATTTCTCTTTCTATTGCACAGAATTCTTCGATCCGCAGTTCAACACCTCGACGTTTCTGCGAACCACTTGGGCGGAAGCGGGTCGGAATTGCCCAAGGCATTTTTGCCATCGGGAGAAAACACCACGCTGCGAGTCATCAATTTCACCCGGAATGCAATGACCGACTTCGACGCGGAATGTTTGCTTCGTTGGGATCATTTACCGAAGATGGATGAATTCCGCCTCACCGGATGCGAAATGGATAGCGAAACCCGCGCCGTGTTGCTCGCGTCGCCGCAAGCGGCGAAATTTCACCTGGACGGAGATTCGCAATGAACATCGTACTCATGTTGGCCAGTGTGATCATCGCTGCGGAGCCGGCGAAGTTCACCGCCAAAACCGAGAAGGCCGACGCGCCTGCGGCACTCGCCGAGGAGTTGCGAACCACGCTCGATCCTCAAACCATCCTCGTTCTGAACGGTGATGGCACATCGCGCGTGCGCTTCTGGATCCGCAAGGAGATCCCCATGCGCGCGAGCGC
>JBBQWA010000343.1:0-4483 GCA_038211045.1 Gemmatales bacterium
TGGAAGATCGAATTCATCAAACCGTTGAAATGATGATCGTTAGATTTGCGGAAGTGCCCGTCGCCCCTTCGCCGGTGGCGAAGTTTCGGCGGTGCATTTTCCGCAGCCACTTCCGCAGCCCGCTTTGGCCGATCCGAACCATGTCCGCCACGTCGCCCGTACGAGGAACACGCTCGATGCGAGAATACAAGCGAACACGGCGATCGTTTGCCAATCCATGATGTACCTCGTTTTACCGAGCGGCGGGTGTCAACCCGTTGAGTTGGCGTCGATTAGTGGGTTGACACCCGCCGCTCGGAATGTTTACTCAGCGGGCTGACGCCCGAAGCTCGGATCATCCATTCCCTACCACTATTCTACCCAACTGAAACACAGCGAATGCGCCAACATAGGCCAATGCGGTCATGTAAAAGAACGTGAACGCCGGCCACCACCAGCTTTTCGTTTCGCGGCGGATCACCGCCAAGGTACTCGCGCATTGGCAGCAGAGCGCGAAGAACACCATCACCGAGAGCGCCGTGGGAACCGAGTAGCGGGCCCGATTGTCGTTCGCCGCCCAATCGTCGCGGATGGTATTGCCGAGGTTCTTGCTTTGTTCGTCGTCCCCGGCATCGACATCCCCTTGTTCGTAAATGATGCCGAGCGTTCCCACGATCACTTCTCGGGCGGGGAAACTGGCGAGCGCGGCCATACCGAGCTTCCAATCCCAACCGAGGGGCTCGAAGACGGGTTCGAGGGCGATGCCTGTCCGGCCCAAATAGCTGTTTTCCTTCCACTTCGCCGTGAGTTTCTTCGATTCCAGTTCGGCTTCCTCTTTGGTTTCTTCACTCTCGGCCGCGTCCGCTTTCTGCTTCGCGGCTTCGATTCGCTCCGGAAAACTCTCGGCATCCGGGCCGCGGGTGGGGAAATACAAGAGCGCCCACACGAGCACCATCGACATCAGAATCAGCGTGCCCGCCCGGCGGAGGAAGGCCCACCCGGCATCGACGACCCGCCGAAGTACGTTCTGCAACGAGGGCACCTTGTACGCGGGGAGTTCCATCACGAAGAGGGAACGTTCGCCCCGCAACAGTGTTTTCCGGAGCAACAATGCCACGATCGGGGCCACGATGAACCCGAGCATGTACATGGCGAAGAGCGTGAGCCCGGGAACCCAGAAGGGCCGCCCTTCGGTGAGGAACGCCGCGATCAGCAGGCCGTATACGGGCAGGCGCGCGGAACAACTCATCAGCGGCGCGACCATGATCGTGGCGAAACGATCCCGGCGATTCTCGATCACCCGCGTGGCCATGATCCCCGGCACGGCGCACGCCACGCTGGAAAGCATCGGGATGAACGATTTCCCGCTGAGGCCGCAGCGGCTCATAACGCGATCCATGAGGAAGGCGGCGCGGGCCATGTAGCCGCAATCTTCGAGCACTGCGATCGCGGCGAACAGAATCAAGATTTGCGGGAGGAACTTGATCACGCCGCCGACCCCGGCAATCATCCCTTCCGCGAGCAAAGAACGAAACGGCCCCGGTTCCATATTCGATTCGACGCGGTTCGAGCACCATTTCGTACCGTGGTCGATCAAATCCATCAGCGGATTCGCGGCCACGAAGATCGATTGGAACACGAGGAACATCGCGGCGAGAAAGAGCAGCGTTCCCCAAACGCGGTGGGTGAGGATGCGATCCAAACGATCGGTAGCAGTTCGCGGCCGCACGGCGGGCCGTCGAATCGCCTTCGCGGTGATGCCCCGGATATGGGCGTACCGAGTTTTCGCTTCGATCCCGGGAACGGCGCAACCCGCCTCGGCCAAAACTTGGCGGAGTTCCTTCAACCGTTGGGCGAACGATTCGCCGAGCTTGGCAACGGCTTCGCGCTCCGCACTGCCGCCGATATCAAAGAGCATCCGCCGGGCCAAGAAATCGGGGGTACCTTTCGGCAGCAATCCCGCGAGTTCCCGCACGGCCGTTTCCACCGCCACCGGCATCGCTACACGGGGTGCGATTTCCGCCTTCGAGAGTGCATCGCGCAGTTCCACTAAACCTTGGCTACGATTTGCTTGGATCGCAACCACCGCCAATCCGATTTCCCGCCGGAGTACGTCGAAATCGATCGCCAAGCCCTGTTTCGCAGCCAGATCGATCATATTCACGGCGAGAATCACCGGCTTGCCCAAATCGAGCAGTTGCGATGTGAGGTACAAATGGCGTTCCAAGTTGGAAGCATCGACCACCGAGAGAATCGCATCGGGCGCCGACTCTTCCGCCCGTCGGCCCAACAAGAGATCGACGGCCACCATCTCATCGGGGCTGCGCGCCGCGAGGCTGTAAGTTCCCGGTAAGTCGATCAGTTCGATCCGGCGGCCCCCGTGAGTGAAATGCCCCTTCTTCATCTCGACCGTCACGCCGGGAAAGTTGCCGACGTGCTGTCGTAGGCCGGAGAGGGCATTGAACAGAGTGGATTTGCCCGCGTTCGGGTTGCCCACCAAAGCGACGATGAAAGGCTTCGAAGTCATGGAGCGGAGCTTCTGCGAAAGGCTAAAGGAGTTCTACCGAAACGCATTCGGCCTCGCGCAATCGCAAGCTCAAACGGGTTTCGCCGATGCGGATTTCGAGCGGATCACCCATCGGGGCGAACGCGAGGAGTTCCAGCGTCTCGCCCTCGAAGACTCCGAATTCGGAGAGGCGTTGAATCAACGGCGCTTCCCCGGCCACGGCGAGAACCACCGCGCGCTGACCGGGACGGAGATCGCAGAGTGAAGGCATCAGGCTTGGGCGGGTTGAACGTGAACGAGAATTTGCGACGATTCGTGGCCGCGGACGCACAAGCGGCACCCTTCGACATTCAAAAGGCAAGTCGAACCGGGTTGAAGCACTTGGAGTTTGCAACCTTCCCGCAGGCCCATCTCTGCCAAGCGGCGTACCCACGTCGCTTCCCCGGCGACCTCGGCGACGCAACCCCATTCACCGGCTTGGAGTAAATCAAGTGGAACGAGCATGGAGATACCGGGCAGGATGAACTGTGAGACTCAGTCTCAGGAAGTGTATGCCCCTCGTGCAATGGTGTCAAGCGAAATGGCACCGAATTTCTACGCTTTTGCGAATTCAGTATCGCTGGCGGGTAAGAAGTGCCGGACATTCAAAGCCCCGGCATCACTCTGTCATTCCCGCGAAGGCGGGAATCCAGTTGCTGAATCATAAGAGAAAAGTCTTGATTCCCGCCTTCGCGGGAATGACGGAGGTTGGTCATGTTCGATGGGCTTATGCAAGAGAATCGTCAGTGAACCTGGCGTGTGGAACGCTCTCGCATGTAGGCTTCCAAGGCTTCCCGCCAAGGGCGGAGTGGTTTCCCCGCCGCTTGCAAACGATCGTTGGCGAGTAGGCTATACGTAGGGCGTTTCGCCTTCGCGCCGAATTCCGCGGTAGTAATCGGATGCACAGTCGCAGTGGAACCGGCGAGGCGGAGCGCTTCCCGGGCGAGTTCGAACCAACTGCATTCCCCGGCATTCGTCATATGGATCAAACCCGTTTCCCCAGATGCAATCCACTCGGTGGCGCGCTCCGCGAGATCGGCGGTGTAAGTCGGGGTACAGCGTTGATCGTTCACCACTTTGAGTGGCTTGCCCTGCCCCGCCAACCTCAACATCGTTTCAATGAAATTGCCGCCTTTGCCGCCGCTGCCCCACACACCGTACAAACCGCAGGTGCGGATCACGAGATGATTCGGGCATTGGGAACGCACGAGGTATTCCCCGGCGAGCTTGCTGAGGCCGTACACGCTCACCGGGCCTGGGGCAGCGCTTTCGGGCCAAGGTGTTTCGCGGTCTTCGAGGCCGAACACATAATCGGTACTGAAATGCACGAGGCGGATGCCGAATTCACCGCAGGTTCGGGCGAGTTGGCGCACTCCCCAGGCATTCACCCGGAACGCGAGTTCGGCTTCTTCCTCGGCTTTATCCACGAAGTTGTAGGCGGCGCAGTTCACGACCACATCGGGCCGCAGTTCGCGGATTTTCGGTGCGATGCTTTCCGGTTGGCCCAGATCGATCTCGGTGCGGGTGAGGGGCAACACCTTCCCTTCGAGCCTCGGCACGAGGTCGCGCCCGAGTTGCCCTTGAGAGCCGATCACCGCAATTCGCATCGGGATTCCTTTTGGTGTTGTGTCGGTTTCTCGGATCTTACCGAGCGGCGGGCGTCACTGAAGATCAGGTAGATATTGCCATCGGTTCCACGCCCGGAAGGGGCCGTCTTGCAAAGCCCAGGGCGGAAGCCCTGGGAAACGATCCACTCTACCACGATCATCCGCCCCGAAGGGGCCGGCCCAACGAACCGCCGGCCCCTTCGGGGCGGTATCCAATGGGTGGGATCGTACCCAGGGCTTCCAACTGGGATGGGAACGCTGGCCCCTTCGGGGCAGATACAAAACCGACATTCCCAGCCTGACTGTTAGTAGCCCGCCGAGATTGAACACCTCAGCGGGCTGACGCCCGCCG
>JBBQWA010000344.1:0-4463 GCA_038211045.1 Gemmatales bacterium
CGGAACAGTTGGACCCGGACGCCCAGGTGGAATTGGTAGGCGTGTTAAATCGCCGACTGGTCGAGCGCGGACGCGAACGTATCGCTGCCACGATTGAGCAGGCGCGGCGCGAGTTCGCGTCCGGACAGTCGAAACCAATGATAGCCGCCGAGATCGTACGCGAGGCGCTATCGTGAGACGGCTGCTCTTACAGTCACCTGCCTTTGGACGCGATTTGAAGAAATGGCTGAAGTCGCATTCCGATACGGCCGATTCGATTGCCGAGACATTGGAGCAATTGTCTGCCGAAGCCAGCCACGCTTCGTTGCGTACGCACAAACTTCGTGGCCCTTTGGCGGGATGCTGATCGTGCAGCGCCGAGTACGACCTCCGGATCGTGTTCGAGTATGTGCAGCACCAAGGGGCCGAGGCGATTCATCTACTGTCGCTCAGCACTCACGACCAAGTTTACTGACCAAAACGCCGAACCAAACGCTATAGCAGACCGGGGCCACACGTTCACGCATTCAAGAACATCGGCTCTGGCGTCAGCACGACCTCGCCGTCGGGCTTCACGAGCTCGAAGCCCATCTCCTTGGCCCGTCGGTGCAAGCTCTTCTCCAACCGCGTCCGCTGCTCGGCCGCGAACTCGGCCTCGCTCCGCTTGGCGTACTCCACGCCGTAACGCATCATGTTGTAGACGATCCGCGCCAGCTTGTGGGCCGTGGCCGTGATCGCCTTCGGCGCCCCCAGTCGGCCCCGCTGCCAACGCAGGTACGCGCCCGCCTACAAAACGGCATGCGGCGGTCTTCGTCCGGGGAACGCACCGGACGACCCACCGGCCCTTGGCGACGGAAATTCACAGGATGGCGCTTGCGGAACGTGAGGACGCACGATACATTGCATCTCGAGAAAGCTGCACCGCGTTTGAATCCCCATAGGGACTTGGGGTGCGGTTCAGTTCAACCCAAGTCTATCCGTCATGCTCCGCCGGCGATGGCACCGGCTTGAAGGCGTGCGTCCCTGCCGCGGAGCATGACGGATAGACTTCTCTACGTTCGGCAGCAGAGGCCGCTTGACCAGTGTCTAGCCAATCGGGTCTGCAAGGGCTTAGTGAGAGTGGCTTTGTATCCTTAACATGGTGCCAACATGATTCGTCACTTGACCTTGAAAATTGCGGCATTGTCGGCACTCGAATCGCTCTCCAGTAACGTCGCGCAGGGCCAGGCACTCACCATAATCAATCCGAATTTCGATATAACTGCCATCGGTGATGGGATGTTCTCGACCAGCAGTACGTCCGCCCCAAACGGGTGGAGCGTCTACAATGCCGGCGCGACGAATGCTCAGCGCCAATTCGGGATTCTGAACCCAACCGGAACGCAGCTTTATCCTGGGGGCGCTCCCTCGGTGGCCAACGTCGGTGTGGTTTTTCTTTCAAATACCAATGGGATCGCCGAAGCGGGACTCCGACAAACACTCAGTTCGACGCTTCAACTCAACACCAGCTACTCTGTCAGTGTGGCGGTGGGTAACATTGCGAATGATCCCAATCCCCCCCACAACTCGTTTAATTTCAATGGTTTTCCAGGGTATCGAATCGACCTCCTCGCCGGCAGCACGCTGATTGGCTCCGACAACAACACGCTGTTGCCGTCCGAGGGCAACTTCTTGACTTCAACATTCGCGGTCACGGTCGGGTCGAGTCATGCTAATGCAGGACAATTATTGGGCATCCGTCTGGTCAACCTCAACGGTCCTGGCATCGAAGTCAACTTCGATGATGTCCGAGTCATGGCGACCCCGGTGCCCGAGCCGTCGAGTATGCTGCTGTTCTGCGCAGCAGTGGGGGGTGTCTTGGTCAACCGACGTCGCCGGATGCACCGGTCGGATCAACAGCACGCCAACCCCCAGGAACTTGAACGGGTTCTGATGGTTGACGTTTGAGCGTCGGTAGCCGATTCGGTGGAACATTCGCCTTTTCCCCTCGATTCCTCTCCACGAGATATCCGGGTCCCACCTTATCTGCAATGTTAAGTCGTACCGATGGCATTCTCAAGAAACGGTTTTCCCAGTGTCCCGGAATCGGGCAGGCATTCGATGCAAGATCCGGAACGCGAATGCTCTCGTCGCATCGGTTGGCTCGTGGGAATCCTGGCGGCCATCGCCGTGTACAGTGCCGTTTGGCCCGCGTACCGTTCCTGCCAAATCACCGACATCATCGGCAACGAAGCCTGGAACGCCTACTCCTCGGATGCCGCGTTCCAAGGCGCCAAGTTGTACCCGGCGAGCGATGAACTCACCACGAACAATTACCCGCCGCTAAGCTTCTATATCGTCGGTTCGGCGGGGGCACTCGTGGGCGATACCGTATTTGCCGGACGCTGGATTTCTCTAATAGCGATCGGAATGATCGCGGTCGGGGTCGGTTTTACGATTCGGCAGCTCGGCGGATCCCGGATGGCGGCTGGAATCGGCGGGCTCTACTTCGTCGGCACGTTCTGCCGATTCTTCACGATGTACGCGGGCATGAACGATCCGCAACTTCTCGCCCACGCCATGATGGTGTTCGGTTTCGTTGCGTTCCTCAAGGCGGTCGAGCGGGATCGCGGATATTTCTGGCCCGTCTTTCTGATGGTGGTTACCGGGTTCGTGAAGCACAACATCGTAACGATGCCGGTGGTCGCCTTCCTTTGGCTCGGCATTCAACACCCCAAGCGATTCTTGCCGAATGCCGCGGTGGCGGTTTCGCTGATCGCGGCGGGCTTCGCCGTATGCCGGGCGGCTTACGGCCCCGATTTCTTTCCGAACATGCTGGCACCGCGAAAGTACAGCCTCTGTTTGATGCTGATCTTCGTGGGCCATTTGCAATTCGTGGCGGTGGGCCTGATCGGTTGGTTGTGCGTGGGAATCCCGTTGCGGCGCGATCCGACGGTGAAGTTGTGCAACATGCTCGTGGCCGTTGCGCTCGGGATGTTCCTGCTGCAAAAATCGGGCGAAGGTTTGGGCGAGAACGCTCAATTCGATTTGATCATCGCCGTCTCGATTGCCGTCGGGGTGGCGTTCGCTCGAACGTCGGATACACCGGTAGCAAAGCGTATCCCCGCGGAACGCTTGCGGTTCGCGTTGCTCCTCGCCATCGTCATTCGCCTGCTCGCTTGCGAGCAAATTGAACCGGTTCGCTTGGTGTTCGATTCGGGTTTCCGCCGAGAAATCGCGGAACGAACGCAGATCATGAAAGATTGCATCGGGGAAGTGCGGAACGTGCCGGGGAAGGTGATGGCGCCGCCGATCCTGACGTATCGGGCCGGGAAACCGTTCGTGGTCGATTCCTTCAACTTGGATCAACGCATCAAAGCGGGTGTGTTCCCGCTGGACATCGTTCAACAAAGGATTGCCGCGGGTGAGTTCGTGAAGATGAACCTCGACCCGCGGCACAGTTGGCTGGTGGCCTACCCCGGTGATTGAGTTATTGATCGCCTACTTCCCGTTCCATTGGGCATCTTGGATCGCCTTCAGCCGGGCCACATCCTCGGGCCGATCTTTCGCCAGATTCTTCTTCTCGAACGGATCGGCCTTGAGATCGTAAAGTTCGATTTCGGTCGGTGCGGAAGCGAACGACTTACTGGGGCGACTCCCACCGGGGATCAGTAATTTTATCCAACCGTCGACGACCACCCGCGTGACGAGGCTTTTCTCCGGTTGCTTCAAATCGGCGACGTCGTGAGTGTAGGCTTCGACGAATACCGACTTGCGCCCGGCCATCGCTTTGCGATCCGTGAGATCGAGGCCGGGGAGATCGGCGGGCACTTTCAAACCGCACGCTTTCAGTGTCGTAGGAACGAAGTCGATGATCGAAGCGAGCGTTTCGTCGTCCCGCTGCGGCTTCACTTTTGCCGGCCATCGGACGAACATCGGCGTGCGGATGCCGAGTTCGAACGGGGTGAGTTTCGCGCGATTGCCTTGCTCCGCATCCCAGCCATTATCGGCCATGTAAATGATGACGGTATTCTCGTATTGGTTCTCCTTTTTGAGGAACGTATCGAGTTCCCCACAGGTTTGATCGAACCATTCGACCATCGCGTAATACTTCGAGGCATTCGCGCTCAAGCCTTTGCCTTCGTACTTCGCAAGCAGCGCCTTCGGGGGGTTGTGCGGTTGGTGCGGCATCATCGGCGCGTACCAAACGAAGAACGGCTTCTTCTGCGCCTGCGCCTCGCCGATGAAATCGAAGATCGGCTTCATCGACTGTCGTCCGATTGTCAACCCATCGCCGCCGTGCCGCCCTTCTTTGTTGGTCATGCCATCGCTGAAGCCGGCTTCCTTGGCCGTGACGTTCCAGAGCTTGCCGGTTTGGAACGTGAGGTAGCCCGCTTGCGTGAGTACCTTCGGCAGGATCAGCGGATTCCCGAGAAGATGTTCCGCGAGCGGCTCGCGGTTCTTTTTGCCCATGGCGATGTACGCCTTCAACGCATCGGGGGTCA
>JBBQWA010000345.1:0-4462 GCA_038211045.1 Gemmatales bacterium
AAACGCGGCATGATCGCTTTCGCCTTGCGGCGCTGGCACCAACGCCGCCGCTTCCACGAAACGACGTTGGCGATCCACCTCTTCCAGCACGAAGGCACCCCGGCGGAGGCGGACGAATCGCGATACGACGGCCTCCACCGCCACTTGCATTGGCTGCCCGCCGACGTGGCAACCGTGGTGAAGCGTAGCGAACGCCACGGGTTGGTGGAACAATACGGCGAGCTATTGAAGTTGACGAACGCAGGGCGCGAACGGGCCAAGCAAGTGCTGGGGTGAATGCCGCCAATACGAGGAAACCGGTCGCGAACATGCAGCGGGCCTAACGGATTGCGTGGGTGCGTTTCTCAACGAGTGCGTATAATCGCAATGCGGCCGCATCGGGTCGGAACCCATTGAGGTGCTGTGACATGCCCACGCCGGCTTCGCCCGACGCCCGTCTCTACTATCGCTGTGCCTTTCAGCGGTGTGAGGAGGCCGAGGTGCTTTTCAAGGCGGAATTTACCACCGGTGCGGTTTACCTTGCGGGATACGGGATCGAATGTATCTTGAAGGCATTGGTGCTGATGGCTGTCCCCCCGGGTTCTCGAACCGACACGATGAAGTCCTTTCGAGGCGGAAAGGCCCACGATTACGAGTGGTTGCGGAGCTTATACCTGACCAGCGGTGGAGCGAGGTTTCCGAGCCACATTACGCAACACTTCACACTCGTGAACGATTGGTCGATAGACCTCCGCTACACGCCTCGCTCGGTGCGGGCCGACGAAGCGGAGGCGTTCGTGGCGGCTGCTGTGGCCATCATCCGTTGGGCTGACGAGAGGCTCTGACATGGCGATCAACGTCCCTCGCGGGAAGTCCGACGAGGTCATCGATAGAATCATCGCGGCGCTTCGCCCCTATGAGCGCGACCGCCCACGGGCCGAGATCGACCTGTACCGTCAGAACTCCGTATCTGTACGGGTTCGTGTTGTCGATCCGGATTTCGCGGGCCAAGGAAAACCTCAACGCAGCCAATTGGCGTGGAAATATCTGGGTGAGTTGCCGGAGGACGTGCAGGGCGACATCAGCACCATCCTGCTATTGACCCCCGATGAAAAGAAGATGTCGTTCGCAAACTTCGAGTTCGACGACCCGATTCCATCCGATCTGTAACCGGTTCGTTGCCGTTTAGCGCGGCCCGCTCTCCATGCTGCCTCACGGTGCAACGGCCTCGGCACGCATTCGTCAAGCAGCACGCGCATTGGCCGTCAGTGCCTCCCGTGCGAAGTCCAGAACGGCGACGGCTTGTTCTTTCGTCACCGTAGGGAAGTGGTCGAGGAACCTCGCCAGGTCGTCCCCCGCGGCGAGATATTCCATCAGGATGCGCACCGGGACGCGGGTGCCTACGAACACCGGAGTGCCACCCAAAATATCTGGGTCGGTGTGAATCGGATTTGCGTCCGTCGACACGGCTCACCCCTTACCGGTTAAACAAGAACGACGAAGTATTCAAAAGCGCCCAGACCAAGTCTTGGGCGCCGAGTACGCGGGCATCGGCCGGCGGCGCCGTCGGGATGTCGCTTTCCAGTTGCTTGTATTCGCGGTCGTCCGCGATCATCATCGCTTTGAGCTTTGCGTTCTGCGGGCCTGTACGATCCTTCGCAGGGGTGTCGAGGATTTTCACCACGTCGGCAGCGAGGGACGAAGCCAGTTTCGGATCGGCGTCGGTCGTCACGCTCAAGCGGAACTTGCCGATCAGGTGGGCCGTGCCGTATTCCTGGGCGAGCGCAACCGAGAGCGTGACACCGTCTTTCGCGTTCACGGCGGTAGTTTTGAACATCGCCGTGCTGTTCTCGCCGAACTTCGGCGAGATGGCCCAACCGGTGGCGCGGTTGCCGTCGATGGCGTTGGCAGCCGGGAAAGCTTGTTGGAAATTCGTGGCGATGGCCCCGGAGAGTTTGATGGGTTTGGGCTTACCGGCAGCACCGATCTTCGCGTTCATGGTGAGTTCGGTGAGAACGAAGTTGCCGTTGGGCGAGCGCCCCGGCCCCTTGGCTGGGAGGGAATCGTCGGCGAGGACTTCGAGCCGTAGGGCCGTGATGTTACCGGGCAGTTTCACTTCGCCGGTGATCGTGTAAAGATCCACTGCGGCGGACTTGCCACTGGCCGTGATGCTGCCATCCTTGTTGATGGTGAGGGTACTACCGTCTTCCGTGGTAGCGGTGGCCGGGGTCGGGCCGCCCTTCGATTCCGCCTTCTTCGGGGTCAATGCCGTCCACGTTGTCGCCTTGAGGTTGCGGAGCTTGGTTTCGTAGGCGGGGAGCTTGCTATCGATGTTCTTGGCGTAGGTATCGAACGCTTCCTTCCGTTTCGTGTAGTCGAGTTTCAACGCCTCGAAATCGGTTTGCGAGCCGGTAAGGGTTTTGACGCCGAGGGCCGTTTCGGCAGCGGTCGGCTTGCGGTTCAACACCGAGAGGTAGATTTCTTCCACCACCTTGGCGTTGTCCTTTTCCTTCTCCGTGAACTGCACGATGTGGTTGGCGGGATCTTTGATCGCATCGCCGACGATCGGACCGTTCACCATCGCCAGTACCGGCCCGAGCATCATCGTATTGGAACGTTCGCATTCGCAAGCGGATTCGCGCACCGGTTTGCCGAAGAGTTCGAGAAAGCCGCCCGGCAGTTCGACATTGCCATCCACGAGTTGGGCGGCCCTGGCTCCGGCGGGCAGGCCGGGGAGTTTGCTCACGGCCCCGGTGGCCCGGTGGATCGCATCGAACAGCACCTCGGCGGGCAACCGCCGGGGGGTCGCGTGGCTGTAGTTAATGTCGTCGTCTTTGTTCCATTTGTTCGTGGCGATGGAAAGCTGGTACGTCCGCGATTCGCAGATTTCCTTGATGAGCTTGCGGGTGTCGAAGCCCGAGGCGATGAAATCGTTGGTGAGCTTGTCCAGCAGTTCCGGGTTGGTGGGCGGGTTGCCGGCGCGGATATCGTCGATGGGTTCGATGATGCCGACACCGGTCATGTAGCTCCAGATGCGGTTGACGTAGCTCTTGGCGAAGTAGGGGTTCTCCTTCGAGGTGATCCACTTGGCGGCCTGGTCGCGGCGGCTGAGCTTGGCATCGGGGGTGCCGCCCTTGTGTTCGTACGGGAACTTCGGCGGTTGGTTCTGGCCGGTGCGATCGTGCTTGATTTCACCGGTTTTGGCGTCCTCGATCAGTTCGACGAGCGGCTTGGCCCCTTCGACGGCGGTGCCGCCGATCTTCTGGCCCTTGTATGCGGGGTCTTCCTTGCGATCCACTTGGGCGAAGAACGCGGCCAATTCGTAATACTGATCCTGCGTCCATTTCTCGAACGGGTGGTCGTGGCATTTATTGCAGTTGAAGCGCACGGCGAGGAAGAGTTGGGTCGTGTTCTCCATCACGGCGTCCGGGGTGCGCAGGACCTTGTAATACGCGGTCGGCGGGGCCTTCATCGTGCTGCCGCTGGCCGAGAGGATTTCGTAAGCGAGCCGGTCGTAGGGCATGTTCTTGACGACGGCGTCGCGGATCCAGCTGCGGAGGGCCACTGCGCCCTTCTCGCCCAGGAACTTGCGGTTCACCTGGAGCATGTCGCCCCATTTGTTCGTCCAATGGTCGATGAATTGTTCGGAGCCGATCAACTTGGCGATGATTTCTTCGCGCTTCGCCCGGCTCGTTTTAGGGTCGGCGAGGAACTGGCGAACTTCGTCCGAAGTCGGAGGTAAGCCGGTGAGGTCGAGGTAAATGCGGCGGAGGAATTCCTCGTCGGTGCAGAGTTCCCCGGCCTGGATCTTCATCTTCTGCAGCTTGGCGTCCACGAGGGAATCGATCTCGTTGTAAACAGGGCGCGGCTGCCAGGAGAAGCCGGAGCGGTCGCCCATCACCACCACGCTGGCGGCGCTGTAGGTGCCTTCGTACCGGGCCAGCAGCGTCGTTTCGCCGCGACGCACGGTCGTGAGCAAACCGGCTTTGTCGATCGTGGCCACTTCCAAGTTGCTGCTGTCGATGAAGGCCTCGGCGGAAACGTCCTTTTTGCGGCCGTCCGGGTACGTGGCGATCACCGAGTACTGCTGGCGGGTGCCGATGACCGGCGCCGTGATGGCTTGGGGGAACAGTTCGACGGTTTTCGGCTTCGGCGATTGCAGGTCGAGCTTCACCCCTTGGGCGATCCACTGCTTCACGAGTTCGTAGTTCGGGTCGCCCGGTTGCCAGACCACACCCCCGGCGTGCGGCACCGCCCCCGCCGGTTTCATCAGCATGAGGCTGCGATCCGGGGCGGCCCGGTTGAAGCGGCGACCTTCGAGGTCGTCCGTGAATGCCCGGTGATCATAAATGGGATCGTAGCCGCGGAGCGAGAGCTTGAAGCCGTTCTTGCCTTGGGCGCTGCCGTGGCAGGTTCCGGCATTGCAACCCAGCTTGGAGAGCACGGGTTGAACGTCTTTCACGAAGCCGATTTCGGCGGGCTT
>JBBQWA010000346.1:0-4456 GCA_038211045.1 Gemmatales bacterium
GCCGCGTTCACCTACCGCCCCGACTTTGCGAGCGGAGACTACCGCGAAGGCATCGCCAACGAAGACGAGAACCAAGTGACGTTCGAGTTTCGCTCCCCGTATGTCATTGCGGCGACGCCGCCGAACGCCGAGAAGTGGGGCGGCTATGAGAAAGGCTGCAAGAACGGGTTGATAATCCGCGGCGAAGGGGATACGAAGGTTTCGATCTCGGTGGATCGCGGAACCACATGGAACGAAGGCGGCGCGTTGAAGGATTCGCCCGACCTCACCGACTTCGCCAAGGGACACAGGCAGTACCTGCTGCGATTGCACGCGGGGGCCAAATCGCTCGCGGCGAGTAAGCTCGCCATCACCACCGTGTGCGAAGCCAGCGCGGCGACGATGCCGCACCTGAAGGACGGCGGCAGCGCCGTGCGATACGAGGCGACCGGCAAGGCGGTCGTGTCCGCCGGGCCGAACGTGCCTCAAGCCAAGGGGCATGTGGTCGAAGGCAAGTTCGATTCTCCGGCGGTAACGCTCGGGCTTTCCACGCCTCACGGCGAACCGATCGCTGCGGTGTACGCGGCGGCGCACGTGCGATCGAGCAACCCGCCCGATGCGAAGATCAAGTACCAGATCGAAGCGAGCATCGACGGCGGCGCGACTTGGACGCCCGTGGTGAAGGATTGGTCGATCAGCCGCCAAGGCGACGAGCCGAAGGATTTCTGGAGCCAAAGCATGTGCTGGGGCGACATGAAGGATGCGAAGTCCGCGACCAACGTACGACTGCGATTCAAGAACAACGGCGGCAAGCAGTACGCACGGGCCGAGGCGCACGTCGAATACAAGCTACCTAAGAAGGACGCCACGAAGGTAACGTTCGCCTATTCAGACGCCGCCGGGGAACACACCGCCGAACATACCTTTGCGGGCACAGCGGGCGAACCCGCGTGGACGGTGCCGACCGGCAAGGGCGTAAAGACGAAGTGGGTCGAGTTCGCGGCGGTGGCGAAGTAGGCTTTTCTTCGGGTTTCGTCGGAGTTCGGGCTGCTCCTTTGAATCCCTCGCCGGACGCCGCGAGGAGCACGAGGTTGTGGATGAGTACCCGGAGGGAGCACCCGGAGGTGGCACTCGTGCTCGCGTGATGCGTTGGACTTGCCACCGAAGGCGCGGTCGTGCTGCCACTTGTGACGGCCGAACGCGCTCTCGACCGTCCTCCGCTGGGGGTACACCCGCTCCGACCGCGACCTCTCGGGCTTCGGGATGAAACGCTGGATCGTCGCAATCCGCACGGCGCTGGCGATGCGCCTACGCCGGGGCGACCGTGGGGGAACCTTCGGCACATTCATCGCGAAGTGATGCTCCCGTTCAGGTAACAAATACCTTACACCCCTATCCCGCAAGCAACTTCTCCCACGTATCGAACGAGAATGAGAAACCGCTATGGCCGCTTCAAATATCTACCCGGAGCCTTCGCGACCGGCCGATCTGGCCCGCTTGGAGATTTCCAAATTCTGTATCGAAAACGGTAACTCGTTCGACATGGTGGCCCAGAGAAGCACGGAGGTTTCGGCGAAGGTTCTGGATGTCGAGCGCGTGGGCATCTGGTTGTTCGCCGAGAACAAACGTTGTTTGCGGTGCATCGATTTATTCGAATCGTTCAAAGCCGTACACTCGCAAGGTGCCACCCTGCAAACGCGGGAGTTCCCCGATTACTTCGCGGCCCTCGAATCCCAGCGAACGTTGCCCGCCGAAGTCGCTGCCTTCGACATTCGAACCAGCGTGCTCACGGCGGCATACCTCGAACCGCTCGGCATCACTTCGTTGTTGGACGCGCCGATTTATCTCGCGGGCAGCGTGATCGGCGTGCTGTGCTGCGAACACATCGGCCAACCGAGGGAATGGACGACCGAACAGCGGGATTTTGCGAGTTCCATGGCCGATTTGTTGGCCGTGAAAATCCGCGCCGCCGAGACGCTAGATCTGCTGTCGATGGTGCAGGTGCAGTCCACGCAATTACAAGAAGTAAAGAATTCCTCGAACCTCGCGGCGACCGCCGCCGGGATCGCCCACGATTTCAGGAACGTGTTGCTCGTGATGATCGGCAACGCGGAATTGATTGTGTCGCACCATTCGTGCCCACCGGTGTTGGCCAATTTCGCCCGGCAAATCCAACTCTCCGGGGAGAAGGCGGTGGAACTCGCCACGACCTTCGTGGAATTCGCCAACCCCGGCCCATCGTCTTCGCGGGTGATCCTCCCCTCGAAAGTGATCGCGGCGCAATTGCCGATGTTGAAATCCATCGTGGGCGAACGCTACCGCGTCGAGATGCGAGACGACGAATCCCGCGGCCGCATCCTGATCGATCCGGGGCAACTCGAAAGAGTGGTTCTCAATTTGGTGGTGAACGCCCGCGATTCGATGCCCGACGGTGGCACGGTGAGCGTGAGTACGAAGTTCGTTTCCGCAGCGGACGACGATGGCAAACTGGGCCAGTTTTTTGAAATCGCCGTGGAAGATCGCGGAACGGGCATCCCGCCCGAAGTGCTGCCGAGAATATTCGAACCCTACTTCACTACCAAACCGCGGGGGCGGGGAACCGGCGTCGGCCTCGCCGTCGTTCAGCAGATTGTGAATTACTCGGGCGGGTTCATCCGCATCGATAGCACAGTCGGCGCGGGTACCGCATTCCGGGTGTACCTGCCGCGGATCAGCAACGGTTAGAGGGTAGCGACATTGCTGGTTTCTTGAGTTTTCAACGGATTTCACGTCCGTGCTTTGAGAGATTGACAGGGCATAATTGTTCGTTTTGAGCCGCAGAGCGACGGTGGAATTTAGTAGAGGAATGACGCGGAACCCGTGGTCGAGGGCATCCCCCCATATTTTAAAGCCCCGTGAGGGGCGGCGGAATCCGTCGCCCCTGGCAGTGCCTCACGGGGGAGGGTAATAGTATCCGGCCATTCGTCGAAGCACGATCAATTCAATTCCTCAACAGCGATTTCGGCAGTTCGTATTCGGCATCCTTCGGCTTGGGAATATCCAAAAACCACGAGGCGATCGTGGCCACGTGCAACGGCGTGACCTTCTCGGTACGTGAGCCGCCGGGCACGCCAGGCCCGAAGGCGATCAGAGGAACGTGCGTATCGTAGGGGTGCGGGCTGCCGTGCGTGGTGCCGGTGGCCAGCCTCTCGACCGTCGATGTAGTACCGATCAGATAGAAGGGCTTGAGAATCACGTACACATCGCCGCCGCGGGCCGGGTAGAAGCTCCGTTTGGCCATCGTGAGAAAAGTTTCCTCATTCGGGACGAAGGGTGCCGAGAGTTGTTCCCCCGTGAACACCGAATGTACCCCGTCCTGCTTCCGCAGATACGCGGCGAAGGCGTCGGTCACTTCCTTCACCGTCCGCTTCTTCGCGGCGATCAAACGGTGGTTCAAGTACACGTGCGGTGCGGCGATGGCTTCGATCCAACGGGCTTTCGTTTTGCCGGAGGCGGGTTCGGGTTCGCCGAATTTTTCGCGCAGGTGTTTTTCGGCCCCGGCGATCAACGCGATGGAAGAAACACGTTTCGCGTCCTTGCCGAGTTTCGCGGAGTGTTCCGGCAGCGGGCAGATGCCGTGATCGGCCGTAACCATCACGGCGTACTTCCCGGCGCCCACCTTGGCATCGAGGTGTTTCAACAGTTCGGCCACGACGGTGTCGCTGCGCAGGGTCGTATCCAGCACTTCTTGCGAATCGGGGCCGTACACGTGGCCGATCAGATCGTTTGAGGAAAAGCTGATGGTGAGCAAATCGGCGGCTTCCGTTTGGCCGAGTTTTTCCGCGTCGATGCAAGATTTGGCAAATGCGAGCAAGAGTTCGTTGCCGAAGGGGCTGGTCGCCACGGCATCGTAGTACTTCCCACCGGGGAGCTTCGCTCCGCCGGTAGTCGGGTGCGGGAACTTCACCCCCTGCGAAACTCCTTTGCCTTCGCCGGGGGCGGTATCCGGCCCGACCCATTTGTTGTAATCGAGTTCGGGTTTGAAGGCGGTCCACTCCTTGACGAAGTAGGATTCGGCCAAGCCGCTTTTGTTGAAATCGCTCACCCATTGGGGAACGCTCTCGCGGTAGTAGGTGCTGGTGAGGAACTGGCCGTTGAACCAGTACGCGGCATCGGGTGAATGGCCCACCGGGAGTAAGGCCCCGCGATCCTTGAGCGATAATCCGATGGCGCGCCCCCTGGTCTTGGCCTTGAGCACGTCGGCCACGGTTTCGCACGTCATGCGTTCCGGGTTCCCGGCCAACTTCTCCGTGGATGGCGTGGTTGTGATCTTTTCCGGATCGACGGGGGCTTTCTTCAGCGCGGGCACGAATTGGTAACGATCGTTACTCGCGCAGTTGACCGTGGCGCCCGCTTGGCGATCGTACCAATCGTTGTGAATGATGCCGTGCTTATTGGGGCCGGTTCCGGAAAGGATCGAGGCGTGGCCGGGGCCGGT
>JBBQWA010000347.1:0-4445 GCA_038211045.1 Gemmatales bacterium
CTTTCGTCCCCCCTAGGCTGTCCCCCCCTCTTATCAAAAACCCACCCCCCCCCCCCCCACCCTCCCCCGCCTCGCCAGGGCAATCATCGATTCGCCAATCCCTGCAATATCTCGATCCCCAATTGCAACGTCTCGTCGCTGGCGGCGTAGCTGATGCGGAAGTGCGAATCCTTGGTACTGAAGGTGCTGCCGGGGATCACCAAGAGATTCCGCTTCACCGCTGCGGTTACGAATTCGGTACCGGTGCCCCAAGGGGCTTTCGGGTACACGTAGAACGCCCCGCCCGGCGTGGCGAATTCGTAGTGCCCTTTCAAACCTTCCACCATCAAATCCCGTTTGCGTTTGTAATCGGCCACGATGCCGGTCACGTCGAAATCGCACGCGGCCAACCCGGCGTACTGCACCATGCTGGGGGCGCATACGAACGTGCTCTGCTGCAACTTCATCATCTGTTCGATCAACGCCTTCGGCCCGTGGGCGTGGCCCAACCGCCAGCCGGTCATGCCGTAGGTTTTGCCGAAGCCTTCCACGACCAACACGTTGTCGTTCCACTCCGCCGGGCTTCGCGGTGGGGCATCGTAATGGAAGGCTTTGTAGATTTCATCGGACACTAGAAGAATGCCGCGTTTGGCCGCGAACTCGGCGATGGCCCGCATCGCCTCGGGTTCGATCACCGTGCCGGTGGGGTTGGACGGGCTGCAGAGTAAGATCATCTTCGTTTTGGCCGTGCATGCCGCGATGATCTTCGCCGGGTCGATTCGGAAATCCGGGTAAGTATCGACGCCGACGAACACGCCCCCGGCGAGTGCGACCATGTTCGGGTACATGACGAAATACGGATCGGCAGCGACCACTTCCTCGCCGGGGTTCACCGTGGCGAGGATCGCCAACATGAGGGCCCCGCTGGTACCGCTCGTCACCAGTAGATCGCGATCCGCATGCGGGTACTGCTTCCGCACATCGGTGAGCAAACGTTCTCTAAGTTCCGGGATACCCTGTGTGAGAGTGTAGCCGTTCTTATCGCCGTCGATCGCGGCCTTGGCCGCGTTTTTGATCTCGGTGGGCACAGGGAAGTGCGGTTGGCCGATGCTGAGGTTCACCGGGTTTTTCAGCGATTTGCCCAGCTCAAACACTTTGCGGATGCCCGAGATTTCCACGGCGTGAGCACGGGCGCTAATCAGTTGGTCGATGTTCATAAGGGAACCGAGAGTTTACGGGAAGCGTCGTTATATCGATTCACTTCAACGCGCTGCGCGGTTCGGGTGCCGCCGGTGCCTCGGCATTCAACCACCTCACCGTCACGCCGGGGCCTTCGACGTGGTGCATGAGGTGTTTGGAAATGTAGCACCGCACCACCACTTCCTCCCCCGAGTATTCCTGCCGGAAGATCTCGGCGTGGGCGTTCAGGTACGCCAGCACCTTGCCGTTGGAAACCGAGGCGGTCACTTCCACGGGCAGGTTATCGCGGTTGAGCGATTCGATCACCGCGTCGATGAGTTCGGGAAGCCCTTCGCCGGTGAGGCCGCTGATGGCGATGGATCGCGGGTGCTTCGCCAACAGCACATCGAGTTGCGTGCGGTTCTCGAGTTTATCCGCTTTGTTCAATACGAGAATCGTCGGCTTGGTGTGGCATTCCAATTCGGAAAGTACCTCGTTCACCGCCCGGATGTGTTCCTCCGCCATCGGATTGTTGGCATCGACCACGTGCAGCAACAGCTTCGCTTGCCGGGCTTCTTCGAGTGTGGCTCGGAAGGATGCAATCAAATGGTGGGGGAGGTTGCGAATGAAGCCGACCGTATCCGAAAGCAGCACTTTGCCGAAATCGGGGATGATCCACTGCCGGGTACGGGTGTCGAGCGTGGAGAAAAGTTTATTCTCGACGTACACCCCGGCGTCCGTCAGTTTGTTCATCAACCGCGATTTCCCGGCGTTCGTGTAACCCACGAGCGAAACGGTGAATTCCTCGGCCCGGCTGCGCACTTCGCGGGCCTTGCGGGCCTGCACGGTTTCGAGCTTGGCCTTGAGATCGCCAATACGTTTATCGGCGAGCCGGCGGTCGGTTTCAAGCTGGGTTTCGCCGGGGCCGCGTACGCCCATGCCACCCCCCGCTTGGCGGGATAAGTGGCTCCACATGTTCTTCAAACGGGGCAGCGAATATTCGAGTTGCGCGAGTTCGACTTGCAGTTTCGCTTCCGGTGTGCGTGCCCGCGTGGCGAAAATGTCCAAGATCAATTCGGAACGATCGAGCACCTTCACGCCGATACCGACTTCGAGGTTCTTGGCTTGGGCGGGGGAAAGATCGTTATCGAACAGGATCACGTCGGCTTCGTTTACCTCGGCGAGTTCCTTCAGTTCGTGCAGCTTGCCGCTGCCGATGTACGAACTCAATTGAATGTCTTGCCGGCGTTGTGTCATTTCCCCCACCACGGTGGCCCCGGCCGTCTCGGCGAGGCCGCGGAGTTCATCGCACGGATCTTCGGTGAGCCAAGGCCGTTCGGGGAGGGATACGGAAACGAGGATGGCCCGTTCTTGGTGAACGGAGAGATCGCTCCGGGGTGTGTCGAAACCTTTGCCGATGATGGAATCCTCTGGGGTGATGCCATATTCTACACAATGACCCCGTGAACGCATCGCCGTTTTGCAGCGAAAGAGGGGCCGCAGATGACGCCGATTCAACGCCGCGGAAGAGGATATAAAATCGAATTTGATCATCTGCATTTGCGTCGGATCTTCGTCATCTGTGGGTGCGACAATTCTTTCTGGCAACCTCCCTTCCGTCCGAACTTCGTTCGGCCGACCTCCCTTACAAGGGTGGAGGTGGGTCTGATTGGCAAATGAGGATGCACCGAACACAGCCACACTCTTCACCTCCCCACTTGTGGGGGAGGGGGGTGCCAGAAAACATTGAACCTCATCTCTGGGCCACTTCAATTGAACGCCGCTTTCGCTTACAATACCGATCCTGCCCCTCACCAATGGGTTCGCACCATGACCCGTGTTTTTATTGCATTGTTCATCGCATCCTCGGCATTTGCTGCGGAGCCAAAACCGACGTTCAGCAAAGCCAATGTCGATTTCTACGAGAAGAAAGTCGCTCCGGTTCTCAAAGCGAACTGCGCGAAGTGCCACGGAGACAAACCCGAAAAGCTCAGCGGAAGCTTCGATATGCGAACGCGGGCCGCGCTTCTCAAAGGTGGCGATACCGGTACCGCAGCCGTGCCGGGCAAGGCCAAGGAAAGCCTGCTCGTACAGGCGATCCAGCACAGTAAGGAAGGCTACGAGATGCCCCCGACGGGCAAGATCAAAGACGACGAAATCGCGGTGTTGGTGAAGTGGGTGGACGATGGCCTCGCCTTCCCCTCCGAACTCATGGGAAGCGATAACCCGATTGCCCCTGCGAAGCCGAAGATCACGGACGAACAGCGGAAGTATTGGGCCTACCAACCGGTCGTGCGGCCCGAAGTTCCCAAGCTCGCCCCGCATCCCGTCGATGCGTTTCTTTTGGCCAAGTTGAATGAAAAGAAGTTGATCCCGAATCCGGTTGCAGACAAACTGACGCTGATCCGCCGGGCTTATTACGATCTCACGGGCTTGCCACCGTCACCCGCCGAGATCGATGCGTTTGTCAAGGATACCGATCCCGCCGCGTGGCCCAAGCTGATCGACACGTTGCTCGCTTCCGAACACTACGGCGAAAAGTGGGGCAAGCACTGGCTCGATATCGTTCGCTACGCCGAGACCAACGGTTACGAACGCGACGGTGCCAAGCCGAACGCCTGGCGTTACCGCGATTACGTCATCCGGAGTTTCAACGAGGACAAGCCGTACACGCACTTCTTGAAGGAACAAATCGCCGGGGATGAAATACCCCGAACGGATGCCGCCGCCGAGATCATCGCCACCGGATTCTACCGCCTCGGGGTGTGGGACGACGAACCGGCGGATAAGGTTCAAGCGACCGCCGAAGCGTTCGATGATATCGTGACGATTGCCGGGCAGGCGGTATTGGGGATGACCTTGAACTGCGCCCGCTGCCACGATCACAAGGGCGATCCGATCCTGCAAACCGACTATTACAAACTCTTGGCGTTCTTCCGAGACATCCCGGGGTATTCCGACAATCGTAACGCCAAGAGTGCGAACAACCAGACCGACATCACCCCCGCCTCCAAGCGCAATGTGTATGACGCGGAACTCGCCGCCCGGCAGAAGGAAATCGATGCGCTGCTGGCCACGATGAAACCGATGGAAGATTTGGCCATCAAGAAGATGCCCCCCAAGGATCAACTCGCGGTGGACGACGGCAAGCGCGACCAGATCGTGAAGAAAGTGCCAATGTTCCTGAGTGACGCGGACAAGAAGCAGTACACCCGCTGGCATGATAAGCTCCGAGAGTTGCAGAGCCGGCCGGTGCCGGCTCAGGAATTCACCCTTTCCATCAACAA
>JBBQWA010000348.1:0-4442 GCA_038211045.1 Gemmatales bacterium
AGGATGTTCTCCCACGGCTTGCCGCCGTATTGGGCGCGGTTCACGGTTTGCTGCGTGTGTTCGATGCGCACGCCGAACTGGAACGGCTTCGCGGTCATCGGCACGCGGCGTTTCGCCAGCATTTCGTAGGTATCGCGGGCACTGTGACCGATGGCAAGCACCACGAGCGAAGACGGTATGAACCCGGACGAAGTCTGTACGCCTTTCAAGCCGGTATCGTCGAATTGCATGTCTTCCACACGCTGCAGGAAGCGCACTTCACCGCCGAAGTTTTCGATCTTCTGACGGATCGCCTTGACCACGGCGGGCAGGCGGTTGCTGCCCAAGTGCGGGCGGTGATAGTAGAGAATGTTCGGCCGGCCCGCTTGTTGCCCTTTGCACTCGGCGAAGAGTTCGAGCACGCGGAGAACATCGGAACCGGTATTTCGGCAGGTGAGTTTGCCATCGGAGAAGGTGCCCGCACCCCCTTCGCCGAAGAGGTAATTGCTTTCGCTGTGGAATGCGCCGCCGTCGTCGAAGGTTTTCACATCGCGGATGCGCTCGGAAACTTTCGTGCCGCGTTCGAGCACGATCGGCTTGTATCCGTGCAACGCGAGGAAGTAGCCGCAGATCAGCCCGGCCGGCCCGGAGCCGACGACGACGGGCCGGTGGGGCAGGGGGGTGCTGCCGGGTTCAGGCATGGCAAACGGAGGTTCGTCGTACTGTTCCACCTTTGCGTTCGCGTTCGCAGATACACCATACCCCACTCCCGATACCCCAACCTCGATGTTGTACACGAATTGCAGCTTCCGCTTATCGCGGGTATCGAGCGCCTTGCGGAGTATCCGCCAACCTTCGAGATCGTTGGGCTTCACGCCGAGGGAACGGGCGACGTGGTTCCCCAACTCGGCTTCGGGGGCATCGACGGGCAAACGGAGATTGGAGACGCGCAGCGACATACCGAAATTATACGAGTGCCCGCGCGGCTCGTAGAAGGAGCCGGAATTTCGCCCACTTCCCGATGCGTGGCCGCGAAGTGAGAACGTCGTAGTTTTGTTTCTCGATGGCTCGGAGGATCGCTTCGCCACCGCGAATGAACAGGTCGAGATCGATGCGGAACTCGCGGGGAACC
Source organism: Gemmatales bacterium (assembly GCA_038211045.1). GTDB lineage: Bacteria > Planctomycetota > Planctomycetia > Gemmatales > Gemmataceae > JALHQU01. Next base: position 1,112 of record JBBQWA010000348.1, read on the forward strand.
ATTTTCAATAGGGGTTTGCCACGCTCGAAGAAGCCACGGGTACGATCGACTTGGAATTTCAGCAATTCGCGGAGGGCCGGCGTCGCTTGGGAGAAGTCGCGGACACCGAAGCGCTCACGATCCTCTTTAGGCAAATAGTTACGCCCGATGGCGGCGTCGCGGGCGACATCCTGCCAAAAGTTCGCCAGTTGCAACCCGGTGCAGATGGAATCACTGAGTGCTTCGATCTCATACCCCCTCACCCCCAACCCCGCTCCCCCCGAGGGAGAGGGGGGTAAAACTCCAAACAAATGCAACACGATCTGCCCTACCGGATTTGCTGAGTTGGAGCAATAGCCCAACAGTTGGTCGAATGTCTCGTATTCCTTCACCGTTTGATCTTGCTCGAAGGCGGTGAGTAAGTTCAGGAACGGCTCGTGGGGAATGTGGAACTGTTGGATCGTTTCTCGTAACGCGATCATCACGGGATGCAATCCGACTCCCCGCTCCCCGGGGGAGCGGGGAGTTAGCAAAAATTGCCCCCGCCACCATTCCAACAAGCGCAGGCTTTCCGCACCGCCGCCGGTTTCATCCGCAAGATCGTCCGCCCAGCGGCAGTAGGCGTACACGGCGTAAAAATGCGGTCGCAATCGCTTGGGCAGAAACCACGATGCGACCGTGAAATTCTCGTAGTGCGATTTCGCCACCGTTTCGCAATAGGCCGAAGCCTCCGCGAGGGTCATCGGGGGGATCGCAGCGTCTGGGCCGTAACGTTCGAGTTCGCGTGCGAAGTTCCAAGCCATGGCTCAGCGCCGCCATGGTGGGGAATCGTCGTCGCGGTCATAGAAGCTGCGTTGTTGCTGGTACATTTGCAGCATCTGCCAATTCTGGTAGGCGAATAGGCCGAACCAGATCGTCATCATCAGGCTCGGCCGATAGATGAAGAGGATGTCGTCGATCACGGGCACGGGGATGTGCAACGCGGTGGCGATGCCGTAGGCGCACAACACCCCCGCGGTGACAATCGAAATCTTGTGCGTGAGAATATCCGGATTCCGCAGCCGCATGAGCGAGAACAACTCCCTGATAATCTTCCCGCCATCGAGCGGCCAGATCGGGAGAAGGTTCAATAAGTTCCAGAATATCCCCATCATGAGTAGGAAACTGAACATCGCACCGAGGTGAGAATTTCGCCCCGGCCACCCGAATAACAACGCGGAGCCGAACACCAACCCAACGAGTGCGAACCCGGCGAGCGGTCCGGCGGCACTCACGATCAATCGTTGCCAAGCTTCACGCGGTGGATTGTTCGTTTGTGCGTAGCCGCCGAAACCGTGCAGCGTGATCGCGGAGGAACTCCCGAAAATACGAAAAGCCAGCGCGTGGCCGAGTTCGTGAACGAGGATCGAAACGAAGCCGCACGCGATCCAGATGAGCAAGAATTCGAATCCGCCCGCTTGAAAGATGTTGCTCCCAAATATTGCCATGATGAGCCAAAACCACGGTTGCACCCGCACGGGGATACCGAAAAGGCGGAAGTTCAGATCGAACGGGGACGGTGCATCCGAAAAAAACACTTGCGGCTCCTTCGTCGCGGCGAATTTCGGCAGATTCGGGTTTCCGAAACGCTGCTCGCATGGCATCTTATCAAACGGAGGCCCCCATGCCGAATTCGCTCAGCCCGCGCGCCGCCGTGTACACCGGAACCTTCGACCCCGTCCACCACGGGCACCTCGATGTGATCTCCCGGTGCAGCCGATTGTTCGATCGTTTGATCGTCGGCGTCGGCAACAACCCCGATAAGAAAACCTACTTCACCATCGACGAGCGGGTGGAACTTCTGCGCGAAGTGACCGCGAAGTACGCGAATATCGAAGTGGTGAAGTTCGAAGCGCTGGCCGTGCAGTTCGTTCGGCAAATGGGCGCCCGCATCATGGTTCGCGGCCTGCGTACGCTTTCGGATATGGAATACGAATTCACCATGAGCCTGATGAACGCCAGCCTCGATGCCGAGATCGAAACGGTGTTCCTCATGGCCCGCGAAGAATTCTCGCACGTGAGCAGTTCGCTATTGCGGCAAATCGCCCTCCTCGGCGGCGACCTCTCGAAGTTCCTACCGGACCCGGTGAAGCAAGCGTTGATTACGAAGGCGACGACTCGACCGTCCTGACCATCATTTCGATGGAATCAACTCGTAGCACGCCAGCGTATCCTTGCCGCGTAGGTACAGCAATCCCCGGCTCACCACCGGCGGCGCCCAACAAGGGTACTCCAGTTCGGGGATTTGTTTCCACTCCGCGACCATCTCGAATTTCTCAAAATTCGGTTTGAACAATCGGAGCGTGCCTTCCTCCGCGTAGGCGAGAATGTGGCCGTCGATCTTGGCGAAGGTCATGCGGCTCTTCAGCGGTTCCTTCCACATCACCTTGCCGGTGGCCAATTCGACGCAGCGGATATCCCCTTCCGGGGTGTGCCGGCCGCTGGATCCGTACAGGTATTTGCCATCGAGAATCGGCGTACTCCAATGGCTCATCAGCGATTGCTCGTTGCGTTCGGCGTCCTTGTCGCTCCAAAGTTCCTTTAGGGTGAAGTCCGCTTTCACTTCGAGGGCGACCGCACCCACGCCGTAGCATTCGCTGAGCAAGATCGTATTCCCGGAAACCACCGGATTCGCGGCGTTCACACTCTCTTGGATTTTGGCACGCCACGGATAGTGGAACCGCTGTTTGCCCGTGGTCGGATCGAAGCCGATCAGGCCGCCGCGTGCGAAGTATAGTACGGTAGTCTTGCCGTGGAACTCGGCGAGCATCGGGCTGGAGTAACTGGCGAGTTCGTCGCTAAATTTGTATTTCTCGACGCCGGTTTTCTTATCGAAGGCGACGATGCCGGAGCCGTTTCCTTTGGCATCGCGGAGATCGAACGGCTTGGGGCCATCGGGGCTTCCGCCGACTGGCACGATCAGCAAATCGCCGAACGCGAGCGGGGCACTGCCGACGCCGAAGAAGTTCTTATAGAAGTGATAAGTTTTGCGGGTATCGACCTTCCAGATCTCCTTGCCTTCGTTGTTCACCGCCGCGAGTATTCCGTCCGGGCCGTGAATGAATACCGTTTCGCCATCGACGACCGCCCCGGCCCGCGGCCCCGGTTCGTAGCCGTACATGTCTTCGTATTCGGTGGGATATTCGTACTTCCAAATGAGTTCGCCGTTATCCGCATTGCGGCAGGTGAGCCGGCAGTTGTCGCCGAAACGGTCAAAGTGATAAATCTTGCCCTGTGCGACCACGGGCGGGGCATAGCCTTGGCCGAGTTTGCAATCCCAGAGCTTTTTCAGCCCTTCCTTGGGCCACCGTGC
>JBBQWA010000349.1:0-4437 GCA_038211045.1 Gemmatales bacterium
AGCCGGGAGCGTCAGCGACCGGAGGTAGAACTTACCGCTCGCGATTCCCTCCGGTCGCTGACGCTACCGGCTCGCCAGTGCAGTTGAATTATTGCCGTGAAAGATACCCATACTTCACCAACGCCGCGTGGAGCTTCCGACCGGCGTGCTTCCAGTGGAATCGCTTCGCTCGATCCGCGCTGATTTCGCCCAAGCGCATCGCTTCCGAACGATCCGAATACACACGCCGCATCGCGGCCACAATCGAAGCCCCGCTCGGCACGGCCCAACGGCCCGTGTATATCTCGTTGCTCACCGGCTGCAATTCGCAATCGACGGCGTAGCCCAACGATGGTTCGAAGAATGCCGTGAGGCCGCTGTAGTTCGGCGTGATGATCGGTCGCCCGCAGGCCATCGCTTCGATCAAATGTAAGCCGAAGCCTTCGCCGAAGGAGGTGTTCACGAACGCGCTCAACGAGCGGTACCACGCGAGCATTTCGGAATGCGGAAGGATCGCTTGAACCAAGTCGATGCGCGGATCGCCGAAGGTTTCGATCGCAGAGGAATCGGGGGAAATCTTCACTCGCAATCGAACGTCGGATTCCGCGGGGAATGCCGTGCGGAAGAGTTCGATCGCTTTGGTCATATTCTTGCGCAGGCCGCCCGCCGAGAGCGCCCCGGCGGTGCCGAAGGTGCAAACGTCCGGGAAGCTGCCATCGGCGGAGTAGGTGGTTCGATCAAAGCCGAGGGGCACTACTTCCATCGGCACCGTCACCCCGCAACGGCGGAAGTTCTCGAGGTTCCATTGGCTCGGCACCATCACCAACCCGGTGCGATTCAGGCTTTCCACGCATGCCGGCGGGATCGTGTCTGTTTCCCACATGGTGAACAGGGCGGTGTTCTTATCCGGGTGGAAGCGTTGCAGTAGAAACGGCGGCACGATGGCGAGTTGCTTCTCGTGCGTATGCCGGGTGCGGCTTTCCGGTACGAACGCGGTGGGCAACAACTCGGTTTTGATTCGAGTTTGCGGGTGTTGAACGAACTCGACGCCGAAGGAAGGCATGCCCCGGAGCACCGCGTATGCGACGTGCCCCCAGCCGTTGATGCCGATGAGATCGGTCGCCATGAACAGCGTTTGCTTGGCGAACTTCGGTGGGGGGCCGATGCGGGCACGATCCAAGAGCGGTCGTTCATCCAATGGATATGCGATTGCATTGGTGGAACCGCGTTCGCTCTCGGGGATGTTCGCCGTGGCCCAATTTGCGAGGGTTTCCGGCGAGAGATCGGCGGGGGCATCCGCGGGGAGTTTGTCGAAGCGGGTGAGCCAGATCGGTTGGGAATCGGCATCGGTCCCCGCGAGGCCGCCCAGTAAACGACCCGACATCGCGGTTGCGAAAGCGGTGGGACATCGTCCCCCTGCCTTCGGTTCGGATTGAAATTTGTTCAACAATTCCGCCCAGCGATACAACCCATCTTCGGCCAACTCCGCCGTGGGCGGAAGCACCAGTACCCGCTCCGCTTCGGCAAGCGCGACCGCACGGCCGATGGCCAAGGGCAATCCATCGCGTTCATCGGCCCAGGCAACTCGGATGCGCTTTTCGAGTTTGGCTTGGGCTGCGAACTCGGCGTACGCTTTCTTCGATCCGCAACCCGCGATCAACAATTCCCAATGTGGGTAGATCTGCCGGCGAATCGCTCGCAAAGCTTGGCGAGCTTCCAAGATGGCCGCGTCATTCACCGGCAGCAGCACCGCGAAGAAGGGCGGATCGATCATCGCATCGCAGGCGAGTCGTACCCGATTGGCTTCCTCCGTCGGCAGCGAATGCCGATGGTTCCACACGGCAGAATCGTCCGCCATCGCCGGGGCGTTGCCATCTGCGGAGAGCATTACCCGGCTATCGCGCAACCCTTTGATCACTCTGCGATGGAACTCGCCGAAGCGGGCCTTCACCAACAGTTTGCCACCGCGGAGCAACACCGGGCCGAGGCATTGATAGGCTTTCAACAACCGCAGCTTCTCCCGCATCGCCGCCACGGAGAGTGCCGGGCCGGATATCCGTTTCAGGTGAAACTCGCCCACTTCGAGTTCGCCCACGGCGTGCAAGAATGCCACCCGGCATTCGCTGGCTCCGCGCGGCAGCTCGAACATCAATTCCTCGGCGAGGGAATCGTTCCACGCCAGAGTTTCCGATTCGCCGTTGTTGAATGCGATTTCGATCCTTTTGCGGATGGTGAGCCGGTGGGTGGAACGGAGCTTCACCCGCAGGCGATACCAACCGGGGGCGAGGTTCGCTTCGGAAGTGAACTCGGCCGAGTTCTTGCCGAGGTGCCAACCCGTCGCCGTGGGCGTGACGGCATCGCCGGGCCGCATTTGAGCCAAATCGAGGGAACGGGTTCTTGTGAATGTGCGGGCCATGGCGGCACTCCTTGCCGCGGGGAAACGTCTTCGTGAGGCCCTAGGGTGATGGATGCGCGGGGCGGAATCAAGCCCAAGTTGAAAAGGACGAGCGGCGAGTGTCAACCGAAGAGCCGGAAGCGTCAGCGCTGAAAATATTTCCGAGCCGGAAGCATGAGCGACGAAAGAATCGAAAGCATCGTCGCTCACACTTCCGGCTCGGATGCGGCTCATCCTTCAACGAATGGATCGTCGCTGACACCCCCGGCTCGCATGGGCATTTCAAAACAACATTACTTCAACCTCGCTACGGCTTCGCTCAACTCCATGCAGGCCCCTTCGAGGTCGCGGTTGCCGGAGCTGCGGGCCTTGGCCAAGCCCTTCTCGGCGAAAGCCATCGCCGGGGCTTTTTGCTGACCGCTCAACATCGCTTCGATGGCGGAGATGTAGAACTTCGGTTCGTCCGGTGTGCGTTCGATCAAATCGTGGAACGCTTGCTCGGCGGCGGAGTAGTTCTTGGCCTTCGCCAGTAACTGCGCCTTGCGGAGGCCGAACTCGTTGGCCCGTTTGCCGGCGTTGTGCTCGGCATCGTACGCGGCCCCCATTTCCACGAACTTGATCGCGGCGGGGTAATCGCCATCGGCCACGGCCCCGGTTACAACGCAAGCGAACATCGGGTAACGATCCGGGCGATTCGCGTCGAAGGGCTTGGTCACCCCCGCCTTGGCGAACACCACGGCGAGTTCGCGGGCATCGAGTTTCAGCGCCGCCCGCATCGCATCCTCGACTTCGCTCACCGCGAGGCTTTCCGCGTTCACCCCGGCCAAGTCGGCGGCGTTCATCGCGGTGAAATCCTTCTTCGCCATGCCCGCCACGGAAGCGACGAGTTCCGCCGGGGGTGCCCCAACTGCTTGCAACTGCGCCCCGAGTTTGTGCCGGAGGCGGTGGAAGTCGTAGATATCGATCGGTTCGGATTGCCCTTGCGGGTTGGTTCTTCGCGGTGCGGCCCCGATGAGTAAATCTTCTTGGAATCGAATCGCTCCGAGCAAGCGTTTGCGGAGGAGCGTACTCCCGGCGGCGTCGAGCGGCGTGGCCCCGCCGAAGAGCTTCATCGGCTTGTTCGCCCACTCGTTCTCGTAGAAGTTCGCCGTGTAATCCCGCATCTTCTTTTCCGCGTCTTCGACTTGGGCGACATGGAGCGGGTAGCAGAGGGCGTCTTGAATGATGTCGCCGAATTGGGCGGCGCCCGTTCCCTTCACGGGGGCTTCCACGGCCATGTTTAACCGTTCGCGGACTTCTTCGCCGATCTTGTTCACCGATTCCGCATTGGAATGCCAAAGGCGAATCACGCCCTCCGAGATGGTGAGGTTGGCCAACACCCGGGCCATCGTGGTGCCGGTATCGAGGATGTTCGGCAGCGGTTCCACCACGATGCAACTGAAATGGCGGCCCTGTTCATCCGATTGCGGCGATGCGATTCGTCCTTCCTGATCCCACGCCCGCAGCAGTTGCATCACGCTTTCCGGGTTGCGGATTTGCAAGTAGCAGCGATGCTCGGTGTAATCCGATTCGGCTTCCATTCCTTGGGCGCACTTCAACACTTCCACCAGTGCGGAAGTTTCCTCGGCCTTGGCATCGTCGTATTCGAGATCGATCGATTTCTTTAGCGTTTCGATCGCGTTGCCCTGTTCGCCGAGCCAAGCTTGAACCAAGCCGAGGTTGAATTGGGCGGCGGGATCGCTCGGCAACTTCGCCGCGAGTTCTTCGAACGCCTTTTTAGCATCGGTGAACTTGGCCGTTTCCGGGAGGGTGACCGGCTGCATTGTGGGCCGGAACGCATATTTTTTGCGAGCGCAGAACGGCAAGCGGGATTCGTAACCGAAGAGTGCGTTGAACTGGGCCACGGCTTCTTCGTCGCCGGGGGTATTCTTCACACAAAGTTCCAACGCCGCACGCGATGCCACGGGGCGATTGAGGATCAACTCGTTGCGGGCGATCATTTCGTAGGTTTGCGCGAGTTGGTCGGTCGCCTCGGCGGGGTAAGCATCGGCCGCCTTGCGATA
>JBBQWA010000350.1:0-4436 GCA_038211045.1 Gemmatales bacterium
CGTGCCGTGAACCCTCTATAAGTTCTCCATATCACCACAACCCGCCGCTGCAGTAATGAAACTAACCAGAAATCCGATGCGAGCGAATCGACGCATGGTCATTTCCTTCCAATGTACCTTGGATCTCCCGGGGCACCGATCACCCGGAGATGGTTTCGGCGGGTGGAGGGACAACCGCCAGAAATTTTTGCCGCACCCACCCCCTTCCCTGCCAAGAGTTGTGCTCCCTGTATCCCTCTCCCTCAAGGGCAAGTTACCACCGGCACCGGTAAGGCCTCGGCGGATCACATCTACGACGGCCAGTTCACACTCGGCACCCCGGCGCCGGCGGGTCTGACGCCCTGCACACCACCACGAACGCGAACTGGTACATCTGCGATTTCGGCGGCGGGGTGGTCGGCGGCGGCGTCACCCTGGCTTCTGGCCGCAACATCGGCTGGAACGTCCAGAAGGGCCGTACCTGGAACGGTCAGCCGGTCGAGGGTTTGCTTCTGAACAGCCGCATGGTGCAGGCGACGTTCAACGATCGCAATCCCGATACGGTGGAGAGGTGGGCCTACCCCGACACAAAGAAATGGGACGCCGACCGCAACACCGCAGAGTTCATCGAGATGATGCCGACATGGCGGAAGCACGGGCTGTTGGCCGTCACGTTGAATTTGCAAGGGGGCAGCCCCGAGGGATACTCGAAGGTGCAACCGTGGCACAACTCGGCGATCAATTCCGATGGCACCCTCGACGAGAAGACCATGGCACGCCTAGCTTGGTTCTCACCGTGTCCGCCGGGTTCGCCACCGTATCCCCAGTTCTCCCCCAACCCAGCGGTTGATGGTCGTTGGTCGCCTGTTCGCCAAACCACTTCGTTCATTCACGGAACGCGAATCTGAGCTAGCCTCAGACCGCTCCACCCTGCGCATAGATAGAACGGCTACGTTTACCTGCGGGGCCATGGAAGTTGCTTGGGCAAAACAACAAGCCCGCTCTGCGAGAGGGCCGAATACGTTTTAATGGTCTGGTAGGTTTCGGGGTTGATACTGGTAATGGTTGCCATCCCGGTACTCCTTCGGTTGTGCCATTGATTGCAATTGCCGTGCCCGCACCAAATGAATTCACCGTATCCGCGCGTTGAGGCGTCGTTTCTCTTCTCGATGGGCCAAATGGTCGTCGCCTCCGTCCGAAGTCTTTGCCCCGTTTGTTGGTGCATGGTCAAGGGAAAAATTTTGGGAGTGCCGTTCGTAGCAGACGGTGCAACCACTACAGCTTGTCTAGTCACAGCATTGATATGTTCCCACGGCAGCTATTGAGTCGTCCGCCTGGAACCGGAACGCCGATACATCCGGTAGAACTGATCGCGTCGTCATGACCCGCCGGATGGCAACTTCATGCTTAAGAAACTCGTCCTGACCGCGGGGCTGACCGCCGTTGTTGGGTGCGGAACTGTTCCCGTCATGCCGCCGAGCGTCGCACCGCCCATCGCCGCGGTTGTGCCGTTTGTCTCGCGCGAACAGCCGGTCGCCGCAGGCAGCGGGCGGCACGCCGCTATTGTGCAGATCGCTGGTGTTCAACCCGTCGCAGACGGCAAACAAGGCGAACCGTTCCTGCAGAGGCTGCCCGCCCCCGCCGGACCGCCCACGGAATCGAGCGCCGAATCAACCGTGGGCGAAGTGACGCTCGCGACTATTGAAACATTGGCGAAAGCCAACAATCCGACCCTCGTACAAGCCCGTGCCCAAGTCGACGGCACGTTGGGCAAAGCACTTCAAGCGGGGCTGTGGCCGAATCCCGTACTCGGTTACCAAGCGGAGAACATCGGCAGCCAAGGCACCCCCGGCGAATTCCAAGGTGGTTTCTTGCGGCAGGAAATCGTTACCGCACAGAAGCGGAGGCTGAGCCGGGAGAAATATCTCGCCCGCGCGCAGGCCGCCGAATTCGTCGCCATGGCTCAGCAGTACCGCGTTGTGAACGACATCCGCCGCCAATATTGGCGGGTGGCCGGTGCGACCCGTCTCATCGTTGTCCGCGAACAGTTGCTGAAAAACGCCCAAGATCGGCTCGTTACCGCCGATGAAATGTTGAATGTCGGCCAAGCAACAGCCGTGGAAGTTCGCCAAGCCCGGGTGAACCTACAACGTGCCAAACTCGAATTGCAGATGAGTGCGAACGATTTGGAGCAGTACCGCCGCGAACTCGCGGCTATCGTGGGAACGGACATCCCGAGCGGCCCGCTCGCCGACGCCCTCGACCAACCGGCGGTTCTTGCTCTCGCGTGGGAATCAGCGTTGGCGTATACCTTGGCCGAAAGCCCGGAGATGCGCGAAGCATCGGCCAAGCTCCGTGGCGACCACATCACGGTGGATCGGGAACGCCGACAACCGATACCGAACATCTTCGTACAAGGCGGGCCGGGATACGATTTCACCGAAAAGCAAACGGTGGTGAACGCGCAGGTTTACGTCCAAGTGCCGATCTGGGATCGCAACCAAGGCACCATCCAACAGGCCAAGGCCGATCTTCAGCGACAGCAAGCCGAGCTACGACGCATCGAACTCAAACTGGGCCGCGATCTGGCCGACCACTTCAAACGCTACCTCACCGCCTTGCAACACGTCGATACGTATCGTACCGATGTGCTGCCCGAAGCCGAGAAGGCTTACCAAGCCCGACTCGACGCCTACAAGCAACGGCGCGAGACATGGCCGAAGGTACTCGATGCCCAAGCCGAGTTGTATATGCGGCAGGCCGAGTTCGTGCGAAACCTCGTAACGTGGCGCGAATCGCAAACGCTCATCGAAGGATTCCTCCTCACGGGTGGCCTCGAAGCCCCCGCGAATCCGACTCCGCTGGGCCACATTGATGCCACCCCACAGCCGCGTTAAGATAAAATCGAAATGATGCCCCAGCGGCAACAAGCACCTTCGGAGACGTCCCATGGCATCGAACAACACGCGCCGAGATTTCCTGATCCTCGGCGGCGCCATCGCTGCGGGTTCCGCGCTCGCACCCGAGAGCGTAGCGGGCGAACCGCCACGCGAAGGCGATTTCACGGCGTATTCTCGCTGGAAGCCGACGTTCGGCGGGCCACCGAGCCACGACCATTACCTCGGCAAACTGGTGCCCGGATTGCGTGCGGCGGGGTTGTCGCCGGTCGTCGTCGAGACGCCCGATTTGCCGAAGCTGCCATTCAAAATGGTCGGCGGAGTCAAAGAATTTGAACTGCGCTGTACGCATGTGAAACGGGAATTCCTGCCCGGCTACCCGATGGATGTATGGGGCTACAACGGCACCATGCCCGGCCCATTGGTGGAAGCTTATCAAGGCGATCGCGTTCGCTTCGTGGTTCACAACGATCTGCCGGAACCCACGAGCGTCCATTGGCACGGGTTGGAACTCCCTGTTGCCATGGACGGCGTGCCGGGGTTGACGCAAGACCCGATCATGCCTGGCAAATCGTTCGTGTACGAGTTCGATCTGCACCAGGCGGGGACGTTCTTCTACCACTCGCATATGGCCATGCAGGAAGCGTTCGGCATGGTCGGCGGGTTCATCATCCATCCGAAGATCTCATTCGACCCACCCGTGGATCGCGACTTCCTGTTGATCTTCCAGAATTTCCATATCGATCCGAACCAGAGCATTCCGGACAGTATGGCGATGGATTGGAACTGGCACACGATCAACGGCCGCAGCGGGCCGTTCACCACGCCGCTGGTGGTAAAGCACGGCGAGCGCGTGCGAGTGCGTTTGCTGAATTTCAGCCCGATGCAGCACCACCCGATCCATTTGCACGGGCACACGTTTTGGATCACTGGCCACGAGGGGGCGCGCATCCCGGCGTCGGCGTGGATTCCGCGGAACAATGTGATCGTCGGCGTCGCGCAAGCCACCGACTTCGAATTCGTGGCGTTCAACCCCGGCGATTGGATCTTTCACTGCCACATGGTTCACCACATGATGAACCACATGGTGAAGCAGGTCGGGCCGCGCATCCGCGACGATTCCGATGTGGCGCGATATCAACAGTCGCTCGCCACCCGCCCCGAAGTTCGTTCCGATCTCACATCCGACCCCGGATACGGCACGCCCGGTTATCCGCAAATGATGCAGGGCATGAACATGCCGATGGAAATGATGAAACGGGTGATGGATCGCCGTGAAGTGCGTGGCATGCGTAAGGGTTGGATGATGGGTGTCCACGGTCTGATGACCGTGCTGCGTGTGCTGCCGCCCGAGCTGTTCGATCTCGTTATGAAAGGCGACCGCGAGGTGAAACCGGGTGAGTTATTTGATCGGATCGTGAATGGGGAATACGCGACCGACTACCAGAAGGGGTGAACCGTTCTTGACACAGACGGGTCGTCGGTTGGATCGGGTCGGCCACCGCGACCAATAGGTACCGAAGAGTGCAAGCTCCCCTTTTCCCACCGTCAGGTTCTTGC
>JBBQWA010000351.1:0-4429 GCA_038211045.1 Gemmatales bacterium
CGACCGGGCACTTCGCCGAAACCGACTTCGCCAACCTCCGCCGCATTTTTGAAGTGAACGTGTTCGGCACGGCGGAACTCACGCGGTTGTGCATCCCTTCACTACGAACCGGAATCCAACCGCTGATCGTGAACATCTCCAGCGCGCTCGGCAAACGCGGCTACCCGGCCCGCTCCTACTATTCTTCGAGCAAGTTCGCATTGCAGGGCCTATCGGATGCCATCCGCGCGGAACTCGCACCGGACGGCATCGGCGTGTTGGTGGTTTCCCCCGGCCTCACGCAAACGCATTTCTCGAAGAACATGCTGGAACGCAGCGCCCGCCTGCCGCTCGACCACCTCCGGGGCATGACCTCCGAAACCGTGGCGAAGAAAACCTTCGCCGCGATCGCCGCGGACAAATCCGATATCACCCTGACGACCAACGGGAAACTGCTCGTGGCGGTGAACCGCTTCGCCCCGTGGATTTTCGAGCTGTTCGCCCGTAAAAAGATCCAACGATTGTTCGCAGCGGAGATCGCCGAGCGCGAGAATAAGTTGGGGTGATATACATTCTTACTGTCGGCTATCGACTGCGAACTATTTACTCAATTGCATCGCGGTTTCGATTGTGAGTCGTTCCAAATTCCAAGGGTTCTCATCCATGCGTTTCATCGCGATTGCATTCCTGTTCGCCACTGTTGCTTCCGCTCAAACGCCGAAGCCCACCGCGAAAGCGCCACCGAAGAAGGAAGAATTCAAAATCTCCGAATGGGAACAGGAAGTGATCGACCTGACCAACGCGGAACGCAAGAAGGAGAAGTTGAATCCGCTGAAACCGGCGCCGCTGCTGTTCGCGTCCGCCCGCAAGCACACCGCGAACATGGCCAAGAAAGACGAACTCGAACACGAACTCGACGGCAAAACGGTGAAGGATCGGATCGTGGCCGAAGGTTACAAGTATGCCCGAATCGCGGAGAACATCGCTATGGGGCAGAAGACGCCAAAGCAGGTGGTGGAGGGCTGGATGAATTCCGAAGGGCACCGCAAGAACATTCTCACGCCGGAACTCACCGAGATCGGCATCGGCATCGAGAAGAACGCGAAGGGCCAGTTTTACTGGACGCAGAACTTCGGCACCCCGCGGAAGTGACCCCTCTTTCGGAGCCGGAAGCGTCAGCGACGGACGAACAACCGTCGCTGACGCTTCCGGCTCCGAAAATCATTTCAACAACGTCTTCGCTTCCGGCGTGCCGATGCGAGTACGCACACAGAGGGAATCCGCATTAGCGAACGCTACCGGGCCGGAGCCGTCGATCTTCGCGATAAGCTCCTCCTTCCCGAGCGTGAACAGAACGGTGGGCGGTGCGTCGGTGTCCGAAGCCATTGCCAGAGTGCGACTATCGGGCGCGTAGGCAATCGAAGTAATGTTCGCCGTCGGCGTGCCCGGCCGTAGCATTCGCAGTATCTTCTTGCCGCTGGGCACCTCGTACACTTCGACGACATACTCGAAATCCTTCAAGGCCACTGCCACGCTCTTGCCGTCCGGTGCCACCGCCACGGCGGTGCCGTCGGGGAGTTCCATGCGCTCCAGCCCGTTCGCCGTTTCAAAGATCATCGGCTTGGCCAGGTGCATCCCCCCGACGAGCTTGCCGTCGTTGGTGATCGTCATGCCTTCGAGCATTTTCACGCTGGCGTTGTTGGAGAGTTCGTATTTCTTCGCAGCGTCGTAGATGCGCAGTTGGCTCTCACCGAAGTGAACCGCGAGGAATGCCCCGTTGGCACTCACGGCCATGCCGTTGGCCTGCGAATCCTTCTTGCGAAGGACGTGTAGTTCTTTGCCGGTGGTGGTGTCCCAGATGCGGACGGTGCCATCGGAACCGAGCGATGCGAGTTCGGTGGTGCCGGCACGGAAGGCGAATGCGAGGGGCTGTCCGGGGTGCCGCAAGGCGGTGCCACCGAGCCGGGCGAAGGCACCGGGGGGAAGCTCTTGGGCGAGCCCGAGGGATGAGAAGAAAAGAAGGGAGAGGAAGCGGAGCATTGGGCACTCTTTGTTGGAGTTCGGGCTTCAGCCCGTCTTCGTTAGGACTGCATCACAAGACGGGCTGAAGCCCGAACTCCAACAAAATCTCACAGCTTCTCGACTAACTTCCGCACCAGCAATCGCAGCTTCGGCTCGGCGTCCTTCGCCGTGGCGATGATCTCCGGCAGGCTCACCGGCTGGAGCGAATCCGCGTGGCACATGTCGGTAATCACCGAGATGCCGACGTTCCGCATCTTCGAATGCACGCCCACGATCACCTCGGGAATCGTGCTCATGCCGATGACGTCCGCCCCGATGGTGCGAAGGAAGCGATATTCGGCCCGCGTTTCCAGGTTCGGCCCGGCCACGGCCGCGTACACGCCCTGCTGGATTGGCAACTTCTCTTCGATCGCAACTTCCTTCGCCAGCTTCAACAACTCGCGGTCGTAGGCGAAGCACATATCTGGGAAGCGTTCGCCAAGGCGGTCGTCGTTGGGGCCGATCAACGGATTGACGCCGATGAGATTGATGTGGTCTTCGATCAGCATGATGTCGCCGCGGGTGTACTGCGGGTTCAACCCACCGCAGGCGTTCGAAGCAATGAGCACGTTCGCACCCAACGCTTTGAACACGCGCACGGGGAAGGTGATTTGCTGGGCAGTGTAGCCCTCGTAGGCGTGGAAGCGGCCTTCCATCGCCACGACGGTTTTGCCCGAGAGTGTGCCGCACACCAATCGACCCTTGTGGCTCGGCGCCGTGGAGTGCGGGAAGTGCGGGATCTCCTTGTACTCGATGATCGTGCGATCCGAGATTTCGTCGGCGAACTGACCGAGGCCGGTGCCGAGGATGATCCCGGCCACGGGCGTTCGGTCGAACCGTTGGCGGATGAACGCGGCGGCTTCCTGGATGTCTTCGTACAAGGGCATGGTGTTCTCAACGGGGGTTGGTGTCGAGGCGGAGCTTGCGGATCGTTTGTTCGTAGGTGGATTCGAGGTCGAGCATGACGTGCTCGGATTCGTTGAGCCAGATCGGAATCCTCGGCAGAGGATCGCCCGCGGTCAACGGGTATGCCCAGCACTCGATCTGCCATCGATTTTGGGCCAAGCCGTTTCGGCCACGGAAGGTGGCGGCGTACTGGGGCGAAGCTTCGAGTGTGAATGCGGGGTCGTGGTGGCCGATGACCGCCAAGCTTTGCTCGTAGAGGTTGAAATGCATCTCGCCGACGACGTCGATGATCGTGACACAGACTTTTTGACGCCAGAGGTTGGCACATTTCGCGGCGAACGACTTTCTGCTTTTCGGGCGGTCTTTATTTGCAGGGCTGACGAGTTCGATGACTGCGACCAGACGACCGGTGGGAGATCCATCGAGCTCGTAGACATCCACACCGTAGTCCGCCTCGTCCATCGCTTCGGTGGGAACGCACAGCGTGGGTGCGGGCGCGATTGCCGTAGCGGCACCACCATACCCGCTTCCTTCCGATTCGACATCGAATCCGGCAACATCAATTTCATACTGCTGTCCGAGATTCACACGGAGGCCGAACCGATACTTGTCCGACAGCACATCGTTCAAGGCTTCCACGATGGTACCCGGCCACATGCCGTGCATGGTCTGCAAGTGGTACGGTGTATTGAACGGGCTTTTCGAATGGTCGCTCAAGGGCATCGAATCGATCCTCCGGTTCGATTGTCATCTTATCCGAACGCCGATGGAAGGCGCGTAGACAACCCCGCCCGCTTCCGCAAAATAGCCGCTTCGATTCCCGCGAGGTTCCGTTCATGGCCGTCAACCTGCCGCCGCACTACCACGATGCCGACGCGCGGTACAAGAAGGCGAAGACCACCGAGGAGAAGTTGGCCGCGCTGCGCGAGATGTGGGTGCTGCTACCCAAGCACAAGGCCAGCGAGAAGCTCCAAGCCATCCTCAAAACGAAGATCAGCGAACTGACCGACCAACAGGAGCAGGAAGCGAGCGGCCCGAAGAAAGCTCAACCCGGCACGTTCAAGATCCCGAGGCAGGGTGCCGGGCAGGTCGTGTTCCTCGGGCCGCCGAACGCGGGCAAATCGACGCTGCTTTCGAAGCTCACGAAAGCGACCCCGGCCGTGGCGCCGTACCCGTTCACCACGCGCGAGCCGATCCCCGGCATGATGGAATGGGAAGACGTCCGCGTACAACTCGTGGACCTGCCGCCGATCACGGCCGATCATTTCGAAACGTTCGTCGCGGATGTGACGCGGGCCGCCGATGCCGCGGTGCTGTTCCTCGACCTCGCGGACGACGACGGCCCTGCGGCTACACAAGCTGTGCTGGAACGTTTGAAGAAATCGAGGCGGAACCTCGTGCCCGCCAAACCCGAAGACGACGATCCGACCGTCTACTCGCTTCCCACATTCGTGCTCTTCACCAAAGCGGACGATGAAGCCGC
>JBBQWA010000352.1:0-4427 GCA_038211045.1 Gemmatales bacterium
GCGAACCGCGTGCGGCTTCGGCCACCGCGAACCAATCTTCCCGTTCCCAGCGAACGCCCATCGCCTCGGCCGCGGAAATCACCCGCTCCGGCTTGTTCGTACCGAGAACCGAAATCGGCTTGCTCGGGTGAGCCATCACCCACGCATGGCAGAGGGCATCCACCCCCACGGCGTACTTCTTCGCGAGTGATTCCAAACACTCCCGCACGCGAACCTCTTCTTCGTGCGTTCCGTTGAACAAGCGGCCGCCGCCAGTGGGCGACCACGCCATCGGTGTAACCCCGTCTCGCATGCAACGGTCGAACGCACCATCGAACATCGGTTCGAGGTGAAACGGGCTGAACTGCACTTGGTTCGTCGCCGGGGGCTTCCCCAAGTATGCCGCCAAGGCATCCCATTGGAACGCTGTGTAGTTGGAAACCCCAACCGCTGCCACTTTGCCGGACGCCGTGAGGCGGTTCAACCCTTTGGCCGTCTCGGCGGGGTGGGTGAACCAATCGGGGCGATGCACGAGAAAGAGATCCAAACGTTCGACACCCAGTTTGAGCAACGAAGCCTCGGCACTGGCCACCAACTGCTCCGCACTCGCGTTGTAATGGGCAACCTTGCGATCCGGCGCCGTTGCATGGGGGACGTAGATACCCGCCTTCGAGACGATCCTCACTTTCGCTTTCACCGCAGAATCGAGGCGGAGGGCTTCCCCCAAGAGCGATTCCACGGCGTATCCGCCGTAGATCTCCGCCGTGTCGATGGTGTCGATCCCGGCATCGAGCGCGGTGCGGATGAGGGCGAGTGCCCCGGCGGGCGTAGCGGTGATGGGATCGTTGAGGAGCCGCCACGTGCCGAGGGCCATGGAAGAGAGAGGGGGGTGCATGGTTTGATCTCGGTGGATTGGAGTGATGCAAGAGATTTTCTACCGATGTTCTGAATCGTATCCAAATCAATCGAGCGAAGTGCCATCGAATACGTGTCGAACGATCATTGCCGCGAAGTGCGGAGCGAGCAACGCGCCTTTGGATCCGAGTCCGTTGAAGAAACCGAGTTGCGGATGTTGCGGATGAAAGCCGAGGCGTGGCCGGCTTTCGCGGATGATCGGCCGGACTGCGGCTCGGTGGTCGATGACTTCGTACGGGAGTTTGAGGAATTCTTTCAGCTTGCGTTCCAGTTCTGCACGGGCCGCGGCACTGGGTAGGCCATCGAAGGGTTCCCACGAGTAAGTGGAGCCGCAGCGGTACAGATCGTCCCCCGCCGGAGCCAACCAGATACCGCGGTGGATCACGCGGTGTTCGTGAAATCCGGGGATACGCAACGTGAGGATGTCCCCCTGTGCCGCTTGGAAGGGAACTTCGGCGAAGTATAGGTTCGGCTGATTCAGGAAACCTTGGCAGAAGATGACGCGGTTGGCCCGGAGATCGAGCTTGGGAATGCGGATGCCATCGTCGCAGATCAAGAGATCGGTTTCCACATCGAGTTCGGCGGCTTCATAGCTGTTACGATATGCGAACCAAGAGCGGCTGCGATTTAGGTACGCCTGTGCATCGAGTTGCCCGGCGGTCGTCATGGTGAAGCCGCCGAGCGGCGCAGCGATTTCGGCCGGGTCGATGTGGGGGTGTTCTTCGACCAAGCCAGCGAATTCGGCGTGCTGCTTCGCTTCAAAGATCTGCTGTTCGCGTTCGTTTTGGAACAATCGGAGCATCGGCCGCCGATGGAAAACGCGGAGCGATCCCCCCCCTCCCGCTCGAACTTCGTTCGAGCGACCTCCCGCTCCGGGGGGGAGGTGGGTGCGGTTGGTGTTCGAGGAAGCTTCATTGTCAGCCCCACTCTTCTCATCCCCCCCCGAGGGGGAGGTCGTCGGTGGAGCGGAGCGAGACCGGCGGGTGGGGGGGCCTTCCGACAATTCGTCTTCCACCCGGCGGTAGAACGCTTCGGCTTCGCGGAAACGTTCTTCGTAGTGTTCCGTTTTCACCAGCCTCTGGCCGGTGATCGGTGTGATTAAACCCGCCGCGATCCGCGACGCCGTCACCGGCGGTTCGCGGTCGATGACGAGGTAGCTTTGCCGACCGGCGAACTCCAACTGCCAAGCGAGCGCCGTGCCCGCGAAGCCTTGCCCGACGATAATGGTATCGAAGTAACGCATGGATCTATTTTCCGAGCCGGAAGCCTATGCGACGACTTCTATTTTCCGAGCCGGAAGCGTAAGCGACGATTGCCAGTTTGTATCGTCGCTTACGCTTCCGGCTCGGAAGTACCGGTTTTCGGTACGGCACGCGGGTGCGGCACGCCATACTCGCGGGCAATGTATTCCAACTGCTTCGCCAATCCGTGGAACACCTGCGTTTCCTTCTTCGAGGGCAAACCGCGGGCGATTACGGTGCGGATCACGTGGAAGATACCATCGCTGCGGAAGTCCCAGAGAAATCGCACCGAGGTGAGAGCTTCCTTCAACTTGCCGAACATCAGTTCTTGCTCGGCCAGCGTGGCCGGGGGTTCGTCCGGGATTCGCGGCGGCAGGCGGTCGAGCGATTGCTTCCGCATTTCGTACAGCACCACCGCCACGGCCTGCGCGAGGTTCAACGACGGATACTCGGCGCACGCGGGGATGTACATCATCGATTGGCCGAGGGCGATTTCTTCGAGCGTGAGGCCGTGCGGTTCGGGGCCGAAGAGGATCGCGGCCGGGCCGCGGTCGAGGGCGTCGAGCATCCGCGGCAGTTGCTCGGCGGGGGTGCCCCAGAATCCCTTGCGTTTCAGGCCGCCGGTTTCCCCGGACGTGGAAATGACCGCGGTGCAATCGGCGATGGCTTCGGGGATGGTGTTGACGATGCGGGCGGCGTTGAGAATATCGAGGCCGCGGGTGGCCATCATCACGGCGTCCAAGGATTGCCTGTTGGCCGTCGGATCGACGAGCACCAGATCGTGGAGGCCGAAGTTGGCCATGAGCCGCGCCACGGAGCCGAGGTTCCCGGCGTATTGCGGCCGCACCAGTACAACCCGGCAATTCGATAGCATGTTCGCCCCTGCGTAGTTTGTATCTCCGGAACCTTAACTCAGTCCACAACAGGCTCGCCCCAATACCCAGGGAGTTCGGCCACGAGCACCAATGGCTCTTTCGTGAACGGGTGTTCGATCGTGAGTTGCCGGGCGTGCAGAGCGATCACCCGTTCGCGGTCGATGGCGGCGGGCGGGCCGAAGGGGTTCCCGCTTCCGTACACGGCATCCCCCACCACCGGATGGCCGCGGAGTGCGGCCTGAACGCGGAGTTGGTGCATCCTCCCCGTGGCCGGTCGCAGTTCGATCAGCGTGCCTCGGGGCAAACCCCGTTGCAGCACGCGGAATTCCAAGGTGGCCCGTTTCGCCCCCGATTCGCCTTCCTCGGCCTTCACGGTGCGGCTCTCTTCTTGGATCTTCCTCAAGTAATCGTCCCACAGTCCGGTATCGCCCGCAACATCGCCTTCCACCATCGCCCAATAGACCTTCTTCGCCGAGCGCTCGTGGAACTGGGCGTGAACCCGCTGGGCCGCTTTGGTGTTCCGCGCGAAAACGACCACGCCCGAGACCGGCCGATCCAAACGATGCGGAATCCCGAGGTAAACGCCCGCCGGCTTCGCATACTTCGTTTTGATGTATCCCTTCACCATGGATTCCAAACTCGGCACGCCCGGAGGCGCTTGGGTGAGGAGGGGCGCGAATTTATTCACCGCGATCAAATGCGGGTCTTCAAAGAGTATCGCGGAGGCGGACAATTCTTCGGGCGGCATAAGTTTCCATGGTGCCGGAGGAATTAGTGCATTTTTTACCGATTTCCTTTCCCTTCGGCGCGATTAGTGTTCTAACTCTTTCTACCACTTGTAATTCTCTTCCGACGAGTGTGGGAGATTCCATCATGGCAGTCGCCACCCAACCGATTCGTGCCGGATTGTTCGGACGCCCCGTCTCCCGCCCGTTTGAAGCTCCGCCGGAGCCGGATCGCAGCTCCGATACCATGGTCGATCAATCGAATGTAGATACGGTGTTCGCCGATTCCGGTTGGTCGAATACCACCCTGAATCGCCTCAGCGACGTGGAAGATTTACTCGATTGCCTGGAAGCCCACGGCTTCGCCGAGCGGGAGTTCGAAGCCCGGGGCAATTGCAAGTTCAACGTTCGTTGGCGATGAACTCCGTTCAAATTTTCTTTGAGCACTCCGGTTCCCCTCTATAATCCCCGCATAGCTCATCGGTGGAAATGGGGTCGGTCGCGTGAAGAATTTCGATGAACAGTTGGCGGCACTTTCGATGTACCTCGCCACTCGGCGGGATGCCATCTTGAACGAATGGCGCAAAGCGGTCGTAGCCGATCAGGAACTCACGACGGCTGCCGCACTGCCCCGCAGGCAATTCATGGATCACATCCCCATCGTCCTCCAATCGTACGAGCGCCGATTGCTC
>JBBQWA010000353.1:0-4424 GCA_038211045.1 Gemmatales bacterium
GGCGCCCGAGTACGGCAGCTACGTGAAGAAGCCGGTGCATGCCCGCGAAGGGGCGAACATCCAAGTGTTCATCGATGGCCAACAGAAGCTCGAAACCGAGGGGCCGTACGATACCGCGATGTGCGTGTACCAGCAGCTCGCACCCTTGAAGGAATACGATGGCAAGTTCCCGGTCATCGGCAGTTGGGTGATCCACGGGTGGAGCTGCGGCATCGGCATCCGCGAAGACGACCAAATGGTGACGCAAAACACCAGCCGATTCATCCCGCACAAGATGAGCGATTGAGAATTGTTTTTCGCCACAGAGGCACAGAGTTCACAAGAGAAATACAAATACAACGGATGGCCTATCGGTAGTGTTTCTGAATTCATCTACATTTGTTTACTCGGTTTTTCTCTCTGTGCCTCTGTGGCGAATATCCGACGGAAAACACCCATGCTCTTAACCTACGATTACTCCCAACTCGATCCGGCCACCAAGGCGTACCTCCGCGATGTGCGTGCCATGAAGGGCCATGGTGCTCCGGGCATGTTCTTCGGCGTCGGCTCCAGCCGGCCGATCTGGGCCATGCTATTCGGCGTCTTCATCCTCGGCTTCTTCCTCTGGATCGCCAGCACCTCCACCAAGGCCCCGTGGGCCGTGGCGGCACTGCAAACCTCGGCCATCCTCATGGGCGGCTGGCTCATCCTTTACGCCTTCCGCCGTTGGCTCGCCAATACCGAGAACTTCGCCGGGTGGTTCTTCTATTTCGACCCGGTCCACGCCTTCATCGGGGAAGGGGAAACCATCCGCATCGCGGCGCTGCCCGCCGATACCGAAATCACTCCGAACGGGGCGACGGCGGTGCAGTTCATGACCCAACACGACGGCTTCTCGGTGGCCTTGCCGACGCGGAGTGCGGCGACCTCGGTGGCCGATTACTATGCGTCGGTCGATTGGGTGATGGGGCGACAGGAAGGCCCATGGGTGGGCATCCCTTTGGTGGAAGTCGGAGGGGTGGCCAAGTATCTCACCGAAGAAGATGCCGAACCGCCGAGCATGCAGGATTGCGGCCTCCGCCTCGATTCCCTCCCCGAAGAAGTCACCTCCGTGCGGAAGCCCAAATCGGGTATCTTCGGCTACCTCGCGGTGATCGGTATCGGCGCGGTTCTGTTCGGTTTGTTCAGCGCCGTGAACCCCGATTTGCAAGACGATCGCAACTTCGAGAATGCCAAAGAGAAAGCGGCCCACCCGGAAGATGCGGATCACAAAGGAGCGCAGGGTTTCCGCGATTACTTGTTGAACCCGCGCAACACCAAGCACCGGGTGGATGCGACGAATCTCCTCGCAGCCCTTTACGATGAGCCGATCGGAAAAGTGAAGTTGAGCGCGACCGATCCGACACTCCGCGACGGTATGGTGGCCTTGCTCGAAAGCCTCCGCGGCCCCGATTCCCCCGCCGTTTCGATCGAAGTGACCGACAAGACCAACCCCAGCAATCCCCCCGGCCCGATGGCCGCCGGTCTGCGTTCCATGCTCTCGGACGGCATTTCCAAGGCCTGCGGCGGCAAAGAAATGATCGGCTTCGTGGAGAAGCCCCGCGACGTTCCCGGCGCGACGGCACTCATCGATATTAAATACACGCCGGTGGCGGGTCAATTCGGCCAACCCGGTTCGGTCGATTGGTGGGTGGAACTTCGTCTCAAACCTGAAGACGAAAAACCCTTCGCCACGCAGAAGGGCCGTGTCCCAGTGATTCGTTCTGTAGTGCCGATTCAGATTCCGAATTTCGGCGGAACCGCGACCACCGAAGATCCCTTACTGCCGAGTGCGGTATCGAACGACATTACGGATGCCGTTTACCGCGACGTGATGATGAAGATTGTGGGAACGGTCCCGGAGAAGGCGAAGGTCGTGTGGGAAGGCGATTGAGGGTCAAGCTTTTCGCGCCATCGTGGTATGCAGATCGCAGAGTTCTTCGTGGATGCGGAAGAAAATGATCATGCCTTCGCAATAGAGCCTCATCAACAGTGGCCCGAAGATGCACAGCGACAGGCCGAGCGCAATGCCGGTTTCGGAGACTCGCATTCCCCCGTTGTTGGCCTTGGTCTCGGGGATCGGGTTCCCGAACCGATCCGCATCGAAGCCGGCGAATGCCGGTCGTTCCTTTTCGAAGCTGTTCGCCACTTTCATCAACCCGGCCGATACGAACAAGATCGATCCCACCCAGAACACGGCTTGAATGATCCAAGGTGTGAGCATCGCTCGGAACATGAGGAAATCGGCGAACCCGTTTCCGCCCCGCGATTTCTTGCGCGTCCTCGGCATCCTGCGTACGCTCCGTACGGGTTCATCGTCATCATCGTCGTCGGTGATACTTTGAAACGCATTGGATTGTTGCGGTGGCGCGTTCGGTGCTGGGGGTGCGACAATCCCGGTTCCGTCGATCAGGAGTTTCCTTTTGCATCTCGGGCAATCGAACTCACGGCCGATCGATTCTTGGCCGAATTTCAAGGGTTGCTGGCAGTACACGCAAAGGGTGTTCATGGTTCGCTCGCGTAGGGGTGCAACATAACTTGCCGGGGGTGATTCGATTGTGACAGGATTCCAAATTTACGATTCTAAACGCTGAGGTGGCCGAGAGCGAGCAAGCCGTAGTAGGTGTACTCCACATCGAGGGTGTCATCGGTCCAGGTGCCGTGGAACCCCCCTCGGCTCGTCCAGAGTGTATCGATGAAATCGAGGCACGGTTCTCGAATCTGCGTCAGATCGGCTTGCAATCCCGCGAGCGCGTGAATGGCCGTTGCCGTGGAAAGCAGATCGGGCAGCGGCGCCATCGGCACCGCGAAGAAGCCCCCTACCGTACTGTGCCGGCTGAACAGCCATTCTTCCACGCCATCGGGAATGCGTTCACCGAGGTTGCGCAAAAGTGTCACCGCCGCGGCGGTGCTCGGGGTCAAACCCATCGGCACATCGGCTTGGTTCGAGTAGCCGCCGTCTTCGCAGCGCAACTTCTGCACGCACGCAATCACCCTCTCAGGGTGCGGCAGTTCCCGCCCCAAATCTTGGTAGGCCCCGAGCGCGAGGAAGCAACCGTAGATCGTCCCCTCGGTGGCCCCCGGATCTTGGGCGAAACCGCCATCCTTGCTGCGGAAGTATTCGACCCGTTTCAGAATAACATCGGCCGGAACGTTCGCGCGATCCGCCGCGGGCATCCCGGCCCAACACCGGCACAGGCAAGAAAGGTGAACGAAATCCAATCCGGCACCATCGCCGAACGATTGCAAGTGTTGAACGAACGACGCCGCGGGCAAATCGGCCCGCAAGGAGAAGAGGGCTTCGAGGCCGAACACGGAGTAATACAGATCGGGGTTGCCGGCACGGTCGGCGAAGCCGCCGCCGGGGAGGAGTTGGCTGCGCACGAAGGCGGTCACGAGTTCGGCGCTTTCCCCTAACAGCCGGGGGGCCAACCGCGCCACTTGCAACATTTCGAGGCGAAGGCTCACAGTTATGAATCTTTCTAGTAGGATGATTCGACTGTAGGAGAGGGGAATGAAAGTCACTGTGAAAGCCGTCGAGGCTATCCATGAAGATCTCGTCCTTTGGAGGCGTTCCCTCAGTTTGGATTCTCGCCGTCAGAACGAGCTTGGCCGGGGGCTTTGGATGGAATTCACAGAATCGATCCGTGATTCCATCCACCAACTACTCCGGATGCCAAGAAACCGGCGAGGATACCCCGTCGGATGGATCGATTTTCCGCCCCACTACATGGCCGCTATCGAAGTGCGCAAACCGAAACGATTCCTCTTTTGGATCATTTCCGTGGAAGTGATCGTTGGCGAATTGAATTTCAGCCCCGAGTTGGATCGTCCGGCGAATTGAAAAACGCTTCCATGTCGATGAATCGATTCGTGCCGTGGAATTGGTTCTCGATCCTCTCGACATCTGTAGCGGTCATCTGCGGCGGTTGATCCGGCCGCATCGGTAGCTTCGGCATCGTGGCGACATACGGCCACACGACGTTAACGCCAATTTGATCCTTCACCATCTCTTTGAACAATTCAGCCTTATAAGCCAACGGAAGAGTATCCAAGAACTCACGGGGCGGCATTGTGGGAACGGTAACAGTCGCCATGATGATTCCTCAATGATTCCTTCTTAATCTTAACCCCAACCCACCGGTTCCTCAACCCCTCACTTCGCTTCTGTGCTTTTTGCAGGGTGGGAACTGCCCACGTGATTTTGATGGGGCACTACCGACTGTGCAGCATTCTGGTGGGCTGTGCCCACCCTACAATACTGACCTCACTTCCCTTCCGGCCGCAGCAGCGGGAACAAAATCACGTCGCGGATCGTCGGCGTGTTCGTCAGCAGCATCACTAGGCGGTCGATGCCGATGCCCAAGCCGCCGGCGGGGGGCATGCCGTGGCGGAGTGCCCGTACG
>JBBQWA010000354.1:0-4423 GCA_038211045.1 Gemmatales bacterium
CGAGGTGGAGGGCCGCCGCGACTTCATTTTGAAACACCGCGCCAACGTCGAAGACATCGATTACGGTGCGTAGAAGCGCCGCTTGGTAGTAATCATCCCTTGGGCAGAGGTTCGATCGCCTGAATCGTCTTCTTGATCGCATCGGCCCCGCGATCCGTTAAGTATTCGATTCTCCCAGTGGTCACGTCGTACATCGCACCAACGATGCCGATCTTGTCTTGTTCCACCATTGTTCGCAGCATGCGGCTTTCCGCGAGAATGTTCTCGACGACCCGCACCACATTCTTCTGCGATACGGCATCGCAAAGAAACGCGAGTATTTCCGCGATGAACGCCCCATAAATTCGAGTTTATCCGGAAGAACCGTTACCACCGGCACTTTTGCTATCCGCGTCAGTACTAGTGCGGTAAGGCCAGAAAATGGATGTCGAACTCGATTTGGCTGGCAATCCTGGCGGTTTCATTCCGATAAGAACACTGTCCCGGCCTCGCCGGGCAACCCGGTCGCCGAGCGATCAGGTCATCCTCAATCGTCCACGGAAGGTAATCCCATGCGTAAGATCATCGTCGCACTCATGCTCTCGGTCGCCGCCCTCACCGCCGCCAGCACGATGGGTTGCAAATCGGCCGATAGCTGCAGCAGCTGCGGCCGCTAAAGCGAAGGTTGGATAACGAGAAAGCCGGCGGATTCATTCCGTCGGCTCTCTTCGTCGATTGGCATTGTTTGCGGCGAGCTTGCGAGCCGCAGATGAATTCCTTCCAGCTATGGGGGCTTCGCAAGCTCGCCGCGAGCAACTGATCACAGTTTCGTGATGGCGGTGTGTTCGTCCAAGCAGATGCTGGCGAGTTCGCCATTATCCTTGGTGAAGTGTACCGTCGGCAAAACGATATCGTCTTCCTTCACCCGTTCCGTTGTGACGCCGGTACTGAGATAATTGATCCCCCGGTACACGCCCACGGCTTCCGCGGGCCACGTCTTGGCACCGACGCGAACGGTCTGAACCAGCTTGATACGATCCCCGGCTTTCAACGATTTCAACGTATTCAAGATGCCGTCGCCGAGGATGCGGGTGGGCAAGTGGATGGTTTTGGCGTCGCTCACTTTGCGGCCTCCTTGGAGAGCCGACCGCGAACCAAGGCGATGCGACCGGTTCGGGCCAGTTCCAAAATACCGTATTGCCGCATGAGTGCGATGAAAGCTTCCACCTTGGCTTCGGTGCCGGCCACTTCCACCATCACGTTATCGATTTGAATGTCGACGATGCGGCCGCGGAACGATTCGCTCAGTTGGAACACTTCCGGCCGTTTCTCGGCGGGGCAGTTCACTTTAATGAGCAGCAGATCGCGTTCGACGAAGTTTTCGGAGCTGATGTCGTCCACGCGAACCACGGTCACGATTTTGTCGAGTTGCTTCCGCACTTGATCGAGTACGTTGTCGTCGCCGTGGATGACGAAGGTCATGCGGGAGAGATCGCTGTGTTCGGTTTCGCCGACGGCGAGGCTATCGATGTTGAAGCCGCGCGAGGCCAACATGCCGGACACGTGCGCGAGCACGCCTGGCTGATTCTGAACCAAAGCGGAGAGCACGTGGCGCATTGAAGATCGAACTCCGGAGAAACTCGGAACACCAAATATGATAGCGGATGCGGGGGAGAGCGTCTCGATTTGCCGAAGTGAATGTACGAGTTGGTGGATCCCTATTCGACTTCAGCCCGGTTCGGAAATTTGCCACAGAGCATAAAGAGACCATGGAGAAAGAAAAAGCAATCGAGAATACCCAATGTTTACGCCATTGGCATCTTCTCTGTGACCTCTGTGGCCAATTTCCTTTGAATCACTTCGCACGGATCGAAATACTTTCCGTCGATTGGCCATCCCGAATTTGGATCAACCTTCGACGCCTAATAGCTTCGTAATCGAATCTTCGACACACGACCTGACGAACGACGCAAAGGGTTCCAACCTGCCTTCGTTCGCATCTTCCAAGGCTTCCAGATATTCTTTTCGCCGTTCCACCGGAATCAGTGTCAGAGGGTAGCCGGAGCGTAGCAGTTGGTAATTCATGAGCAATCTCGCGGTGCGGCCGTTGCCATCGCCGAAAGGGTGAATCGCGACGAAGTTGTAATGCAACTCGGCGGCTCGGAATACCGGATGCAGACCGGGGCGGTTAGCGAGTTCGATCAATCGGGGAATCAGGATCGGAAATTTGTGGCTTTCCGGCGGCACGAAGCGGGTGCCGGAGATCAACACGCGGTCGCCGCGGAACTGTCCGGCGTTGGTGCGATCGATATCCGCCATCACGGCGGAGTAAAGTGCAAGAATGTCCGATTCGCTCAATTCGCCTCGACGCTCCGATGTCCACGATTCGATTTGGCGAAGCGCGCGGTCGTGGTTCCGCGCTTCGTAAATCTCCCCCAGCGATTTGCCCGAATTCGGTTCGCGCCCCTCGATCACGAGTTGCGTATCGCGGAGGGTGAGCGTACTCCCTTCGATGGCATTGGAATGGTACGTCAGTTCGACGCGCATCGCTTCGAGGGTATTGGGAAGAATGCGACCGGCGCCGCGGTGTTCGAGATACACGCGATGCAATTCATCCACGCGCTCGAACATCGCCGGTGCGATACGGGCGAAGTCTTGCAACGGTTCGGGCAGTTCGTTGGGCATGAAATCAGTCTATCGGAACCATACCGGTAGGGTTCCCTTCACGAGTCATCGCCAAACTCCCTCAGCTTGCGGCCATTTCAAAAGATGCGACGGCTTCGCACCTTTTGAAAAGGTCAAACGGCGTCGCACCTTTTGGGAAGGCCAAATAGAACTGCCGCATCACTTTGAGATTGTTTCGGCTCCCCCCACCCGCTCAAATCTTCGGTTTCTGCGACCTTCCCAGCATCATTCCAATGGGAATTTGAACCCATTTGTGCCCCCGCACCCAGAGCACAAACCCCCATTCAAAGATCGAACGCTTCCACCGTATTGGCAATGCTTTACAGCAGCAGCGTCGCTCGAACCGACTTTTGTGCCCTCAGTTCCGCCCACCTACCCCTCCCCGGGCACAATCGCATCGACTGTCGAGGAATTAGGCGACAAATCATGAAATACCGACAAATTGCAAAGCCACTCGCCCCGTGAGGTCGTCGGTGGAGCGGAGCGAGAACGGCGGGTGGGAGTATCAGAAAAATTTGCCAAACCCGATTTAGAATGAGCTTGGTTTTGTTCTTCGCGGTCTCCCAATGGCAATGCACACCAATGACAGTTCCATTCTTCCGACGCTCAACGTCGAATAGTCGAAGCGATCGATGCGAACGCATGGAATCTCGATCTGAGACGACGGGTTCAGCATTACGGATACCGCTACGGCTATAAGGCTCGGAGGATTGATTCCTCAATGCACCTCGGTCTCCTGCCAGAGTTCGCAATGGGAATTGTCGTGGAACTTTGCAGGGTTGCATCGTTCGCACAAAAGCCTACTCGTTGTGAACGAATATCTACCCGATAATCATTGGCGAGATACCGCTCACTTTGCTTGGGCCAACTTCACCAATCGCTCGTCAATGTCGCGGACGAAAGCCCAATCCTTTTTGTAATCGACGGGTACGAACTTCACCCGTTGGCCGCGGTAGCGCTCGCCGACACCATTGCCTGTAAAGGAGAATGTTTGGAAGGCGGTGCGTATCTTCGCGGCGAGTTCGGGTTGCAGATTGTGCGGGATGCCGAAGCAAACGGCGGGGAAGGTTTCCGAAGTGTAGATCGTTCGCACGGAATCCGGATTCTCCTTCAGCACTCCGCTGGCCCGTTCGCCTTTAAGAATGTCGTTGGCAATGCAGGCCGCATCCACTTTTCCCTCCGCGACCAATTTCATGGCGAGTTCGTGCCGCCCGGCGATTTGGATTTCGTAATCGCGGAACGGTTTCAGGTTGAACTTTTCGTCGAATAGAACGAGCGGAGCCTTGGCCCCGGAGTTCGACGACATCGCCACGAACGCCACCTTTTCGCCCTTCAAATCGGCCACGGTTTTGGCCGGGCTGTTGGCGGGCACGATCACTTCCATCTCGTAGCCGAACTTGCCGTTGGCATCGGCGGGGGCGAACAATGGTACGAATCCCCCGGCGTTCACGCCCATTTGCACTTGGCCCGTGGTGAAGGCGGTGATGTGGATTTTCCCCGATTTCAGGGCTTCGATCTGTTCCTTTACGGTACTGCTGGCCTGCGGTTGATCCGGTTCGCCTGGCGTGCCGTACCGGGCCATCACTCCGGTTGTATCAAACAGGTGCTTGAGGAATGGCTCCCATTGTTTGGCCCGCAGTGCGGGATCGTCCCCGGCCACTTCCTCGAAGATTAACTCGGGGGGATTCAGGTACGGCCCCATCGCGGGGACATCTGCCACGAGATCGCCGTTGGCATCCGGATAGGCGAGCTTGGAATA
>JBBQWA010000355.1:0-4398 GCA_038211045.1 Gemmatales bacterium
CTTGCCCCACTACATTCCTCCGCACGAAGACCCGCTCTCCCGGCCCGAACTGGCCGTGCGTTACCCTTTACAGATGATTACGCCGCCGTCCTCGAGCTTCTTGAATTCGACCTTCGCCAACTTGGAAGGCGCCGTGAAGAAGGCGGGGGAACAGCGCGTCGAGTTGCATCCCGCCGATGCCGCGGCCCGAAACATCTCGCACGGCGATTCGGTAAGGGTGTTCAATTCCCGGGGCGAATTTCGAGCCAAAGCCGTCGTCGGCGAGACGGTGAAACCGGGAGTCGCGGTATCGTTCGGCATCTGGTGGAACAAAAAAACGGGCGGGGCGAACGTGAACGCCATCACCAGCACGGCACTCACCGATCAAGGCGGTGGAGCCACCTTCTTCGATAATCTCGTACAAATCGAACGGGTGTGAATCGTGGCGACTCGACTAAAAGCTATCGTCTAAAGACTGTGCACTAGTCAATAAGAGCCCTTTAATGCAGATTGGTCAACGTCGGAGAAAACATCAACTCGACCAATTCCTTGGGCGCGACCAGAGCCGGAGGTCAACTCATTCTGATCCGATTTGATCTGCGGATGATCCGCGTCATCTGCGGCCACTCTTCGGGTTGTGTGCGGAAAACCGATAAGGATATTGTGAATCTCGCCTAATTCATAGTTGACAGACGAGACAACAGCGTTCGCATTTCCTGATAGTAAATAAATTCGCCCCATCACTTACGGACTCCCCTTTCGCACGCCGCCCAAATTTGTCATATTACCCGCCGAGGAAACACCCCCGATCCGCACATGACTGAGAGTGCAAGGATGCCCGTCGAATTCATTCAACACAATATCCGATTGGCGAACGGCAGCGAAACCCGGCCCGGCAGTGGCCCCACCATGGATCGCCATCCGTGGTTCCTCGCCGCCAAACGTATCCTCGATGCGATCTTCCCCGGCGATAAATCGCAATACCGCATCGCCGATCTCGGCTGTTTGGAAGGCGGCTACGCCACGGAATTCGCCCGCATGGGCTTTCGATCCTTCGGCTTGGACGTGCGCGAAACGAACATCGCCGCATGTGAATTCGTGAAGGCGAACACCGGATTGGCGAACTTGGAGTTCGTGCGCGACGATGCGTGGAACGTGGGGAAGTACGGCCCGTTCGATGCCATCTTTTGTTGTGGCCTCTTCTACCACCTCGATCGACCCAAGCAGTATTTGAAGTTGCTTTCCGAATCGACCCGGCGGTTGCTGATTCTTCAAACGCATTTCTCTACGTCTGAATCTTCAACGACTTCGTACTTGCCCTCAATCGTGCGGAAGTTGCTGGCCCGCAGCGGTGCCAAGTCCACCACGGCGAAGTACATTCTCTCGCCGATGACCGTACACGATACGCTCCGCGGCCGTTGGTACACCGAATTCTGGAACGATCAAGTGTTCAAGGATCGCGAGAAACACCGCGAAGCTTCGTGGGATAATTTGAAATCGTTCTGGGTTCAGCGCGAAGATCTCATACAAGCGATCCGCGATGTCGGCTTCGATAGCGTGATGGAACAATTCGACGGGCTCGGTACGGACATCCGGGATTCGATGCTCAGCGGTTACTACCACCAACACAGCAGGGGAACGTTCCTCGGCTTGAAGGCGACGGCGTAACCCGAAGATCAAAACATCTCGGCGATGGGCTTGCCCCGGCCGATGCGATCCAGCACCACGGAGGGGAGGTTGGTGTCGAGCCGCGCGCGATTCACATCGAAGGACGCGTTGAAAGACCCTGTGGTCCAAGTGGGGGTGGTCTGCATCCGTGGCAGCAATTCAGGGGGCAAAGCGGCCCTCAAACTCGCCGCGCAGTTGACGGCCGAGAAAATCCCCGTGCGCTTTGTCGGTATCCAAGACGGCGCGTTATTCAACCGCGATGCGAGCAACTCCCCGATCCCGGCAAAAATCCCACTGCCGAGGGTTATGTTTTTCGCAGCGAACAGCCCGACCATCAAATCGCTTTTCGCCATCGATCCTAATGCGACCAAACACAATTTCTGGCAAGACAAGCAAAACCGGGGACAAGTCGGCGCGTCGGGACGCTTCTGGACTTCCGATCTCAATGGTGAAGTGCACGGAAAGCTGGTAGCGATGGGCTTTCAGGATAACGAAGTGAAGCCTGCGGGCAACAGTCCCCACGGGGAAGCGGTTACGCAAGGAGAGATCAGTAACGTCGCGAACATCAGCGCTTTGCTAAACGCCCTGTAAGGCCGAATTCTTTCTATGTACCATCGCCCCAGAGTGCCCGCCCGCCAGCTTCCGCGCGAGTTTGCTTCCTTTGAAATGAACCTCTCGATCGCTGCCTGCCGATGAAAGCAAACCTTTTCTCGGGAAGTTGTTTGGCCCCGCGCGCGCCGCCCTCTACACTGTGGGCAGACACACCCACCTGCGCGATGGATCCGCATGAGTTTACCTCTTCAAACCCAAGCATTGTTGCAGGCCGCACGCGACATGGTGAAGGGCCTCCCCGCCGATGCCGTGTTGCTCGTCACGGAAACGGCCCTCGATTGGGAAGAGGTCGAACGCTACCTCCTCGGGTGCAAGGTGTTCGTTGCGGCCTCGAATCCGAACCTCACCCGGCAAATCCGCGAAAAGGAAAACTGGTTCGTTATCGACCTCGACCCGGAACCGCTGCCGGTTCAAGAGATGATGAGCAATGCTCTGCTCCACGCCGTGACCACCGAGGAACTTCAAACCGGCGCCCACATCGTCGCACTATACAACGGCATCGCCACGCTCGACGATGCCCCGGAACCGGTCGATAGCCTCAGTGTGATTCACTTGGGCGAACACCTTGAACCGATGACGAACCAAGACTTGCGCAAGCTCGGCAAGTCGGTCGATCTCGACGTGTTGCGAGCCGTGGTCGATCTGGCCAAGGAGATCGGAAGGGAAGGCCGCGAAGGCCAACCCATCGGAACGATCCTCGTGGTCGGCGATACGCGGAAGGTGCAAAACGTCTCGCGGTTCCTGAATTTCAACCCCTTCCGCGGGTACACCCGCGCCGAACGCGACATCCGCGACCGCAAAGTCCGCGAACAGATCAAAGAGATCGCCAAGCTCGACGGGGCCATCCTCATCGGTCGCGATGGCATCGCTGAAGCGGCGTGCTTGTACCTCGATGTCCCGATCAATCGCATCGGCTTGAGCAAAGGTTTGGGTAGTCGGCACCTCGCGGCTGCTGGGATTAGCCTCCATACGAAGGCGCTCGCGTTCTGCGTGAGCCAATCTTCCGGTACCGTGCGGGTGTTCCAAGGCGGCGAGTTGAAACTGCACATCGAACCGCTGGCGAGGCCGCACGTCTGGCAACCGCTACGGCTGGAGAATCAAGACGAAGCCGACGGCGGAGCGTGAATGTGAGTTTGAATTTAACCGCCAAAACGCCATGTCGCCAAGCAGAACATGAAGAAGAACTGAAACAACCGCAGAGGCGCGGAGCCGCAGAGAACATTCATCGACACATAATCTTCTCTGCGATTGCACGCCTCTGCGGTTCAAAGATTTCTTGTTTTCCTTAACGAAATCGCGCCTTGGCGGTCGGTCTAACGGAATCACTTCGCAATCCGCAACCGGAACGCTTCCAATCCCTTTTGATAAGCGCCAACCCATTCCGGGTTCGGTTGCACCGGGTCGCGGAACTTTACCATCGCCGCAACCGCATCGGCCGCGGTGAATGGCTCCGCGATCCCCGCCTTCTTGCGGTTCATCGTTTCCAACCCGGCGAGCGCCACGACTGCCGCCCCGAGAGCCGGGCCTTCGGAAGAGACCAATCGTTCTAACGGGCGGTTCAGCACGCTGGCGAGGATCTCCAGCATGAGGTCGCTCTTGGCGATGCCGCCCGACACGGTCACGCGAGTAATTGTTTGCCCGGCTGCTTCGTGTTCCTTCACCGCCAAGCCGATGAGATACGCGATGGCCTCGAAGGACGCTCGCAGTTTCACACTGATTTCCTCCGGCTCCTTCGGCATCCACTCGAACCGTGGCTTCATCACGCCGACGGAGGGTTCGGAGAGAATGAACGGCAACACGGCCACGCCATCGCAACCGGGGGCTACCTTCCGCGCGGCCGCTTCCAACACGGGCCAATCGGGGTTGTGGCCGACGACACGATCCAGAAACTGGGCACCGTTCGAGTAGCAACGCATCCAGAGGTAGGGCCCCCAGTTCAGCTTCATCGCATCGAGCGTGCCCGACTTCGGCAGGATTGAAGACGACGAATTGACGACGGCCGAATTGCCGAGGATCACGGCGACGTGCCCCGGTTCGACCGCCCCGCCACCGATGAGGCCCGCCGCTTGATCGTCGAGCGTCGGGAAGATCAACGGGCGAATATTCGCGGGGAGCTTTGCATCGAGGGCACACGATTCG
>JBBQWA010000356.1:0-4391 GCA_038211045.1 Gemmatales bacterium
GGCCCACGCCACGCCCTCGGGGTGATCCCCGCAAGGGTACTCGGCGAGCTTCTTGCGCGCTTTCAGATCGACGACGCTGACGGTGCCGCTATCGGTGTTGGCCACCGCGAGGAGCATCCCATCGGGCGATACGTCGAGCAGGCTATTGGACGAACCTGCGGAAGCGACGGACGCGATGAGAAGCATGCATAACAGGCGAAGCATGGGATGAACTCGAAAAAGTTTAGGTCCGATTGTTCCAACGTTCGGGATCGCGCGAATTGTGGTACACAGCAATGACCTCGATCTTTCTTGGCAAGATCCGGTAATAGATGGAATAGGGAAAGTCCAACATGATCGCCTGTCGCACGTCGAATTCGACGATTGCATATCGTTTAGGATATGAGGCGATCTCATCGACTACCGCATTCACGGCACGATCGAATCGTACCGCAACTCCAACGTCATCTTTTGCATACTATTCGACGGCCCCTTCGAGATCGCATCGGGCCCGCCGCTGATAGCTGATCGGTTTCATTACAATGCCAACTGCTTGCGGATGGAGGCGTGCACTTCCTCGCATGGCACCGCGTCGTCCGGGTTCTCGTCGGCTTCGCGGATGCGCTCGCGCAGGTCGGCGCGTTGCGCATCGGTCAGCAGCGACCCCGGAGGCGCGGTGCGAACGATATTCTTCCAGATTGATGACATGAGGATAAGTTGCTCATCTCGGCTCATTTTGTCGATGCCGAGGGATTCGATGGTCGCTGGCATGGTCGGCCTCCAAAGGGATACATCATTCTACTTCTTCTTCGCCGGGGCGGCGTACTTCTTCTTGGCGTCTTCGGTCACTTTCCAGACATGAACTTCGTACTCTTCGCCATCGACGCCCGTGATGTTCTTGGTTTCGTCGGGCTTCCAATCCTTCTTCTCGAAGGTGAAGCGATGGCTCACAATCCGCGCGCCGACCTTCAACTCGCGCAGGAGTATCGGGCGGATCAACGAATTGAACTCGTCGCCCATGTAGAGCATCACCACGGTCGCGTCGCCGTAATCGGGTTGATCGAGGGCATCGCCTTCGCGGATTTCCACCTTATCGACGACTCCCGCCGCCTTCACGGTGTCCTTCGATTCCACCACCCGCTTTCTATCGAGGTCGATACCCACGCCCTTCTTGGCCCCGGCCTTCACGGCCGCGACCACGATGCGACCATCGCCGCAGCCCGGTTCGAAAACCACGTCGTCCTTTTTGATGGCCGCGAGCTTCACCATCTCGGCCACGATGTCGTCCGGCGTGGGCACGTAGCGGATCTCGGCGCGATCGGTTTTATCGGGCGATTCCTTGCAGAGATCAACGATCACATCGTCCCCGGCCAAGAATTCCACGGTGCGTCCCCGCGTGATCACCGTGTAATTGTTCGGCCGCCACGTGATGAGGAAATCGTACTTGTATTTCCTTCCCACCTCCAGTTCCGGAGTGTCGAAACCCCGTTCGACGCCCACCGTGGTCGTGGCTTTACCATCGATTTTCAACTCGGCATCTTTCAACGGCACGGTCACTTTGATCTTCGATTTGACCGGCTTGGGCTTCTCTTGGGCGTAGGTGGAAGTGAAGAACGCCCCGAAAATCAGGCCGAAGCCGAGGATTGAACGGAGGGTGGAGCGGAACAGGCGAGTCATGTCGGGAACCCCAATGCGACGGAAAGCGGGATAGCGGTTATTGTCGCAGAGGGGCACTCGCTTGGCAACGGAACGAAACGGGCGGGTGAACTTTCGATTTCGGCATCCATGAATGAATACGCAATCTCCGTCATTCCCGCGTAGGGCGGGAATCCAGTACGCATTGTTCACAGGGTGAAAATTGGCCGAAATCCATAAGGGCACCCAAACGGGCCGATTACTTCTTGTTGGCGTACTCGGTGAGTTCCATCGTGATGCCGGTTTCTTGATTCATCACTTTGGTGTTCGCGGTCATCTTCACCATTCCCGGAATGTCTTTGCACATCCACACTTTCAATTCCGTCTCGCTGGCGAAGCCACCCGGTGCCCCGGCGGGGGGCGAAACCTTGTATGAAACCCATGTGCAATCGTATTCCTTATCGCCGACTTTCACCTTCTCTTTACCGTCCGAGGTTTTCTCGGCTTTGCCGCCTTTGGCCCCGGTGGAAGCGGGATCGAATTCCTTGCTGGTATCGATCTTCGTGGTTTGAGCCGGTTGATCCTTGCCGAACATCTTTGTGACGGTTTTCACGGTCACTTCCTTGTCGGTCTTCTCCGTGATGGTTTGCGTCATGGTTCCATCGATGTTCATCGCCGGGTTCTTCACCGTCATCTTGTAGCTCAACGTATCGCCGACCTTGGCATTCTTGTACGGGTTCTCTGCCTCGGCGGCCGAGGCTCCGAACGGGGCCAACGCGAGGGCGAACAAGGCAACAGCAAACGTACGCATGGGATTCTCCGTACCGAAAGGATAGATTCGAGGCACAGCTAGAATAGGAATTCACCAACTCACCGGAATGGTCACTTGCTTCCCATTCGGTTCGACGAGCGTGACGACCACTTCCGCGTTCCCGGTCGCCCCGGCTACCGCAGGTCGCACGATCACGCGAACCACGGCCACAGGGGCAGAGCCTTCGCTGAAGCGTGCACTCACGCCCGGCGATTTGCTCTCCGCACTCAAAACCGCTAGGGGCTTGCCTCCCGCACGCAGTTGGACACGTACGCTCGCTTCGGCCTCGCCGGGCAGGATCACTGCCTTGGCGGTGGCGGGGATCACTTCGAGATCGTTCGGGTTCCGTTTGGTTACCTTAACAGGCACGCGTAACTCCGGGCACGCGGGATCGCCGGTGACGAACAGGAGCGTTTCCTCATGCAACCCGGCAGGCAAGGTCTCCGCCACTTTCCAGACGATTTCCTGTTTGCGAACGCCTGCCTCATCGGTTGTAGGTCGCAGTTTGAAACCGAAATGCGTGTTCGTGGCAACCACCTTGGACACGGACGTCGGAACCTTCCGGCGGTCGGTAAACGTGATGGTTTGCGTGAATTCCCCTGCGACGGTGAGCGCTAACACGGGCGGATCGATGCTGATCTCGCGGAGGATGTTCGCCTTCAATCGCACGGTGAGTTCGCGGTTTGCTTCGCCGGCGCGAACATATTGAACGGTCGCCGCCCAACTCGACGGGCCTTCCGGAAGTGTAAGCGTGTTGAGCGTCAGGGTGAGCTTGATTGTGGCGCCGGGCGCGATCCTCTTTTCGGGGAGTTCATACCGCCCACAGCCGCAGCCGATCTTCACTTCGTTGATGATAAGCGTGTGGGATCCGGTGTTTTTCAATTCGTAAACTTGCGAGAGTATCGGCCCACTGCGGACTTCTCCGCGTTCCACGAGGGGCGTCGCGGTGGTGAGTGGTCCCTCGGCCGATTGCGCCATCATCGCCGGGAGAAACAGAAGTGATATTGCGGCATTCATGATGCCGGAGGAGTACCGCCGGGCGGTTCCGCGATCAATACCAACCGGGGCAACGTTTGGAGGAAGGGCGCAGTGCCGTCACAATGTCGCGCCCTATTACGGATCGCGGGGAAACATCTCAAAACCGTACCACACCTCGCAACTCAACGGAGTATATTGGTAGAGTGCGAAACTGTTGGCGAAAGGAACCCCGCATGAGCGTTCGGATCTCACAGCGCCCGCAACGCGAATGGCTTTTGCTGGTGGTCGCGCTCTTGCTCGTGGGCGGAATCGTCATTCCGATCTGGCAGAACACCACAACGCCCGAAAGCCGCGCCGAGTTCCAGAAAAAGTGGACGCCCGAACGCTTCGGTAAGCTCCTCATCGGCCCGGAACAAGCCATTTGCTACGTCTGCTTTGCGTGGGCCGGGTTGATCCTCATCCGCCGCCACTTCGAGGTGCAACGGCAGCGCCGTGCGTTCGGCTTCGATCTGCTCCCCACCTCCGAAGGTTCGAGGATTCTCCCCGAAGATGCCCGGCCATTGGCCCGCAAAGTCGATGGCAGTATCACCGCCGGGGGGCCGAGCATCCTCGCCAACATGATCCGCTTGGGCTTGGGGAAGTACGCGATCAGCCGCAGCGGCCCGGATGTTGCCGAGGTGGTGCGGAACCAAGGGGAGGTGGAAGCCTCGCGGTTCGCGGCGACCATGAACACGGTGAACTACTTGGCGTGGGCGATCCCCGCCGTGGGGTTCCTCGGTACCGTCCGCGGCCTCGCCGGGGCGATGGGCTTGCAGCGGGCGCGGGATCAAGACGTTCAAGAATATATCGATCAGTACATCGATCAAGTGAAAGACCACCTCGGCACCGCCTTCGATTGCACGTTCGTCGCCCTCGTGCTGAGCGTGGTGCTGATGTACCTGCTGCACTCGGTGCAGCGGAGCGAAGAAACCTTGGTGATCGATTGCCA
>JBBQWA010000357.1:0-4368 GCA_038211045.1 Gemmatales bacterium
CCCGCCGTCGTCACCGTGCCGAAGCTGACGATGCCGGAAGTGAAAGTTCCGGAAGTGAAGATGCCCGAAGTGAAGGCTCCCGAGATCGTGACGATTCCGGAAGTGAAGATGCCGGAAGAAACCAAGGAACTCGCCGGTAAAGTGATAGCGATCGTCCCGGTCAAAGCGGTGGAAGCTCCGAAGCCGGCCGCGACGACGACCGTGGCCCCGAGCGATAAAGCCAACGAAGCCGTGGTGGAACTCGCCAAGGCGGTCACTCAAAGCAAGGTTGCCTCCGATCGCCACGCGGCCATTCGCAAGATCGTGAAGTTCAACTGGCAGAAGCACCCGATGGTCGCTTCGGCCCTGATTCTCGCCGCGACGAATGACAAAGAACCGGCGGTTCGCGTCGATTGCATGCGGCACATGGTCGCCTTCAAAGTGACCCACCCACAAGTGATCGAAGGCGTCGCCGCCCTCTGTAACGATTCGGATGTATGGGTTCGCCAAGAAGCCGTGCAAACACTCTCGTTGCTCAATGCGATGAAGTAACGTTCGATCTCAATCTGAAGTTTTAGCGAAGGCGGTGTTCCCCCGGTGGAACGCCGCCTTTGTTACATTCCATATCCATGTACGAATCCGACGCAAACTATCACCAACTACACGGGCGAGCCGGGAGCGTCAGCGACGGGAGCAAATCCATCGGAATAACGAGTCTTCAACGGAAAGTGTACGATCGGATCAAAACAGGTGAGCGGCTACTCGTGCGCTTTCATCGCTGGGAAATATCGGGTACACTTCTTACTACACCCTATTCGATTCCCACCCGGTTCCGCAATGCTCTCCCGCATTCTCGCGATCCTTCTACTTCCCGCCGTCGCCTTCGCTCAGAACGATTCCGGCGATGCCCCCGTGCCCGCTGTCATCTGGCACTTCGAGGCGGCCACCGAGCCGGGCCTCGCCAAAGCCAAGCTCGATGCCGGGCCGAGGCCGCCGCAGTTCCCCACCTTCGATGCGGCGAATAAGGCGATCGCGTTCGACGCCAAACACCCGAGCGTGAAGATCGCCGAGAGCGATCTGCCGAACGCCAACTTGCGCTTCGGGCTGAAGGATTCGATCACCATCGAAACGTGGGTGAATGCGGCGGCGGTGCCGGAGAATGGATATGCCTACCTCGTGGGCAAGGGGCGGCCGAACATCCCCAACTCGGCCGAGAAGAGCTTGAACTACTCGCTGCGACTGAAGGGCGTGAAGGGCAACGGCCACCCGACCTTCCTCTTCGCCACCGCCGGCACCAAAGACGTTCCGAGCACCCTGCACCGCTGGGTGAGCGATACCGGCGTTTCCAAAAACTCTTGGCACCACATCGCCGTGACGTACACCTTCGGCGATGCCAAGAGCCTCCGCGGCTTCATCGACGGTAAGCCCGTAACGGGAACGTGGGATCAAGGGGGCGAAACCGATAAGGCCCCGGCCACCGGCAACGACGACCTCGTCCTCGGCACCGTGCTCGGCGGCAGCGCGGGCAATACCTTCCACGGCCAACTCGACGATCTCGCCGTATGGCGCAGTGCCCGTAGCGAAACCACCCTCGCCAGCCGCTACCAGACCACACCGCCGCCTCCTAAGTTCAACCGCGATGCTGTACCGAAGGGAGGAGTCGTCGTTCAATTGTGCGAAGAGGGCATGTCGGATAAGAATGCCTGGCCCGATGACATAGTCCACGCAAGCGAAATCTATTCCGAGGAAGCCTTCGGCTTCTTCGACGTGCCGCACAAGTACATCGAAACCGGCGTGCGGGCCGATCGCGGCTTCCCACTGATGCTGCGGGCCTCGGCCATCATCGACATCCCGCCGGGCAAGCATCGCCTGCTCCTGCGCGGCCGCGGCGCCGCCCGGCTCTTCATCGAAAACAAACTCGTGATGACCACGCCCTTTCAAACCGGCGATGGCAGCGGTCACGGTAGCGTCCGCAAGCCCGAAAGCTACCTGAACCTCGGGCCCGATTTCCGATTCGCCCCGCCCGGCAACCGCGAAACGACCGTCGAGTTCAACTCTCCCGGCGGCGAGCAACTCGTCGTGCTCGAAACCATTGTGGGCAGTTTCGTTGGCAAGAACAAGCGCCGCCCTGAACTCGGCGAAACGGTGGTGGCGATCTCTCCGCAGGGCGAGCAATCGTGGAAGCTGCTTTCGCCGGTTCGCACGGTGCCTTATACCGATGCCGGTTGGGAAGCCTACGCGAACGAACGGAGCGAATATCTCGCCAAGGTGGACGCCGCGGCGCGGGAGGCCAAGCGGAAGGAGCACGACGCGTACTGGCAGAGGCGGCGCGAAGCCGCCACGGAATGGCTGGCCAAGAGCGAGGCACCTAAGGTGCCCGCCCTGCCGCCGGGATACGCGGCGAACAACGCCATTGACCATTTCCTCGCCGTAAAGATTGCGAGAGTGAAGGAGGAAACCGCGAGCGCCAAAGCGGGAACGGTGAACTTCCACGAGAAGATCCTGCCAATCCTCGAGGCGAAATGCCTCAGTTGTCATGTTGGTAACAAAGCCAAGGGCGGCCTGCGACTCGACGGCCGTGATACCGCAATTAAAGGTGGCAATTCCGATGGTTCCGGTATCGTGCCGAAGGAACCGGGGAAGAGTTCGATCCTCGCACGGATGAAGTCGCACGACGAAGACTCGCAGATGCCACCGAAGGGGGATCGCCTGACGAAGGAGCAAGTGTCGCTGATCGAAACCTGGATTGCGGAGGGTGCCCACTGGCCCGAGTTGAATGTTGAGCAATTTGAACTCACCGCGCTCGCCAACGATTATGTGTTCCTGCGGCGGGTGTACCTCGATACCGTCGGTGTCGTGCCGAGCTTGGAGGAGATTCAGAGCTTCATCAAAGATACCGCGGTAAACAAGCGGGCCAAACTCATCGACAAGCTGTTGGCCGATCCGCGCTGGGCCGACCACTGGATGGGATACTGGCAAGATGTGCTGGCCGAGAACCCGAATATCCTCAACCCCACGTTGAACAATACCGGCCCGTTCCGCTGGTGGATCTACGAATCGCTGCTCGACAACAAGCCGATGGATTTGTTCGTGACCGAACTGGTACGGCAACAGGGTAGCGTGCGTTTCGGCGGCCCCGCCGGGTTCGGCATCGCTTCGCAAAACGATGCCCCGATGGCTGCGAAGGGTACCATCATCGCCTCGGCGTTCCTCGGCATCGAAATGAAGTGCGCCCGCTGCCACGATGCGCCGAATCACAAGAGTACGCAGAAGGAACTCTTCCAACTCGCGGCCATGCTGGGCGGCAAGACCATCAAGCTGCCCGCCACCAGCAGCGTGCCGCTGGACAAGTTGCACGAAGGCCTCGGCGGCCGCAAGCCGCTCATCCAAGTGACGCTGAAGCCCGGCACCGAAATTCTGCCCGTCTGGCCGTTCGGCGCGATCAGTGGATATGTAACCGAGGAGCAGGCGAAGTTGATGGCCGAGCGCCCGAACGACAGCCGAGACGTCCTCGCCGCCGCGATCACCCAACCAGGGAACGAACGATTTGCCCAAGTGATGGCCAACCGCCTCTGGCAGAGGCTCATGGGCCGCGGCATCGTGGCCACCGCGGACGATTGGGAACGCAGCACGCCCACACACCCGGAACTGTTGAACTGGCTCAGCCGCGAGTTCGTGCGAGACGGTTACGACATGAAGAAGCTGGCGAAGCGGATCCTGAATTCGCGCGCTTACCAGCGGGCCGTCGATCCGATGCTCAAGGAAACGCCGGTGCTGTACACGGCCCGGGCGAACCGCCGCCTCGCCGCGGAACAAGTCGTTGATTCGCTCTTCGCCGCGACCGGCAAGCCGATGAAGGTGGAGGAATGCAGCCTCGATATCGACGGTGCCCGCGATTCAAATAACTCGCTCACCCTCGGCAACCCGCGTCGCTCGTGGATGCTCACTTCAACATCGAACGAACGCGACCGCCCCAGCCTCGCTCTACCGCGGGTGCAAGCCGTGGGCGACGTGCTGGGCGCTTTCGGCTGGCGCGGCACGCGGCAAGATCCCGTCACGCTGCGGGAAGCGT
The DNA here is from genome assembly GCA_038211045.1 of Gemmatales bacterium. Taxonomy (GTDB): domain Bacteria; phylum Planctomycetota; class Planctomycetia; order Gemmatales; family Gemmataceae; genus JALHQU01. The sequence goes on from JBBQWA010000357.1 coordinate 4,052, forward strand.
CGCCCAACGTACTGCAACCGGCGATCCTGCAAAACGGCATCATGGCCACGTGGCTCACACGGTTCAGCGACGACCACGGCTTCACCGAAGTGGCCTTGAAGGCCGAATCGCCCGAGGCGCTGGTCGAGGTGATGTTCCTGCGCGTGCTCACGAGGAAGCCCACCGATACGGAACTGAAATCGTACAGCGAATACCTGAAGGCAGGCTTCGGGGAACGTAAAACACCGCAGGTGGAAGCCCCGGCGAAGAAGCGGATGCCGGAACCGTTCGTCAGTTGGTCCAACCACCTCGACCCGCAGGCGACGGTGGTACGGCAG
>JBBQWA010000358.1:0-4357 GCA_038211045.1 Gemmatales bacterium
CACCAACGTCACGCTCACCAGTCCCGGACAGGGCTATACCCTCAACGACAACCTGAGCTTCGCCTTCGACGGCGGCGGCTTCACGGGCGCGGCTCCCACATTCGTCCAAACGCTCGGTGCTGGCGACATCGCCGCCAACGGTATCGGCGGACTCACCAAGATCGGAACCGGCATCCTCACCGTCACCGGCACCAACACCTACACCGGTGCCACGACGATCACCACGGGTACGCTGGCCCTCTCCGGCAGCGGCTCGTTTGCGGCCAGCCCCACCATCACGGTGGCCTCGGGAGCCGTTCTCGACGTGTCCGGCGTCACAGGCGGCACGAACTTTGCGAATAGCCGATTCACCCTCGCAAACGGGCAGAACTTAACCGGCGCTGGCACCGTGACGGGTGACGTCGGATCCCCGACCGGTACGACCATCGCTCCCGGCACCAGCCTGGCCAACCGAACCCTGGCGTTCAGTGCGAGCCTACCCCAAGCGAATGGAACACTGGGGTTCCAACTCTTCGGCACCGGTGCCAACACCACGGACTTCGGCAACATCACCGTGGTGGGGGCGGCTGTTAGCACCGGAGCGAGCATCAATTTGAATCTGGGATCATCGTCCGTCAGCGACTTCCGCAACGCAGTCGGCATTGCAAACACTCAAAATTACACACTCATCGAAGGCGGTACAGGGTCTGACTACACCGGGTTCACGGACAACTTTTCCAGCTTGGGTTTCAGCGCGGGAGAATTGAATTTGTCGCAATCCGGGAACAACTTGGTGTTGAGTTTCTCCCCGGTTCCGGAACCGACAACAATCTTCGGGCTGGGGGCTGGCGGTTTGGCGTTGGCAGGTTGGATTCGCCGCCGCCGACATCGCCAAAGCGCCTAAAACGCTTTTTTTATCCCACAACACCCGCCTGGAATTGTCGCGTATGCTTTCCGTTTCCCGTAGTAAACTCAACGGACTCCGCGGCTTTACGCTGATCGAGTTACTCGTCGTCATCGCCATACTCGCCCTGCTTATGGGCCTGCTGCTCCCGGCTGTACAGAAGGTGAGGGAAACCGCCGCCCGCATGAAATGCCAGAACAACCTGAAGCAGGTCGGGCTGGCGGCGCACGCCCACCTCACGGAAATCGGCTCGTTCCCCATTGGCAGCGTCGGTTGCCCCACCAACCTATGGTACGGCAGTTCGTTCTGGGTCGCCTTGTTCCCCTACATGGAGCAGAAAGCGATCTTCGACCAATACGACCACACAGGCACTTCTTCCGGCAGCACGTATATGTCCCTCGGGTACCTCAGCCCCACCAGTTCCACGGCGAACCAACACAATCGCAGACTGTTGAACGGCGTCGTACTGCCGCTGCTGAAATGTCCCTCCAGCCCGATCCCGGCGCTCTCGGCGTACGGTGCGGGCAACCTCGTTCTCAACGCCGATTACGCCGGTATCAGCGGCGCTTCAAACAGCACGGGCACGACATACCAGAACGGCCCTTTTTACTACCCCGGCTACGTGTCGAACCGAGGTCTGCTCATCCCGAAAAACAGAGTGCGCCAAGGAGATGTCGCCGATGGTTTCTCCAACACTATGATGATCGCCGAGCAATCGGATTACTGCACCAACGCCTCGGGGGTCCGGGTCGATTGCCGCGCCGGGTGCCTGTCCGGATTCACCATGGGTATCACGAACTCGTTTGGCGGCGGCGCCGAAACCCGGATCTTCAACCTCACCACTGTGCGCTACGCCATGGGCAAAGACTCGACGTTGGCGAACATCGGGGGGAACTGCGGCGCGAACAGCCCCATCCAATCGGCCCACGCGGGCGGGGCCAACATCCTGTTCGGCGATGGCGCGGTTCGCTTCGTGAACGCTCGGGCTCCCACCGATGTCCTGCAGCGGCTCGCAGATCGCGCCGATGGCCAAAGCCCTCCCGATTATTGAACCGAAGAGCGAGCCGATGCCATGCGCCTTTTCATCATGTCCGCCCTATCGTTTCTCTGTGCGTGCAACCATGCCATGCCGCTTGGGGCCGCATCCGGTATTGTCACCTTGCACGGCAAGCCGATGACGACCGGGACGATTACCTTCTCCAGGACCGACGGGTCAATGACGTACATCTGCGATATCGATGCCTCGGGGCATTTCCGCTTCGAGGTCGCGGCGGGGCATGGCCTTCCGGTCGGCGAGTACAAGGTTGCGATCTCGCCGTACAGGCCAACCAAACCTTCCCTGGAATACGTCGACCCTGACATGACCGAACGGGCATATCCGAATGTCCCGCCGCGATACCAAGACCCCGAGAAGAGCGGCTTCACCGCCAAGGTCGAACCGGGCGCCCACCCGGATTTCCGCTTCGATATCCCCTGAAACGATGCCGTCCGCCTGGAGCTCCGCCATGATTTCCCGTCGTCACTTCCTTGCAGCCGCCCCATTACTGTTCCCGCTGCGCGGGTTGGCGGAGTCGCCTCCCGCCGCGCCGATCCGCTTCGGCTTGCTCGCCGACCTGCACCAAGACGTCATGCCGGACGGCGTCGAACGGGCGACCGCGTTCGTCGAGGCAATGACGAAAGCCAAGGTCGATTTCATCCTTCAACTCGGCGATTTCTGCGTGCCGAAGGAAGCCAATCGCCCGCTGCTCCAGGCTTGGGAAAAATTCCGCGCCGACCGCTACCACGTGTTGGGCAATCACGACACCGATGGCGGCTTCACCCGCGAGCAGGCCGTCAAGTTCCTCGGCATGCCGAAAAATCATTACTCGTTCGATAAGGCCGGCTTGCGATACATTGTCCTCGATGGCAACGACCCGGGCGCGCAGAAAACGGGGTACAAGCGGTATGTTGCGCCCGAACAGTTGAAATGGCTCGAAGGCGAGATCACGGCAGCGAAAACACCGGTTGTGATTTTCATCCATCAGTCGTTGGATCAACCCGACGGCGTTTCCAATCAAGCCGAAGTACGCAAAGTGCTGAATACCGCCAATGCATCGCCTCACAAGGTGCTCGCCGTCTTCTCCGGGCACCACCACATGAATTACTCAAAAGTGATCGACGACATCGCACACATTCAAATCAACAGCGCATCGTATCATTGGGTGGGGGACAAGCTCGCGCACACCAGCTACTCCGCGGATGTTCACAAATCCCATCCGCATTTGAAGATGACTTGTCCTTACGAAAAACCGCTGTGGGCGGTCGTGAGCATCGACTTGAATGCGGCGATTTTGAAAGTCGAAGGCCGCACAACCAAATGGAAAGGCGGAAGCCCATGGGACCACGGTGCGACCGCGAAAACTCACGACGCCGAACTCATCCAACCCGAGATTTCGGATCGCACCCGGAAAGTAATTCAATCATAATCCTTCAATATCAACTATCATCATGGCCTGAAACTCGAATGTCGTTGCTCATTTTAAAAACTCATCACCGTTTAATAAGTGATCACATTGAATGCAAGCCGGCTTAAATGAGAATATCGGGTATTTCGAGAATGGATCGATACCAAGTGTCAGCACCTAAATCTCACTCAACTTGGCCCCTGGACGTGCCTTGAGCAACGCGGCACAGGTAAAGACGAGCGAGGAGACGCAGCGGAAGTTGGTGGAGGACGAGGGGAAGCGGGTGGTGAAGGCGTTCCGGGAGGGGACGATTCCGATCACGTGGACGGCGAAGGATTGCCCGGCGGAGCCTGTCAAAGAAGGCACTACGAGGCGCCTCGGTCAGCATCGGCGTCATCACCCCATCGCAACCGAAGTAGACCTGGAGAAGGGGAAACGCCGCGAGAAGGTGAAGGCGAAGCGGAAGACGCGTGGCCGGCAAATGTTCCACCGCAGCGGCCGTGGGGCGAAACACCGGGGCGTTGATCGCCCACCTTTGCTCCGGTTTCGCTCTCATGCTGAACCCTCCAAGCATTGAGTAATTGACCTTGACGCTCGCGGAAACTCCGGTGCCGTTCACGGTAAGGCTCGCCGGCGTGAACGTCATCGCCCCCGCCAATGGCCTGGCCCCGCGCAACTCGATGTTGACAGTCGTGCCGTCATCGGTGTTCAGTCGGAGCTTTCCTTCAGGCCCGCCAGCGATCAGGAATGCGGTGTTGGTTGGAGCCCCGTTCAAAGTAATGATGACAGCCGCAGTTGATGCTCCAGTTGAATGGTTGAAAGCCACCAAACTCCGCGACGGCCGCTTCTGCTTCCTCTGCCCCCGCTGCAACGAGATGCTGGTCTATGTAACCCCCGCAACAACCTCGCCCACTGCTTCCACTGCAACGCGAACCTCAACAACATCGACCTGATGCAAATGATGGGTTTCGACTTCACGACAAGCGTCGAATTGCTCGAGCGCTGATTGAACGAACACGAATGGCGACGC
>JBBQWA010000359.1:0-4313 GCA_038211045.1 Gemmatales bacterium
AGAAACACCCGACACGCACACAGTCGGTTTCGAGTTCCCCGGCCGCAAGCAGATCGTCTGGGAAGGCTTCAGTTGCAACATGATCCCGCGCGAGAAGCCCGCGGACATCCAATTCTGCGGCGAGAAGGGAACCCTCACCATCAACGGCGGCAACTACACAATCTACGACGTGAAGGGGAAGGAAATCGCCACGGAGAAAGGCACGGGTGGCGACGGTGCCCACTTCGCCAACTTCATCGATGCGGTGCGCGGCGAAGCGAAGCTGAACAGCCCGATCACCGAAGGGCACAAGAGCACACTGCTCTGCCACTTGGGGAATATCGCCCACCGGACCGGCCGCACCCTGAAATGCAGCGACAAGGACGGCAAGATCGAGAACGACGCCGACGCGATGAAACTGTGGAGCAAGGAGTACGCGAAGGGCTTCGAACCGAAGGTGTGAGCAAGGAATTTTTGAAAGCGGGGGCACATCGTGCCGCTGTTAAACATAGCAGGACGATGTCCCGCTGCTTTCGTGGGTCATGCTTACTTAATCGGCAGTTCGTAAATGATGGCACCGAGCTTGTCGCCGACCTTCTTGCTGTGGCACGAAGCGCAAATCTTGTTCACCGCCGGAACGAGCGTGGCCGCGCGGAAGACCGGTTTGCCATCCTTTTCGCCGATTTCTTCGTAGTAATCCTTGCCCCCGTTGATCTCTTTCACCGCGGTCTTTTCGAATGCCGATTTCGCAATGTTGTCTTCATTTTTCGGCTTGCCCGTTACATCGATCAAGCGGGCATCGTGGTAGCCTTTCTTTTTCATGGCCTCGAAGAGCTTCATCGCCACTACCGCGGCCGGGATATCGGTTTGCTTCTCGACGTAAGTATCGTTGATGCCAACCACCGCCGTCTTGTACAAGTCGTCGAGCATCTTCACTTGTTCGCGGGTCCGTTCGACGGCCGCTTTGTCCGGCCCTTTTTCATCAGCAATCAATTGGGCCGTTGGGCGGAACCCGGTGACGACCGTCGCGATTGCGACAGCGCCTGCGAACGATCGGAAAAGGAACTTGGTACGCATCGGAAACTCCGGAATCGGGGGAGAAGGAACCGCGACAACGCGGCAGCACCCAATTTAGGACATACTTATCCTGTTGTCCAGATTGAACCCGCGATACCGAAGGCGGAGCCAAAAACTCGAAGATCTGTTCTTGGCGATTGTCAACAGCACCGAGTTTTCGTGGAATCACTGAGCGAACATTCCCGCTTCCCCGTACGAGATGCTTTCATGCTCTGGAAATCGTCCCTGCTATTGGTGAGTGGTGCCGCACTCGGCATCTCAACTTGGAACTCGGTTCGACCGACGCACGCGGAAGCGCCCCCCGCGCTCGTGAAGGAAGAACCCCTTTACCGCAGCCTCGATGCGAACCTCTACCTCCAAACCTCGGCGGAGTACCGGGCTTGCTGCCTGCAAGCCTACAACCTCGCGCAGCGTCAGTTGGCCGAGAAGTTGATGTCGACGAAAGCCTCGGCGAAGCCGCCCGCGGTGATTCTCGACCTCGATGAAACCGTGTTCGATAACTCGGGCTTCCAAGCGATGATCGCCCGCAGCGGTTTGGGTTTCGACATGCGATTGTGGGAACTGTGGCAGGAGAAACACGCTGATCATGTGGAACTCGTGCCCGGGGCCAAGGAGTTTCTCGCGTTTGCGAAGTCCAAGAATGTGGCAGTCGTGTTCATAACCAATCGCGATGAGAAATACCGGGCAGGTTGCAATGAAGTGCTCGAACGCCACGGTTTGACCGTTCCAGAGGATCAACTCCGGCTCGCCGGGAAGACTTCGGATAAGACCGAACGCCGGGCGGCCATCGCCGAGAAGTTCACCGTATTGATGCTCATCGGCGACAACCTCCGAGATTTCGATGAACGCTTCCGATTCGAGAAAGGCGTCGAGAAACTTCCTACCGCGGAAGCCATCGCGGCGATCAACGCTCGAAACCGCAAAGTCGAGGAATCGAAATCGAAGTTCGGAACCGATTGGATCCTCCTCCCCAACCCGATGTACGGCGAATGGCAGAAACCCCTCGGCCGGGGTGCGGGTGATCTCGATTTCCTGCGACCGGTGAAAAAGGATAAAAACTGAAGAAGCTGTAGCGATTGTGCCGATGTTACCGTCAAGGTTCACACCGGCGAGGATCGGCTATGCGCAGCGCTCTGGCAACTTTCACAGTGTTCGCGGCGGGTGTCCCCGGCTTCGCCCAATCTCCGACCTTATTCCCGCCTTCGCCGCAACAGAATACTGCGTTTCGACCGGTCGTGATTCCGGCGCCGGGTGCGGGCGAACCGGGCCGACTGCCGGGGAATATTTCAGCGGCCCAACCGTTGCCGCGGCAAACCCCGGCATCGCCGATGCCGAACCCGATGAATGCCCAAGGGCCGAGCGATTGGACCGGCCCGCGCACCAACTCCGGGTTCAAACTCCCGCAAACGGAGAACCTCCAAAAGATCGACGGAAGTGCGATCATCGTCCGCCGGTACGCGAACGTCACGCAGATTTGGAGCGGATCGAAACTGCTCAAAGACCTCGGCAATTCGGGTGCGGACGCCGAGGAGATCGTGAAGGCGATGCGCGAACTCCGCCCCACCGAATGGGGCGGCATCGGCGAACCGGGCCGCGCGATCGTAGAATACGGGCTGACCAAAGGGGAGCCGTTCTCGCCGACGTACGCCCCGAAGGAATTATTGAACATCGACATGAAGACCGTGCGGGCCGAACAAGTCCGCGGGGCGTGGGTGACGCGAGACGATCAAACGATCGTGCTAAACTTTGGCGCTCGGAAAGACGATGCGGAACAAGCTGCCGCCGTGGTGCAGAAGTACGGTTTCAACCGTTTGGGTCGCGTGGGAACATTCCAATTCTTCTACGCCCAAGGGGGCACCGCACCCGTTCCCCCCCCGGGATCGAGCGCCTTGCTCACGGCGTTGCAAGAACAATCGCTCACCCGCACGGGGATCGATGTTCCCGGAGTCGGGTTCGTGGGCGAACGGGTCGTGCTCGACCCGAAGCGGATCGAAATCCGCAAGGAACGCGGGGAGTACTCAGTGGTTCACGGAACCGATGTGATCGCCCACTGCGGGGCCAGCGAATGGGCCGCACGCGACACACTAAAATTGATGCAAGAGCTGCGATTCACCGAGTTTTGCCGATTCAATGCGGACATCACGTTCTTCTTGGTGAACGGCCAAGCTCCGAACCGGGTGCCCTTCGGCATTCAATCGAGCCGCTTCGATCTGGCAGGGTTGAAAGTGAGGAACTCCACTGGTGGCAAATGGGGAATATACGAGGGCAACGGGCGGATAGTGTTCACCGTGGGCAGCGAGAAAGAAGCCGAACAACTGTTGAAGCTGCTCAAACACTACCGCTTCGATCAGACTTGCCAAGTGGGGATGTCGTCTCGCACCGGGCTGAAATTCTTGGGGAAATCGTCCCGCTAACCACTCTCTCCCCGAGGGAATTACTTCAATTGCTTCGCGCACCCGGCGGCACCGATGAACCCGGCGTCCGAACCCAACTCGGCGAACAGAACCTTCACTTTCTTCACCGGGTACGGCAAGCCGAACTGGCGAACGTACTCGTCGATCCGCTTGCGGAACGGTTCCCCGGCCGCGACCATGCCACCGCCGAAGACGATCACTTCCGGATCGACCACCGCGATGGCGGCAGTCGCTCCGAGCGCGAGGTAGAAGGCTGTATCATCGACGACCTTTTGTGCGCAGGCATCCCCTTCGGCGGCGAGGTCGAACACGACCTTAGCGGTGAGTTCGTCGTCGTTGGCGGTGCCGTAGGGTTTGAGTGTGGTCGTGCCGCGCCACCCGGCGAGTTCTTCGCGCGCCCGCCGGGTGACGGCGCTGGCGCTGGCGTAGGCTTCGAGGCAACCGCGCGCCCCGCAACCGCAGAGGCGGCCGCGATCGGGCATGTCGATGCGGAGGTGGCCGAGTTCGCCGCCGTGGCTGTGTTCGCCTTCGATGGTGCGATCTTGAATAATGATGCCGCCGCCGACGCCGGTGCCGAGGGTGAAGAGCACCATGCTGTTGGAACCGCGCCCCGCGCCGATCCAGTATTCGCCGTAGGCCGCGGCGTTGGCATCGTTTTGGTACGCGGTCGGTTTGTCGAACGCCTTTTCGATGTATTCCCTAACCGGAACGTTCCGCCACGGTTTCAAGTTGGGCGGATCGAGGATCAAGCCCGCGCGGATGTCCATGAGGCCGGGGGTGGCCACGCCGATCGCGGCGATGTCGGCCATCGTGAGCTCCGCGGCGGCCACCGCCCGGCGGATG
>JBBQWA010000360.1:0-4302 GCA_038211045.1 Gemmatales bacterium
GTCGCAATTGCGTTGTTGACGGACTGTTACTGAAGCCGGAGTCCGGATGCTCCGGTCCGCCGCGGCGAAGCAAAGGTCAGCAGACCAGAACGGGAGGTGACGATGACGAAACCGAGATCGCGACGCGGAAGCCTTCGGTAACGACGGTGCGGAGACGCACGCCCTCATCGAATCGGCCGCCAACGGCGAATTCTTCGCTTGTTTAAGGTCTAGTACGAGCCGAGTCGGATCGCTCAGCGCACGGAACTTCTCGGCCATGAGCGGCCATGAGCCCCAGCACTTCGGTTGGCACATCGCCTGACGTGGAGCCACACTATTTGATTGAGACGTGCTGACCGCCATACGCCCGGCCAGCCATCACCATTCCCTGGGGCGGTAACGTTTCGCGGCAATACCCCAAGGCTTTCCTCGCTTCTTCCCCGGCACCTGCCGTGCAGCATACCGCAAAGCACCGTCTAAACGGCACTATATTTGCTGAAGCAGTTGAATAGTTCGCCGTCCGGCTTTTAAAGCCACTGGCGGTGTCTCTGAAGGGCAGAACCGATGTTACCCAAGACCGCTCAACGAGTTCCGGCCCAGACGGCTGGGTCGAACGGATCGGCCCGACCGGGGGGCCGCGTCCTCACGATGAACGGCGGCTCTTCGAGCGTCAAGTTCGCCATCTTCGATCCCGGCTCGCCGCCGGGTCGGAGCCTCTCCGGTGCCGTCGAACGGGTCGGCCTCCCCGACGCCTTCCTCCGGGCAACCGGGGGCGGTGATCCCGGCGAGCAACGGCCGCTGCCCGCGGCGGACTTCGACCAGGCGGTCGTCGGGTTGCTCGACTGGCTGCATAGTATCGGAGAACTCGAACGCGTGTCGGCCGTCGGGCACCGGATCGTCCACGGCGGTCCGCTCCACACCGACCCGCAACTCGTCACCCCCAATTTGATCGCCGACCTGCGGGGCGCGACACCGTTCGCCCCGGCCCATTTGCCCAACGGGATTCGGCTCATCGAAGCCCTCGCCCGCCGGCTTCCGGGCGTCCCGCAGGTCGTCTGCTTCGACACCGCCTTCCACCAGGACTTGCCGCAGGTAGCCCGCACGCTTCCGATCCCCCGCCGCTATCAAACGGAAGGAATCCGCCGGTACGGGTTCCACGGCCTGTCATTTGCTTATCTTTTAGAAGAATTCGAGCGACAAGCCGGAGCGGACGCGGCGCACGGTCGGGTTATTCTCGCACACCTCGGGTCCGGGGCCAGCATGGCGGCGGTTCGCGCCGGTCGGTGCATCGACACCACAATGGGTCTCACACCGGCGGGCGGGTTGGTGATGGGCACCCGAACCGGTGACCTCGACCCCGGAGTCCTTGTCTACCTCACAAGGGCGGAAGGACTCTCGGCGGACCAACTCGAACATTTGGTTTCCCACCGTTCCGGTCTGCTCGGCGTCTCCGAGACGAGTTCCGACGTTGGGGATCTGTTGTCTCGTCAGGCGTCCGACCCCAGGGCGGCCGAAGCGATCGAACTGTTCTGTTATCAGGCCCGGAAGTGGATCGGGGCGCTCGCGGCTGCCCTCGGCGGACTCGACGCTCTGGTGTTCTCCGGCGGGATCGGTGAGAACGCCCCCGAGGTTCGCGCCCGCATCTGCGACGGCTTGGACTTCCTCGGGGTCCGACTTGATTTGGGAGCGAATGCCGGGAACGCGCCGCTGATCTCCACCGCGGCCGCTGCGGTGGGGGTTCGGGTCATCCCTACCGACGAGGAACTGATGATCGCCAAGATGGTAAGCACTGTCCTCAGCCACAACTGAAACAAGGAATCCCGATGATAGTAGCGCAAACCACAACAAAAGACACGATCTGCGGCATGACCGTGAATCTAGGAACCGCGATCCATGCCGATCGTGACGGCGAGACGTTTTACTTTTGCAGCGACCACTGCCGGCAAAAGTTTCTGTTCAAGACCGCCGCTGTCAAGCCGGAAGAGAAGTCAGCGGCTGCCGCGGATACCACGGTGAAGCGCGACACAAAGGCCGGCGCACCAGCGTCGGGCAAAACGATTTATACTTGCCCGATGCACCCCGAAGTGCGTCAGGATCATCCGGGTGCCTGCCCCAAGTGCGGCATGGCACTCGAGCCGGAAACCGCGGTTGCGGGCGATCAGAACCAGGAAAGCGCCGAGCTGCTGCACATGACAAGACGCTTCTGGATCGGTGCCGCACTGGCGATACCGGTGTTCGTCTTGGCAATGGCGCACTTGATACCCGTACTGGGCCGACAGTCGTGGGTGGATGGTCAGACCTCGCGCTGGATTCAATTCGCGCTCACGGTACCCGTGGTCGTTTGGGCCGGCTGGCCGTTCTTCCAGCGCGGCTGGCGTTCCGTTGTCACGCGCCACTTGAATATGTTCACGCTGATCGCCATCGGTGTGGGTGCGGCGTTCGTTTTCAGCGCCGTGGCGATGCTCCTGCCCGGCTTGTTCCCGCCCACGATGCGGTACGCGGGGAAGATCCCCATCTACTTCGAGGCCGCCGCGGTAGTCGTAGTGCTGGTGCTCCTCGGGCAGGTGCTCGAACTCCGCGCCCGCAGCCGCACGGGCAGCGCTATCAAGGCGCTGCTCAACTTGGCGCCGCCGACGGCACGCCAAGTCGCGCCGGGGGGCGACCACGAAGTCCCGCTCGACCAAGTGAAGGTCGGCGACTGGTTACGCGTGGTACCCGGTGACAAGGTGCCGGTTGACGGCGTGGTGGTCGAAGGGCATTCCAGCGTCGAAGAGTCCATGATTACCGGCGAACCGCTCCCGGTGGAAAAGGCGATCGGCGACAAGGTGACGGGCGGCACCGTCAACGGCCCCGGCAGCTTCGTCATGCAGGCCGAGCGCATCGGCAGCGACACGTTGCTCGGGCAGATCGTGAACATGGTCGCCGAGGCCCAGCGCAGCCGTGCGCCCATTCAGGGTCTCGCCGACAGGGTCGCGGGCTACTTCGTGCCGGCGGTACTGGCGGTTTCGCTACTCACCTTCGTCGTCTGGCTGTGGCTCGGGCCGGAGCCGAAGCTCGCACACGCCATCGTCAACGCCGTCGCAGTCCTGATCATCGCCTGCCCGTGCGCTCTCGGCCTGGCGACTCCCATGTCCATCATGGTCGGCGTCGGGCGCGGCGCCCAGGAGGGCGTGCTGGTGAAAAATGCCGAGGCGCTCGAACGGCTCGAGAAAGTGACCACGCTCGTCGTGGACAAGACGGGCACCCTCACGGAGGGCAAACCGAAGCTCGTCGATATCCTGCCTGCGAACGGTTTTGAAGCGAACGAGTTCTTGCGTCTCGCCGCGGCGCTCGAACACAACAGCGAACACCCACTCGCTGCCGCGATCGTGCAAGGTGCGAAGGAACAGAACCTTCCCCTTACCGACGTGAAAAACTTCCGCTCGGTGACGGGGGGCGGTGTTCTCGGCACCGTTGCGGGTCGTGCGGTGATGGTTGGCAAGCCGGAGTTCCTGCGGAACGAAAAGGTCGCGGGCCTGGAGCCACTCGAAGCCTCGGCCGTGAAACTCCAAGAAGAAGGCAAGACGGCGATGTTCGTCGCCATCGACGGCAAGCCGGCGGGGATTCTCGCGGTTGCCGACCCGATCAAATCGACCACTGCCGAAGCCGTCCGCGAACTCCACGCGCTCGGGTTGAAGATCGTCATGCTCACCGGCGACAACCGCCGGACCGCCGCGGCGGTGGCGAAGACACTCGGCCTGGATGCGGTGGAGGCGGAGATCGAACCGGCGGGAAAAGTCGCATACGTCAAGAAGCTACGCGCGGAAGGTCAACATGTGGCGATGGCGGGCGACGGCATCAATGATGCGCCCGCGCTCAGCGAAGCCGAAGTGGGCATCGCCATGGGCACGGGCACCGACGTGGCGATGCAGAGCGCCGGCATCACGCTCGTGAAAGGCGACCTGCGCGACATCGCCAAGGCCATCCGCCTCAGTCGAGCCACCATGTGGAACATCCGGGAGAACCTCGTCTTCGCGTTCCTTTACAATGCGCTGGGTATTCCGGTAGCGGCCGGCGTGCTTTACCCGTTCTTCGGCCTTTTGCTCAGCCCGATGATTGCCGGCGCGGCGATGAGCCTGAGTTCGGTCTCCGTCATCGGCAACGCTCTGCGGTTGCGAAACGTAAAGATGGGAGCTTCACAAATATGAAAACGATGAAAGCAACAGTGTTTCACGGCGCGAACGATATTCGTATCGAGGAGGTCAACCGACCCCGTGCTGGAGTTGGTGAGGCGGTGATCCGCGTCACATTGACCACGATTTGTGGCACCGATCTCCACATCTT
>JBBQWA010000361.1:0-4298 GCA_038211045.1 Gemmatales bacterium
GAGCACCCGGAGTTTGTGGCCGGAATTACTCCGGGTGCTCACGCAACCCGGCTCACCAGCGTTCGCATATACTATGATTAGTTGAGCCGCACACACCGAAGAGGAACGAACCATGAACGCAGAACTCTACCGACGCTCCGAAGGCTTGACGGGCCGTTTGAAAACGTTGCGGGACTCTCTTTGACTTGCCCGGCAAATTCAACGAACGCGCGACGCTCGAACAAAAGCAAGCCGAACCCGGTTTCTGGGATAACGCCGACGCGGCCAAAGGCACTATCCAAAAGGTGAAGGTGCTGAACGTACTGCTGAAGCCTTTCGAGGAACTCACGAAGCTTCACGAAGACGTGAAAGCGATGGGCGAACTCGCTGCGGATGATCCGAGCTTCGAGGAAGAAATCGCCCCGGCACTCACGGAGGCCGAAACCAAACTCGACGCCTTCGAACTGAAGGCCATGATGAGCGGAAAGACCGACAGTTGCAACGCCATCGTGCGGTTGCAAGCGGGGCAGGGGGGCACCGACGCCTGCGATTGGGCCGACCGCATGCGCCGCATGTACGTGATGTGGGCGAAGCGCCACGGCTTCACGGTCGAAGAAATCGACGAAGTGCCGAACGTGGAAGCCGGGGTTCAAAGCTGCGAATTCCGGATCGACGGCGAGTACGCCTACGGCTTCTTGCAAGCCGAGATCGGAGCGCACCGGTTCGTGCGCATCAGCCCCTTCGGCGACGGCGGCACACGCCAGACGTCATTCGTCGGCGTCGATGTCACGCCCGAGCTCGACGATAGCATCGTGATCGAAGTGAACGAAAAAGAACTGATCATGCAAACGTTCTGTTCCGGCGGCCCCGGCGGGCAACACCAGAACAAAACGCAATCGGGCGTGCGACTCATCCACAAGTCGGGCGTCCGTGGCGAAAGCCGCACGGAGCGCAGCCAGCCTAAGAATTACGCCAACGCGCTCGCATCGCTCAAAGCGAGGTTGTATCAGATCGAAGAACAGAAACGGCTCGGCGACATCGCCAACCGCTACGATGCCAAGGGGGAAATCTCCTTCGGCAACCAGATCCGCAGCTATGTGATGCAACCCTACACGCTCGTGCGGGACGAACGCGATGGCATCGAAATGAAAACCCCGGCGGTGAACGCCTTCCTCGACGGCTCCCCCGATTTGGACGAATTCATGTACGCCTACCTGCGGTACAAAACCGCCAAGGCGAACAAAGTGGCGTCGATGAAGAAGTAATTCTACTGTCCTATCCCCCTCTCCCTCGGCGAGAGAGGGGCTAGGGGTGAGGGGGAAATGGCAGAAATACCTTCGTTTTCTCATGTCGCAAACGACCTCACTGATACGGAACGCCTCGGGCGCAAGCTCGGGGCGTTGCTTTTCCCCGGTGCAGTGGTCGCACTCATCGGGCAACTCGGAGCCGGGAAGACGCACTTCGTTCGAGCCGTGGCCGAGGGATTGCAAGTGCGCAACCCGGCGGCGGTGAACAGCCCGACATTCGTATTGATCCAAGAATACCCGGCCCGTTTGCCGATCTACCACTTCGATGCCTACCGATTGAAAACGAGCCGGGAATTCGCCGAACTCGGCGTGGAAGAATACTTCCGCGGCGATGGCGTTTGCTTGATCGAATGGGCGGATCGCGTTCACGACACGATGCCCGAAGAACGGCTGGAAATCCGCATCGCCGTGGTCGGGGAAACGGAGCGGAGCTTTACGATCACCGCGTTCGGCGAGCGTTATCGCATTCTGCTTCAATCGCTCGCACCCCCGACTTGTGTCCTACACTAAATTGCAATTCCGTGGTCGGAGTTAATTTTCGGGGACGTTTCATGCCGGTATCACCGCGTCGGAAGATGTATGGGCGGATCTTAGCTGGCGGTACTTTGGTGGTTCTCGCCATTGTCGGTTGGTTCGCCTTCCAAAAGTTCTTCCCCAATTTCTTCGATCGGGAGCGGGTGAACGCCGAGGAGTTGAACCGGCTGAAATCGGTCGATCTGACGAGGAAAGGGGAAACGCCCGCCGAGTGGCCCCAGTTCCGCGGAGCCAACCGCGATGGATTCGCACCCGCCGGGCCGATGAATTTCGATTGGGAGAAATCGCCGCCGAAGGTGAAGTGGAGCGTGCCCTGCGGCGGCGGATATTCTTCGTTCGCCATTGTCGATGGCGTGGCCTACACGATGGATCGGCAAGCTGGGAATGAACGGGTACTCGCGCTCGATGCCGAAACCGGGGCGACGAAGTGGACGCACGAATACCCTTCCGATTATTCCTCCATGAAGATGGGCTACGGCGATGGCCCAAGGGCCACGCCCACGGTTCACGAGGGCCGGGTTTACACCGTCGGCGCCACCGGGCACATGCTCTGCTTGCAACTCCCCGCGAAGGGGGGCGAACAACCCTATGTGCTCTGGGAGAAGGAACTCGTTACCGATTTTGGTGCTTCGCTCGCCGAGTGGGGCATGGCCTGTTCGCCGTTGATCGAAGGCGATCTCGTGATCGTGCAACCGGGCGGGAAGAAAGGTTCCGTTGCGGCGTTCGACCGCGTCAGTGGATCGTTGAAATGGGCCGCGGGCAAAGATCCGAATGGCTACAGTTCCCCGGTTGCGGCGACGTTCAACGGCATTCGGCAAATCGTCGCGGCCACGGGCAATTCCATCCTCGGCATCCGCGCCGCCGATGGCGAAATCCTCTGGCGGCATTCCTTCGAAACATCGTTCAACGCGAACATCGCCATGCCGGTGATCGCCAACGATTACGTATTTTACTCGGCGGGTTACAACAAAGGCTGCGTGTGCCTCCGGGTAACGGGAACCGAGGCCGAAGTGGTTTACTTCAAGCCGAAGAAGTTGATGCGAACGCACCATTCCACCTGCGTCCACAAGGATGGCTTCCTCTATGGCTTCGATGATAACGATCTGCGTTGCGTCGATCTCCGCGAAGGCACCGCCGTGGAAGATTGGCCCGACCTCGACACGGGCAAGGACATCGCCAAGGGGAGTTTGATCCTCGTCGGTAATCACCTGATCGGCATGACGCAGAACGGCACGCTCTTTTGTGCGAAAGCCGACCCCGCCGAATGGAAACTCACCGGCATACTCAAAGGGGTGCTGAAGGGTTCGCAATGCTGGGCGTTGCCCGTTGCCGTGAATGGGCGGATCTATCTGCGCGATGGCGAAAAGGTGGTTTGCTTGGAAGCGAAGTGATTCGGCAACCGCGTTCGCGCCTTTCACGGTGGTTGAGCGTGCGGCAGCAGCACCCACCCGCACCATCCCGAAAAAACTCCCCTTGCGTCCGGTTCCCGCTTCGCATTAAACTCCCCCTTCCAAAGAATGTCGGCGGCGCACGATGTGCCGCCCGAGCCACCACCACGGAGGGTATTCCGAATGCCGGACAAAGCACCGCCCCGACCGATCATCGGCATCAACGCCGATTATTACACGCCGAAATCCGGCAACGCTTACACCCGCTTGAACGTGAGCTACGTCGACGCCGTGGTGCTCGCGGGGGGGCTGCCGCTGATCATCCCGCCGCTGAAGAAAGACAATCTCGCCGAGATCGATACGTACCTCGCCATGTGCAACGGCTTGGTGATGACCGGCGGCCTCGACCTCGATCCGCGCCGCAACGGCCAACAACTCACCAACGCCGTGCAACCGATGACGCCCCGCCGCGAAGATTCGGATCGCTACATCATGGCTCGGGCGATGGAACGCAAAATTCCGCTGCTCGCCATCGGCGCCGGGATGCAACTGTTGAACGTGTTGAACGAAGGGTCGTTGTACCTGCACCTGCCGGCGGAGAACATCAAGGCGATGCAGCATTTCGATTCCACCGGCGGCGCCCACATGCACATGGTGGAAGTGGAACCGAAATCGGCGCTCGAAGATATCTTCGGGGCCGAGGAATTGCGGGTGAACAGTGCCCACCACCAAGGGATCAACCAACTCGGCAAGCGTTTGCGGGTCGCGGCCCGCGCCCCGGACGGTTTGATCGAAGCCATTGAAACCACCGACGAAAGCTGGTTCTGCATCGGCGTGCAATGGCATCCGGAATGTACGACCGCCTCCGCATTGGATCGGCAAATATTCGATAACCTCGTGGAACACGCGATGAAGTTCGCCGAAGAACCGGCGGAAGAATACGCCATGGCGTAACGATTGTTAGCCCGACGCGGCCGCCCCGGCGCCCGGCACCCCCGAAAACCACCCAGCGGGTTTGGAAGGTGTGGGAGCCCACGCGGGCGCGGGCGGGGTGCGCGAGAGCCCCCCAGGCGGGGGCGGGGCGCCACTT
>JBBQWA010000362.1:0-4288 GCA_038211045.1 Gemmatales bacterium
GATCGTCACGGTCGCCCAGCCCATCGGCGAGAACGCCCCGTCCCTGGCCCCCCCCTCCCCCCGCGCACGCGGGGCTGGGGGTGTGGGGGATAACAACAACAAGCCCCCCCCACCCCAAGCCCCTCTCCCGCAAGGGGGAGAGGGGAGTAAACCCGAGATCCGCACGTCGCCCGCCGCGGGTGCCATGATCCGCGATCACAATCTGGAAACGTCGGCCATCCCCGCCACCGGCCCCGGCAACCGCATCACGAAGGACGACGTTCTCACCGCCCTGGCCAAGCCCGCGGCGACGCCGCAAGCGGCGGTGGCCGTGCCCAAGTCGGGAACGATCGCGCCGGTTCAACGGTCGAGCGAGGTGCGCGAAACCCGCCAGCCGATGAACATGATCCGCAAGCGGACGGCCGAGCGCCTGCTGCAAAGCCAATCGCAAACCGCCACGCTCACGACGTTCAACGAAGTGGATATGACCGGCATCATGGATCTACGCGCGAAGTACAACGAGAAGTTCGAGAAGAAGCACGGCGTGAAGCTCGGTTTCATGAGCGTGTTCGTGAAGGCCGCCGTGGAAGCCTTGAAAGCATTCCCGTTGGCGAACGCTCGCATCGACGGTTCCGATATCGTCCACCAGCACTTCTACGACATCTCCGTGGCCGTGAGTTCGGAGAAAGGCTTGTTCGTGCCGGTGATCCGCGACGCGGATCAACTCGGCTTCGCCGAGATCGAGAAGGAGATCGCATCGCTGGCCAAGAAGGCCCGCGACGGCAAGATCGGCCTCACCGATATGCAAGGCGGCACGTTCACCATCACCAACGGTGGCGTCTTCGGCAGCATGATGAGCACGCCAATTCTGAATCCGCCGCAGACGGCGATCCTCGGCATGCACGCCACGCAGAAACGCGCCGTGGTAGTGAACGATCAAATCGTGATCCGCCCGATGATGTACTTGGCGCTGAGCTATGACCACCGCTTGATCGACGGCCGCGAAGCGGTGCAATTCTTGGTGCGCATCAAAGAATGCGTGGAAAACCCAGAGCGGATGTTGTTCGGAATCTAACTTTCAAAGACGTGTTCACCGCAGAGGGCACATGAGGGCACGAGAGAAAACCGAAATCGAGTCAAAGGCAGTGGCAGGTCTTGGATCAATGATTTGCTTTTGATCGACTCATGAATTTTGATTTTCTCGCGTGCCCTCATGTGCCCTCTGCGGTGAAATAATTTTGGAGCGTGCCGGAATGGCTGACCAATTCGATCTCATCGTCGTCGGTGCCGGGCCAGGCGGGTACGTCGCGGCGATTCGTGCGGCGCAGCTCGGGCTGAAGGTCGCCGTCGTCGAGAAGCGCAGCAACAAAGCGCTCGGCGGAACCTGCCTGAACGTCGGCTGCATTCCCAGCAAAGCGCTGCTCGATTCCTCCGAACTCTACGATGTGACCCTGCACAAACTCGCCAAGCACGGCATCAAGGTGAAGGGCAGCGTCGATCTCGACATGCCCGAGATGCTGAAGCGCAAGGACGACGTGGTGAAGAGCCTCACCGACGGCATCGCCTTCCTGTTCAAGAAGAACAAGGTGACGGCCCACTACGGCAGCGGCAAATTGATCGGCAAAGGCAAGGTCGAAGTGACCGCAGCCGATGGCACCAAGACCCTGCTAGAAGCCAAGAACGTGCTGCTCGCCACGGGGAGCGATAGCACCGAACTGCCGTTCATGAAGTTCGACGGCACCCACATCGTTAGCAGCACAGAGGCGTTGAACTTCGCCAAGGTGCCGGAGCATCTCATCATCGTCGGCGGCGGCTACATCGGCCTCGAACTCGGTTCGGTCTGGCGCCGCCTCGGTTCGCGGGTGACCGTGCTGGAGTTCCTGCCGCGCATCCTCACGATCTGCGATGGCGAAGTCGCGGTGGCCGTTCACAAGCTGCTCGTGAAACAAGGCTTCGACATCCGCCTCGAAACCAAAGTGACCGGCGCCAAGGTCGAAGGCGAGAAGGTGACCGTGACCGCCCAATCGAAGGACGGGAAGGAAGAGAGCTTCACCGGCGACAAGGTACTGGTGGCCGTCGGCCGGCGGCCGTACACCCCAGGGTTGGGCCTCGACGAAGCCGGCGTGGACTACGACAAGAAGTCCGGCAAGATCACGGTGAACAAACAATTTGAAACCAACGTGGATGGCGTGTACGCCATCGGCGACCTGATCGATGGGCCAATGCTCGCGCACAAGGCCAGCGAGGAAGGCGTGGCCTTCGCCGAGATGCTAGCCGGGCACAAGCCGCACCTGAACTACGATTGCATCCCGTGTGCCATCTACATCTGGCCCGAAGTTGCGAGCGTGGGGCTGACTGAAGAACAGGTTCAAGCGACGGGGCGAACGAAGGGGGAAGGCTACAAGATCGGCAAGTTCCCGTTCGTGGCCAGCGGCCGAGCCAAGGCGATGGACGAAACCGACGGTTTCGTAAAGATCATCACCGATGCGAAAACCGACCGCCTACTCGGCGTTCATATCCTCGGCCCGCGAGCCAGCGATTTGATCGCGGAGGCCGTGGCCGTGATGGAATACAAGGGCAGCGCCGAAGACATCGCCCGCATGGTCCACGGCCACCCGTCGCTCACGGAATCGGTCGGCGAAGCCGCCCGCGCCGCGTGGCTCGGCATGGCGCTGCATGCGTAAGTAAAGGTTCATTTTTCAGCGGTCGAGCTTGGAACTCGACGGGTTCGTGAAGCCGGATAATTGATCGTCTCCCGTTCTCCAACTACGGTTTAAAGCCGCGGAGCGGCGACGGAATTTAGCTGGCGTAAAGTGGAGAACGCAGTTCTCACGAAACCCCCCGGTCACGTGGCAATAGTTATGGAGATCCGTGAGGGACGACGGAATCCTTCGTCCCTCCGGGAGTCATTTCATTGTTGCATCGTTCCGGGGGTTCTACTCGCAGACGCTCGCTTCACCCTCGGCTCAATTCCGATGCCGCTCCGCAGCTGAAATCCCAAGGCTGACGTGACGGCATGCATTGAGAGGATGGGCATTCCGGCTTACATCGAACTTGAGAATGGTTCCCGGCACTTCCGCCAACTCTCTTATCGACGAGACAATTCGTATTCCATCACGGGTTCGCCCGCGCGGCGTTGGAGCAGGTTCCAAAGATCAAGCAATTGTTGGCGAGGCTCGACCCGCATTTGTTCCCGCTCCCGGCGGAATCAATTGCCGAATAGTTTGCCGAGGTCGATCTCGGCCGGCTTGTATTGGGTGGCGCTGGTGGTGCCGTCGCCGATCTTCAAGTGGAGCTTGCGGGCCTTGGGTTCGAACACCATCGAGTGAAAGGTGAACTTGCCTTGGTTCACGCTTTCGAGCGCCGCGAACAGGTCGCCGACGTTCAAGGGATCGTTCTTCTTTTGCAGGGCGCTCAGCGTATCCAACCGTACGCATTGCTTACCGACGCCGAGGGCTTCGCTCAGGAAGTGATTGGTGCAACAGGTCGCGCCGTTATCGGGCTTGCGAACTACGATACTCTTCGGGGTGATCTCGAACACGGCCCCGCCGGTCTCGTCGCAGAGCGTGAGGCAAGAAGAGGTGGTGCGCTTGCTGGCTTCCAAGAGTTTCTTGGCTTCCTCGATGGTCTTGCATTCTTCCAGAACGCGGCGGAACAGTAACAGCGTCGGGGTGCCGTCCCAATCGAACTTGGCTTTGTCTTTCGATTTCGCCAAGGCGATGGCGTTGATGGTGCAGCACAACCCGGCGTCGTTCATCCCGGAAATGATCCCGGCGATGGGGGCCAACGTGACGGAAGCGAATGCGTGCTTGCCCTCCGGTTTGTACACGATCACCATCGATTGCTGGGGCAACCCCTTGCTCGGGAGCCAATCGAAGTTGCGGGCAAAGATCGGCGAGCCGGTGGCGCTGCGTTCCTTCTCCGCGATGAACGTGCTGCACCCCATGCCGCTGGAGAGATCGTAAATGCTGTTGATGAGCATCAGCATTTCGATCTCGAATCCGCTGGTTTTCGAGGCCGCTTCCATCTCGGCGAAGTGATCGGCGCTCACGCCCCCTTTGAGCTTCATCGAAACGATTTTCAGAACGTCGAAGGTGCCGCCGAGTTTCACATCTTTCAGGAATTGCATGAGCACCGGCGTGGGGTTCGGTGAATTCTTGCCCACGAGCACGCCGATTTGTTCGCCGATCTCGGCGGGTTTGCCTTGCACCGTGAGTACGGGAACTCCGCCGATGAACTGCAATTCCGCCGGGCCGTGCTTGGCCGCTTTGAAGGGGTACTCCAAAGGTTTTTGCGCGAACGCGGGAAT
>JBBQWA010000363.1:0-4271 GCA_038211045.1 Gemmatales bacterium
TCTGATCTAGGTAAGACATGGGCACTTTGGAGGTAACCGTTCCGCGAAGTGGTGCGACTTCTTGTCGTGGTCGTTGTGCCTGGCGTTCGATCCCACGCAACTGCCCGATTAAACCGCTGCAACGCATTGACCCGCGGCCGACCCGCTCTCGCAGCCAGAGAAACCGGCAGAAATGAATGAGCATGAAGAAGCCCGGAAGCGCCACTTTGGTCGCTGAGGATGGCAAGCGTGGGCAGTCTGTGTCAGAGCGCGACCGAATGGCGGTCGAGGTGATCGACGCGGATGAAAGCCGTAAGTCCAGCAGAAAGCAGGACTTGGCTAAACATGACGCAACATGTCTTGAATCAAGCAGTACACCCGGAGGGGTTCGAACCCCCAACCCTCGGTTCCGAAGACCGATGCTCTATCCAATTGAGCTACGGATGCATCGAGAAATTTTACGATTCCCACCCTTCTCTTGCAATACCCGGAACCGCAACCCTGTGGAATCAGCGGATCAGCAGATCCGCAATCGCGGCCACATCGCCGGCCACGGGAGTGCGCTTGAAGCGGTACACGCCATCGCCCGTAGCGAATTCGTCCGCCTCGTCGGCCCGGTTGGCCTCGCTCACAATCAGAATGAACTGCCCTGGTAAAGTCCGTTTCAATCGTTTGTACGTCGCTTCGATGTCTACTTTTCGCCAGAAGCCGATCACTTCCAAATAGATTGCCTTGCCCGTGGCCGTATGGGTGATGGCGAAATCGGGTACCCATGTGACGGCTTCCAGCGGCATCGGGGCGGGGTCGTTCTTGATCTGCCAGCCGGGTACGTTCGCACGAAAGTTTTCCTCGAAGAGTTCGAGTTCGCGCGGCGTATGAACGCCGAAGTCGGCCCGGTGCGATTTCAGCCCCTCCGCACTCGAAAGCTGGAACGACTTTTCCGCTTTCGTGGCCCCCCAGCGCACATTGGCGGCGAGGTCGAAATGCTTGGCGTGGAGCAAGCTCGGCAGGAAGTTCGCCAGTTGCATGCCGTATTTCTGGGTGCTGCTGAAGAGCGAAAGTGGCCCATCGATCCGAATGAGGTAGCCTTTGCCATCGGTGCTCTGGATGCTGCCGATGAGTTTGTGGAATTTCAAGGCGCGGAAGAGTTGGCGGTAGCGGGCGGGCGTTTCGCCGGTCACACGAACTTCCATACCGGTGCTGCGGAGCAACAGGGCTTGGGCGAGCGCAACGTTATAGCGATCGACCAACCGTTCGGGGGTGGTGTCGTCGAAAGCGAGTACTTTTTGTTCGTCTTTGAGATCGGCGAAAAGGCCGACGTGCAACTGTTCCGGGGTGAGGCCCAATTCCCCGCCGACGTTTTCCATCACGGCGGCGCGATCGAAGGGGTCGCCCGGTTTGCTCTGCGAGCGTTGGATGGCCGCGGCCTTGAACACGGCATCGCGGATTTCTTCGGGCGGGTGATCCGCCGCGATTTCGTATTCGCAGCGATCTTCGAGCAGTTTCGCCAATCCTTGCAGGATGAGGTTCTGCGGGCCATCGCCGCCGAAGTTCGCCAGTTCCCCTTCGATCTCGCCGCGGGTTTTCCCCACGGCCCCGCGGTACACGGCGAGGAGTTGCCCGGCGAGGTGCCGCCAGTGGGCGGAATCGTCGAGGTACATCGGCAACAGTTTGTTCTTCGCCACGCGAACGCGGACTTGTTTCCCGGTGAGCATGCGGATGTTGTAGTGCGGACGGCGAGTTCGATCAAACCGGCATCGCCGATGGGAAACTGCATCTTCGATGAGGATCACTACGCGATATAGGCGATTGACAATGCGCCCAGAATCGCTTAGATAATCATTAACTCGGAATTCTTAACGTGAACGTGCTCATCTACATGCCCGAATCCAACGCCGATGTGATTATCGTCGGCGGTATTCCCCTGGGCTGAACCGAGGCGAATCAAACCCGCGCGCCTCGGAGAGTGTTCTCCGAGGTTTTTTTGTTCCCCGAGCTTCTCCCATGACCCGCATCTTCATCTACGACACCACCCTCCGCGACGGTAGCCAAGGCGAAGGCGTGAACTTCTCCTTGAACGACAAGTTGCAACTCACCCGCAAGTTGGACGACCTCGGCATCGACTACATCGAAGGGGGCTACCCGCTCTCGAATCCCAAGGACTTCGAGTACTTTCAAGCGGTGAAAAGCATTCCGTTGAAGCACGCCAAGATCTGCGCCTTCGGTATGACGCGCCGCAAGAACAGCCCCGCCGAAGGGGATACCGGCCTAAAAGCGCTGATCGACTCGGGCACCCCTTGCGTGACCATCGTCGGCAAGACCTGGGACTTCCACGTGAAGAACGTAGTGGGCACCACGCTCGAAGAAAATCTCGCAATGATCGGCGACAGCATCGCATACTGCAAGAGCCAAGGCCGCGAAGTCTTCTACGATGCCGAGCATTTCTTCGATGGATTCAAAGCGAACCCGGAGTACGCGATCCAAACGCTGAAGGCCGCGGAAGCGGCCGGGGCCAGCGCGGTCATCCTCTGTGATACCAACGGCGGCACCATGCCCGAACGGATTGCCGAGTGTGTGGGCGTGGTGAAGCAGAGTATCAAATGCGATGTCGGCATCCATTGCCACAACGATTGCGATGTCGCGGTGGCGAACACGCTGGCCGCGGTGCGGGCCGGGGCGACGCAAGTGCAAGGGACTATGAACGGCATCGGCGAACGCTGCGGCAACGTCGATCTCGTGAGCACCGTGGCCAACCTCGCGCTGAAGTACAAGTGCGAAGTTCTGCGGCCAGAAAGCCTGCAACGCCTCACGGAAGTGAGCCGCTACGCCTACGAACTGGCGAACATGAACTACCGCCCCGGTCAGCCGTTCGTGGGGCAGAGTGCCTTCGCCCATAAAGGGGGCATGCACACGCACGCTGTGGCCAAGGACCCCGCCACGTACGAACACATCGATCCGGAACTCGTGGGCAACGAACGCCGAATCTTGGTGAGCGAACTCTCCGGCCAATCGACGATCGTGACCAAGACGGCGAAGTACGCTCTCGCCAACGACAAGGCTGTGATGGCGAAAATCCTCACGCAGGTGCAAGATTTGGAATATGCCGGGTACGAATTCGAAGCCGCCGAGGCTTCGTTCGATTTGCTCGTACGCAAAGCGACCGATCAATACAAACCCTGGTTCGTGCGGCAGACCTACCGAGTGGAAACCGAACACCGTTCGGGGCCGCTTCAAACCGAAGCGACGGTGAAGCTGCTGATCGGCGACAAAATCGAGCACACGGTGTGCGAAGGGGACGGCCCGGTGAACGCCTTGGACGCCGCCATCCGCAAGGCGCTGCGACCCTATTACCCCGGTTTGGACGAGATGCAACTCGTCGATTATAAGGTGCGGGTGGTGAACTCCAAGGAAGGCACCGCCGCCCGCGTGCGCGTGGTCATCGAAAGCCGGGATGGCAAGGACGTTTGGGGCACCGTTGGCGTTTCCGAGAACATCATCGAGGCGAGCTGGTTGGCTCTGAGCGACGCGTTCGAATATAAGCTGTTCAAGGATCGCGAGAACATCGCCAAGTGAAGCGAACTCCGTTCGCTGCGCGCCTCTCTCCGCGGTACACCCTTCAAGGAATGACGAATGGCGATCGAACTGCCCAAGGCCTTCGAACCGAAAGACGTTCAGCAGAAGTGGCTGAAAATCTGGGATGAAAAAGGCTATTTCCGCGCCGACCCGGCCAAGCCCGGCGACCCGTACACCATCGTCATTCCGCCGCCGAACGTGACGGGTGCCCTGCACATGGGGCACGCGCTCAACAACACACTTCAAGACGTACTGATCCGCTGGCGGCGAATGCAAGGCCGCAACACCCTGTGGATGCCCGGTACCGACCACGCCGGGATTGCCACACAAGCCGTGGTGGAAAAGCTCCTCTTAGCGGAAGACAAGACCTTTAAGCGGCGTGAGTACGGCCGCGAGAACCTCGTGGCGAAAATTTGGGAATGGAAGGAAAAGTACGAAGCCCGCATCCTCGGCCAATTGAAGGAAATGGGCGCCTCCTGCGATTGGAGTCGTACGGCCTTCACCTTCGATGAAACCCGTGCGAAGGCGGTGCGCGAAACCTTCTTCCGCATGTTCCGCGATGGCTACATCTACCGCGGCAAGCGCCTCGTGAACTGGGACACGCAACTGCAAACCAGCGTGGCCGACGACGAAACCTACACTCAGACCACCAAAGGCGGCTTCTGGACGTTCCAATATGCGGTTCTAGGCGAGCCGGAAGCGTCAACGCCCGGTGAAAC
>JBBQWA010000364.1:0-4260 GCA_038211045.1 Gemmatales bacterium
CCCGCTGCGGCGGGTGGGTTGCTAGAATACCGGTGCGATTTTGGAACCCAAGAAGAAGGGGTTAAGTTTGATTCGAGCTTGCTTCAAGCGGGACGGATTGCATTTGACAACAACACTGGCGAGTCCGGAGCGTCAGCAACGGGAGGGGAATCGCACACCATCAAGAAGTCGTCGTCGTTGAAATGGACTTGCTCCGGTCGCTCACGCTCCCGGCTCGCCAGTGCGGTTGAATTTGATTCGAGCTTGCTTCAAGCGGGACAATTACATTCGACAACTCTTGGCGAGCCCGGAACGTCAGCAACAGGAGGCATATCCAATCTTTCTTTCCCATGCTCCGCGTGCGGAAAGATCTTCGGACGCTGCGCGGTTCAAGCCGATCAAATTTAAGGTAGGTAATGGAAACACGAAAGGACGCGGAGCGCCTGAAGGCACATTCCCACGCGGTGCATAGGAACGAGCGCAAAACTAAATGGCAATAGTCAGAGTTTGTTAAGAACCTGTTCGATTGATTCTTTCACCCGTTTCTTCTGAATGGCCGGGTCTTCGTGCTGGATGTACTCGACTGATGAAAGGTCATCCCCACGTTTCCGATTTTGGCGTGGCTCCAACGCTTCGATGAGGATAGCTTCCATTGCGGGTATCATTTTCGCCGCGGAGAAGCTTTCCGGGAGCGTGCCGAGGTTGCCCGCTTCCGATACCGGCAGTAACCCGAACCAAGAAAAGCGATCCCATCGCGCGGCGAGCCTGTCGCTCAAGTGTTCGAATAATCTTCGACCCAATGGTCGGTCTGTTGTCCGACCGATATAGATCACTTCCCGACCGTCGTAGAGAAGGTAGATGCCGAGTTGTTTATTGAAGTCCACAGGTGTCGCACCGACTTGTTGCTTCCCTAAGAGTTTCGGAGTCGCCTGCCATTCGACGGCGTTTCGCCTCCAAAACATCCCGAATGAAGTTACGATGTCATATTGTTCTTCCGATTCCTCAGATTCTTCCACTGTCGGAGTCAATTTAGCTGCTGGCTTGGAAATGATTCTGCCAGCAGTCTGAGCGAGTGCGAAAGTTCCTTTCGCTACCCGAATGTACGGAGACTGTGCGCCTTCGTTTTTGATGGAAGAGCTGATTTGAGCGTTGACTGTTGCTGCGGGTGTCGCCCCGAGGCTTGTTCTCAAGCCATCTTGAATGATTTTTTGTGTAATGTCGTTGTAATGAAGTGGTGTGGTCGATTCACCAAGCACTTTTTCAATGGCGTTTCGCCATGTCATGTTTTGCAAAGTCACACTCCGGGGTTGATGTTCACACCGCACCCAGTGCCAAGCTGCAATTGTGGCCGCCGAAGCCGAAGCTGTTCGAGAGAACCCGCGTCACCCGCACTTCGCGCGGCACTTTCGGAATGTAATCGAGATCGCAACCGGCTTCGAGATCGGGGTGATCGAGGTTGATCGTCGCGTGCAGGATGCCGTGCTTCAAACTCAAAGCACAAGCGATGGCCTCGACGCCGCCGCTGGCACCGAGCAAGTGGCCGATCATACTCTTGGTGCTCGAGATCATCAACTTCTTCGCGTGGTCGCCGAAGACACTCTTCGTGGCCTTCGTTTCGGCGGCATCGCCCAAGCCGGTACTCGTGCCGTGGGCGTTGAGGTATTCGACGTCGGTCGTGTTCCATCCGGCTTCGCGGATGGCCTGCTTCATCGCCCCGGCGGCCCCGATGCCCTCGGTGTGCGGAGCGGTGATGTGGTAGGCGTCGGCGGTGTTGCCGCAGCCGAGCACTTCGCAGTAGATGTTCGCCCCGCGGGCCTTGGCGTGTTCGTACTCTTCGAGCACGAGGATTCCGGCGCCTTCGCCCAGCACGAAGCCGTTACGGTCGCGGTCGAACGGTCGGCTCGCGGTTTGGTAGTGATCGTTGCTCTCGGAAAGAGCCTTGCAGTTGATGAAACCCGAAAGGCCGATGGGGGCGATGGCCGCTTCGGTTCCACCGGTGACCATCACATCGGCAAAGCCGTAGGCGATTTGCCGCATGGCGTCGCCGATGGCGTGGGCGGCGGAAGAACAGGCGGTACTCACCGTGGTGTTGGGGCCGCGGAGGTTCCAATGGATGCTGATGTTGCCGCTGGCGGCGTTGGCGATCATCTTGGGGATCACGAACGCACTGACGCGGGCGGGGCCTTTGGCCACGAGGGTGCGAACGCCCTCTTCGAATTCGTTGATGCCGCCGATGCCGCTACCCATGATGACGCCGGCAAGTTCGGGATCCATGGCGGAGAAGTTGATTCCGCTATCTTTGATGGCTTGATCGGCGGCGACGATGGCGAATTGGGTGAAGCGATCGAGCCGGCGGCATTCGCGCGGCTCGATGATGCCATCGGGGGTGAAGTTTTTTACTTCCCCGGCGAACCGAACCTTAAAGTGGCTCGCGTCGAATAGCGTGATGGGCGCGATGCCGCTCGTGCCGGACAATAGGCCCTGCCAATATTCTGGCACCGATAACGCGATGGGGTTAACGGTGCCCAGACCGGTGACGACGACTCGACGGCGGGACATGCGGTGCTCTTGTTACGCTTTGACGGCTTCGCCGCCCTTTTCTTTTTGTTTCTTCTCGATGTAGTCGATCGCTTCGCCGACGGTCTTGATCTTTTCGGCGTCGGTATCGGGGATTTGCACGTCGAACTCTTCTTCGAGTTCCATAACGAGTTCCACGATATCGAGCGAGTCGGCGCCGATATCTTCGATAAAGCTGGTGGTGCGGGTGACTTGCTCCTTGCTTACGGCCAAGTGCTCGCACACGATTTCGATCACACGTTGTTCAACAGACACGCGACAACCCTCCGGAAGCCAAATGCACGGGGCGAAATTCCACTCGTCCGCCGTGCGGTGAACGGTGTCGCACCGGGGAGCGGATACTGTGATGAATCTATGGCGGTGGGGAAGAATCGGAAAGGGCGCCGCCGCGCGGGTTTTCAATCGGCCACCTCGGCGAGCTTGGGCAAATCGTCGAGGTTGGCCATGCCGAAGGTGGAGAGAAATTTCGGCGTGGTGCCGTATCCGGCGGCGGTTTCGCCGCTGGCACGCCGTTGCACTTCGATGAGGCCGAGGCGGGAAAGTTGGCGGAGGTGTCCGGCGGAATCGGTTCCGGCGACGGCATCGAGTTCCGCCTTCGCCATCGGTTGGCGATAGGCGATCAAGCTGAGAATATCGAGTGTCGGTTGGGCGAGTTGAACTTCGCGCGGGCCGCCGTCGCGCATCGTGCGATACCGGGGTTTCAATTCCAATTCGTATCCGCCGTTCGTGGGCACCACGGCGTAAGGGCGATTCTGCAACCGGTACTTGCGGGCGAGTTCTTCGACGAGATTGCGAAAATGCTCGTGCGAAAGCCCACGGATCGCCGAACACGCCGATTCGGCGGTGAGTGGGGCGCCGCCCACGAAAAGCATGGCTTCGAGAATTTTCATCGGGCTGGGCGGATCGGGCAGATTCTTCGGCGGGAGGATGTTGCCAAGTTGCGCAGGCGGGGGCGGGCTTGCCTCGGCGGGCGGGGCCGGCGTTTCTTCGGGTTCCGGTTCCTCCCAGATCGGTTCGGCATCGAGCGACCATTCTTGGTTGCCGAGTTGGGCCGCCGCCGCCCGGGCAAGCTGCAATAATGAATCGGGATCATTCATGAGAGTGGGAATCGTATCCGAGATGCGGCTCGCGAGTCTATCCGATTCCCGCGAGGGGTGCGGCAATCGCCAACCGGGTCTGAGTTGGCGGCCCCGGTTCGATCCCATTCCTTTCGACGTAAATTATCCAACCACCCGACGGCGGAGGCGAATCATCCCCAATCTGAGGGCGGCGATCCCGAGGATCGTGGTCGGCTCGGGGACGGGCACCATCTCGATGTTCGACCCATTCGTGACGAACGTTGCCCCCAATGGATAGCTGTTAAAGTTGACCGTGCTGAGAAAACTCGCATACGTCGTATTTGCCGAACTTGCGGTGCTCAGGCCGCTGAAGAGCAGTACACCCGTACCGGTGGTTGAAGCGGTTGGCCGCACCAGCCAGACTTGAAGCAATGGTGTTCGTGGTATTGTTGACGGTGATGGTGCTGGTGGCAGCCATCGTAATCGTACCGCCCGAGAGAATAATCGCACCCGATCCGGCCTGCAGCAAGCCCCGTCGCTCCGTTACCGAAGTTGATGGTATCGGTTGTGGCAGTCGTGACGCTGTTTCCACTGATCGCTGTGGTTCCGGCGGCATCAATGCTCCAGCCAGAGGTGGCTGTACCTG
>JBBQWA010000365.1:0-4236 GCA_038211045.1 Gemmatales bacterium
TCTGGGCCCCGGCCACACAAAAAACCCCCCCCCCCCCGCCGGCGGCTGGGGGGCCCGCCTGGTTTCTTCCAACCCCCCCCCCCCCCCCCCCCCCCGCTTCCGGCTCGCCAAAACTCACGCCAGCACTTCGCCGATCGCGCTCGCCTTCGGGTCGGCATAGGGGATGGGCCGCTCGTTCGGGTAGAAGTTCTTCTCTGGGTTAATGCCCACGGCCTTTAAGTAGGTGTGGAACAGGTGCCCCGAATACACCTCGCGGTCGGTCACTTCCATGCCGTTGGCGCTCGTCTTGCCGACGACCGCGCCGCCCTTGATGCCGCACCCGGCCAGCGCCACGCTCCACGCCTTCGACCAGTGGTCGCGGCCGTACTTCTCGTTGATCTTCGGCGTGCGGCCCATCTCGCTCATCACGATCACGAGCGTGGTTTCGAGCATGCCGCGCTCGGCGAGGTCGTCGAGCAGTGCGGAGAAACTGCGGTCGAATTCGCCGAGTTGCTCGATGTGGAAGTCGAAGTTTTCGTGGTGGGTGTCGTAGTTCGAGTGCGACACTTTTACATACGTCACGCCGGATTCCAGCAACCGCCGACCGAGAAGCAGGTGGCGGCCGAAATCGTGCTTGCCGTATTTCTCTGCGAGCTTGGGCGGCTCCTTCGATACGTCGAACACTTCGGCCCGGCGAAAGACGCGCTCGGCTTGGTCGAACGATTCGGCGTAGGCTTCGGTGGCGGCACTGCGGCGGCTCTTGGCGAAGTCTTTGGTGAGCTTGGCGCGGAGTGCTTCGCGTTGAAGGTCGGCCTCCTCCGTGAGAGTCGCGGGGCGCATCAGTTCGGTCGGCGGCTTGCCGTCGGCCACGGACACGCTCGCGCAGCGCGGGCCAAGGAAGGCGCTTTCGGCGAGGTTAGCGAAGGCGGCGCCGCCCCCGCCGCTGCGGCTCGGAAAGATGTGGATGTTCCCCGGCAGAGCGTTTTCATCGGAGCCGAGCAACCTCGCGCTCACCGCGCCGATATGGGGATAGGTAATGGCCGGGTCGGGCTTGCGGCCGGTGAGCATCGTCGTGTTGCCGATGCCGTGGTCGGGGTTTTGGCTGTTCAGACCGCGCACGAGGGCGATCCGTTTCATCTGCTTGGCGGTGTGCGGCAAGAGCTCGCAAATGTGCGTGCCCGGCACGGCCGTGGGAATCGCGGCGAACGGCCCGCCGGTGTCGGTGCCCGGCTTCGGATCCCACGTTTCGAGCTGGCTCGCGCCACCGGCGAGGTAGATCACCATGACGCGCTTCTGCGACTTCTTCAGCTCGGCCCCGGCTCCGCGCGAGGCGAACCCGACCGGGCCGAGCGCGGCGGCAGCTCCGAGGAACGCCCGACGCGAGAGGGCATGGTCGGCGGAGTGGCAGGCGTAGGGGGCGCTGAGCATAGATACCTCTTTGTACCGCTTGCTCCCTCTCCCTCGGCGGGAGAGGGGAGCAAGATTAATGGTTAAACCGGAACTCGCCCGAGGCAACGAGTGCCCACACCAACTCGCCGCACGCGGCCGGTCGATCTTTACTCGCCTTCAACATCGCCAGCACATCGGCGCGTTCGTCGGCGGTCGGCATGCGCGAAAACACGGCGAGGAACAGTTCTTCCGCAACCGCGCCGTCCTTCATCTTCGCCAATCGGTCGGCGAGGTTGCCGGGCTTGGGCAGGGTGAAGCCGTCGCGGAGGATGGCGCCGTGTTTTAAGAACAGCGTCTGGTCGAGCGTCGCGGTCTTGCCGTCTTCGGGTTCACCAGGCTGGCCCGCGAAGGCGGTGCGGAACGCGGCGACGTTGGCCGGCTTGCCTGTGGCGTCCGCAATCGATTGCGCGAGTTGCTCGGGCGTCATCGGCTTCAACATTCCGACCAAGTAACGATCTTCCGGCACGCTTTCAAGCGAACTCGGCACCTCGCTGGAACGCCCGTAAGCATCGCTCAGGGCGATTTCGCGCAATAGCCATTTCACATCGAACTTGTGCGATGCGAACTCCTTGGCCAGGAGTTCCAGCAGTTCGGGGTGCGACGGCGGATTTTCCGCGTGATCGGCATCGAGCGGGTGAACGAGGCCCCGGCCCATCATCATGGCCCAGAGGCGGTTCGCCCCGGTGCGCACGAACGCCTGATTCTCGGCGGTGGCGATGGCCCCCGGCAGCAGCGCCCGACGGCTGAACGCCGGAACGAGTCGCACGTCTTTGCCGATGCCCGAGATGTATTCCTTCCCCTTCACCGGCTTCGGCTCGGCCACCGGCTTCGCGTCCGGCAGCGTCGGCGAAGTCATGCCTTGCTTCATGGCTTTGTCGAACACGCTCACGAACGTGGTCTCGCCCTCGGCCTTCTCGGCGATCACGGCGGCCGGCGCCTTCGCGTTCGGGTGCAGGTACGACCGACTCACATACGCATAGATGCCGTAGTATTCGCTCTGCTTCAACGCCTCGATGTGAGGGTGATCGTGGCACTGGCAGCATTGCAGGTTGCGGCCCAGGAACACCCGGCTCAGATCACGGGTGACGAGGTGGGCTTCGAGGTCGCGGTCGAGCATGAACTTCGCGGCGGGCCGCAGCTTCGGATCGACGCCGTCGGCGGCGAGCAATTCGCGCACGAGTTCGTCGTAGGGGCGGTTCGCCGCGA
The DNA here is from genome assembly GCA_038211045.1 of Gemmatales bacterium. Lineage (GTDB taxonomy): Bacteria > Planctomycetota > Planctomycetia > Gemmatales > Gemmataceae > JALHQU01. The sequence goes on from JBBQWA010000365.1 coordinate 2,635, forward strand.
ACGCGGCCTTCAGGTAATCCTCCCACGCGGGGCGGGGCACCTTCACATCCTTGCGGCGTTCCATCAGCACCACGTCGAAGTGCTGCGCCATGCGGCGGGCATAGTTCGGGCTAGCGAGCAACCGGTCGATGGCCTTCGCGCGCTTGCCTGTGGACGTGTCGGCGACGAATGTGCGAATGTCGATGGGCGAAGGAATCGTACCCGTAAGGTCGAGCGTGACGCGGCGGAGGAACTCTTCATCGGAGGCACGCGGTGCGGCTTGCTGAGCGCGTTGGCCGTGACCGGCGACGATGAACCCATCGATCCGGGCGTGTAGGGGCGGAGCGGGGGAGGGGAGAACGAGCGCGAAGAAACCGAGCGCGAGCGGGGCGAACATCGGGCGGTCCCCGGAGGGGAAGGAGAGTTCGATCTGGCGGAACCAAGCACCGGATCGGCAGGTGGGAGATTGAATTGTGCCGCGCCGGCGGGGATCAGTCAAGGGAAATCGGGTATTGATTGTGCCCGTGGGTGTACGACATGGTTTGTGAAGTGGGCTTGCGCTGGGGGAGTCGGCGGGCGAAAATGCTTCGGGGGCAATTCCGCAACTCCAGGGATTGGTTCACCACGGGAAGCAAACGAGTTCGACACTGTTCAGACGTGATTTTGCCCCGAAACCGCCCGAAAAGTCTCGCCTTCGTAGACCGTCGCTTTCGAGCCGCGTTCGAGAACGGGTTGTTAACTTCTGCGGGTCGTCATCGGAGAGAGCGAGAGACTTTTGGCCGAGTTTCGACCCGTGCAAACCGTCCCTCCCGCACCCCGAACGCGACGGGTTCGGAACCGAGACTCTCGGAATCCGGTGCGAGTGTGGCAAACCCTGCAAAGAAAGGCGGGAAACGAAGAAAGCCGAGAGGGTTGCTCTCGGCGTTCTCTGTCAACTCGTGTGTTCCGGGAACTCGAACCCAGACAAATCAGCTCCCCGTGCGGAACACTCCTCGTAACAACTCTCGCCGAGTCTATCTCGCAAAATGCCTGAAATCCTTGGGTTTCAAGTGTTCGCGTCCCGCTCGGTCGATCCCAAACGAGAGCAACATTCCACGGAATACGACAAATTGGGTTAACAGGACATGCTCATCGTGCGGTTACCAGTAGGTCGCATTGTGTGCCGCGGAAGCCGAACCTGAACGACTTCGCCGAGCGGTTCGTGCAGTCGATCAAGATCGAATGCTTGGATCATTTCGTCTGCTTCGGCGAGGGACACTTGCGGCACATCGTGGCAAAGTATCTCGAATTCTACAACCGGCACCGTCCGCACCAAGGACGGAATAATCGCATCCTGCCGGGGGCCGATGCCGAAGGCTCCGCAACGAGTTGCCGATGGCCGTCACCATCGCCGCCCTCGGCCGCGATGGCCCGCCGTCGAAGATGCGCGACGGCCGCTTCTGCTTCCTCTGTGCCCGCTGCAACGAAATGCTGGTGTACGTCAACCCCCGCAACAACCTCGCCCACTGCTTCCACTGCAACGCGAACCTCAACAACATCGACCTGATGCAAATGATGGGTTTCGACTTCACGACAAGCGTCGAATTGCTCGAGCGCTGATTGAACGAACACGAATGGCGACGC
>JBBQWA010000366.1:0-4219 GCA_038211045.1 Gemmatales bacterium
TCTACGATTAAGTAGCTCATGAACATCGCACTCGATTCCAATCTGCTGCTCCGTTGGGTTCAGCATGCACATCCCCAGCAGAGCGTTACAAAATCGGCCATGAAAAACTTGGAACTCGGGGGACACGATCTTTGCCTTCTCCCTCAGAACCTTCACGAATTCTGGGTCGTCGCCACACGGCCACCGAATGTGAACGGCTTGGGGAAATCGGGGCCGGAAACGACCTCACTCATCAAGCAATTCCGAAGCGCATACCAACTCTTCGGTGACATCCCGAGCATTCTGCCCGAGTGGTTGAACCTCGTTTCCACCTACAACGTTCTCGGTAAGCAAGCTCACGATGCCCGCATCGCCGCGGCGATGGCCGTCCATGGCATCACGCACATCCTCACGTTCAACGGCACCGATTTCGCCCGCTATCCCGCCGTCACCGCGCTCGATCCGTACGCCGTCGCAGCGGGTACGTTACCGTAGTTCAGCACAAAAATTGTGCCGTCCAAATTGCGATAAATCCTAGTAGAATTGGTTTACTCGAACGGAGATTCCCCATGAAGATCGTTGGGCATTTTGAAGATGGTAAAGTCGTGTTCGATGTGCCACCGCCATATGCGGACGGTACCCCAGCAAACGTGGAAGCGAATACAAAACCGTTTGAGACGCCGAAAAAGTGTTCAATCATCGACGAAACGGCAGAAGAATGGATAGCAAGACTCAAGTCTTGGATCGCGAAACAGCCGGTTCGGAACATCGATTTCGACGATAGCCGAGATTCCATTTACAACTGAGGTGGAGATGCGAGTCGCTACCGATACTAACATTCTGCTGCGTTTGGTGGAACCGGGTCACACGCAACATTCAGTTGTGCTGAATGCTGTTGTCAATCTTAGAATGTTGGGGCATGCACTTTGTGTCTTCCCGCAAATGCTTTACGAATTCTGGGCCGTGGCTACCCGACCACTCACCGCCAACGGATTGGGAAAATCCTCCGCAGAAGTTGACGGATTGATCGGAAACATCCTCGGTGATTTCTTTATGGATCCCGATGGATCCGCCATCTTTGCTGAATGGCGAAACCTCGTTTCCACCTACAACGTACTCGGTAAGCAAGCTCACGATGCCCGCATCGCCGCGGCGATGGCCGTCCACGGGATCTCGCACATTCTCACGTTCAACGGTGCCGATTTCGCCCGCTATCCCGCCGTCACCGCGCTCGATCCCTACGCTGTCGCGGCGGGCACGCGACCCTAGTCCCCACGGGTTTCTTCCATGCGAATCTCCCTCGCAGTCCTGTTCGCGTTTGCCAGTTTCACATCGGCCGCCGAGCCGCCGCCCAACATCGTCATGATCGTGGCGGACGACCTCGGTTACGGCGACGTGGGCTGCTTCGGCGCCACCGACATCCGCACGCCGAACCTCGATCAGCTCGCCAAAGAAGGCACGCGCTTCACCGATTTCTGCGTCGCTCAACCGGTATGTACCGCATCGCGGGCCGCGTTCCTTTCCGGCTGTTACCCCAATCGCCTCGGCATGGCCGGAGCGCTCAACCACACCAGCACCATCGGCATCGCGCCCGGCGAAACGCTCCTCCCGGAATGCCTGAAAGCCAAGGGCTACGCCACCGCCTGCTACGGCAAGTGGCACCTCGGCACCCGCCCCGCATTCTTCCCCACCCGCAACGGCTTCGACGAATGGTGCGGCCTTCCCTACTCGAACGACAACGGCCCGCTGCACCCCACAGTGAAAGGCATCCCGCCGCTGCCGTTCTACACCAACGATACAGTCACGGTGAAGGATCCCGATCAATCGACGTTCTCGAAACTGTTCGCGGATAAGGCCATCGGTTTCATCGAAGCGAACAAGGCGAAGCCCTTCTTCGTATACGTTCCGCAAGTGATGCCGCATGTGCCGATCTTTGCTTCCGAAAAGTTCAAAGGTTCGTCGAAGCGCGGGTTATACGGCGATGTGGTGCAAGAACTCGACGATTCTATCGGCCGCATTCTGAAGGCGTTGAAAGACAACGATCTCGAAAAGAATACGATCGTGATCTTCTTCTCGGATAACGGGCCGTTCCTCAGCTACGGCTCGCACGCAGGGAGTGCCGGGCCGTTCCGCGAAGGCAAACTCACCACATTCGAGGGCGGGGTGCGCGTGCCGTTCATCGTGCGTTGGCCGGGGAAAGTGCCCGCGGGCAAGGTATGCGACAAGTTTTTCACGGGTCTCGATCTGCTGCCGACGCTGGCGAAACTCACCGGGGCGGAGATGCCGAAGGGGATGATCGATGGTTCGAATTATTCGCCGCTGCTCTTGGGAGAAGCCGGGGCGAAGGGGCGTTCGACCTTCGCCTACTACTCGGGGAATGAGTTGCACGCGGTGCGGGTGGGGAAATGGAAGCTGCACCTGCCGCACGAATATCTCACCGTGAATGGCCCGCCGGGCGAAGGGGGCAAACCCGCGAACTACGCTAACATGAAACCCTTGAGCATCGAGCAATCCGGAATACGGGGCATCGCCAGCCGTCATGGGTACAAGGTGGAAAAGCTCGATCTCAGTTTGTTCGATCTCGCGAACGATCCCAGCGAAATCAAGAACGTGGCGAAGGCCCATCCCGAGATTGTGGCGAAGATGCGAACGATTGCCGAGGAATATCGAAATGACCTCGGCGATGCGATCACCGGCACGAAAGGCACCGGCCTTCGCGAACCGGGCCGCGCGAAGGAGTGACGATTATCGCCTTAGGCGAGCGGCGGTTGGATTTTTTCCTTCTCGCCCGTTGGGGAGAGGGTCGTCCCGCTTCGGGACGGTGAGGGGGTTTTGATTGTTTCCAAAGCCCCTCTCCCCGCTTCTCGCTTCGCTCGAAGCGACCCTCTCCCCAGCGGGAGAGAGGGTAAGATAAGAACTGCCGCTCGCCTTATTTCTTCTGGAACAATCCTCCCAACCCTTGTTTCAACAAATCCTCGGCCGTTTTTCCGGCGGCATCTTTCGTTGCATCGCCAATCACTTTGGCGATGGCGTTCCGGAAGGCCTCGCGTTCGACCGCCGGTTTGCTCATCGTACCTTTCACAGCAATTCGCACCGTTTGCTTGGCCACCGCTTCGCGGATCCGCGGGCGATCGGCGGGAACGAACGCCCCGGCGAGTTTATCGTTCAGCGGAACTTCCACTGTCAGATCCAAGCTGCTATCCGCCACCCCGACCGACCCCGACGTTCGGATCGTGAGGCCATTGATGGTCACGCTCAAATTCTGGTGATACACTCGCCCTTTTTCGACGCGGATCGCCACCCGTTCGTCTTGGGCCAGTTTCCACTTCAACGGCGCTTGGGTGAATAGCCCGGCGATCTGGCCAACGATTTCGTTCGGGGAAATTTCCGCATCGTGGATCGTGAGTGTGCCCGAAAGCGTGGCTTGCAACGGATCGGTAAGCGGGATGCGGTTCTCGGCGAGATCGAACGAGATGGTGCCCGAAGCGTCCGCCGCGTTGGCGAGCAACGGCAGGGCGTAACCGATGGCCTCGGAACAGGCGGCGGGCGTGAGCTTCGCCTTTTGAATGATCGTTCCTTTGGCGAACGTGAGATCGTAATTCGGGTTCAGTTGCAGCGTCGGTTCGATGCGCACCTTGCCGCCGCCGAAGTTCGCTTCGACCGGCGACATTTTCACGAAGCCGTCTTTGATATCCGCTTTCAACTCGGCCCGGCCGACGTCGAACCCGTAGGCTTTCAGGGTTTGCCATTCGAGCGCGGCATTGCCGGCCAAGGTTTGCGGCTTGGTGGAACCGGGGAGATCGTCCCCCACTTTCACCGAGAGATTCTTACCGCCTTCCGAAAGATTGCCGGCGAGTTTGAACGGCTTGGTACCGGTTCCGGTGGCTTGGCCGCTCTTGCCGAGGTACGCTTTCAACTGGGTTTCGAGCTTGGATAGATCGTATGTCAGCGTGCCATCGACATCGACGAACATCGCGGTGGTGAGCGCGGCGAGTTTCCCTTGAGCTTGGGCACTGAAGCCATCGCGAGTAAGCTTCGCCGATTCGATGTGGAGCGAATCCCCGGCGGCATCGAAAATCCCCTTCGATTTCAGGGTGATCCACGGTTCCGCCCACGTCGGGTGGGCGGCCGGGCCGTAGCGGAAGTTCTCGACCTTCAAATCGGCGTCGAAGGAAACCTTCCCCGGCGTGCCGGCATCGAAGATTGCCGTCCCCTTGGCGAGGCCGTCGAGTTCGGTGGC
>JBBQWA010000367.1:0-4199 GCA_038211045.1 Gemmatales bacterium
CCGAAGACGAACTGTTCGAGGCGTTCGATACGCTCTTTCCGCAAGGTTTCGCGGGGAGCGACGTCTTCGCTGAGATCGCGCCGAACGGCTGGAAGGAATCGCCGTGGGCCGGGGCGGTTCGCCGCGAACCCGATCCGATGGCCCAAGAAATGGCCCAATCGCTGCGGGCGATGGAGAATTGGAAGCCCGGCGAACCGATGCCGGTATTCCCCTCGTTCGACGACCTCTCGGAACGGATGAAGGCGATGGCCGAACGGCCGTTACCCGAAGCGGTGCCCGCTGACCCCGAAGAGGAAGTGCGCGAGATGGTCGGCCGCTGCCTCTGGGACATCTTCTCGGATAACCACGATGTGACCGATGCCGAAGGCCGCAAGCTTCACCTCGGTTCGCACCGCGGCAGCGCCGGGTTCCTCGCGCAGTATTTGAACCGTCAGAGCGCGGCGGAAACCTACTTCTACCTCGATTTCTACATGGGCAACGGCATGGCCGACGAGAAGGAATCGCTGGCCCCGATCCATCGAATGATCTTTCGGCGGTTGAAGGCCCACGGCTTCGATTGGGAATACTCGTTCCCCCGTCTCGGCTTGGTCGATTTCCGGCCGCTGAAGGAAGCGATGGATCGGGAGAAGAACCCCGAAGCCGAATGGGAAAACTACGATCCCGAAGCCTCGATGCAAAAGGAAGAAGAGAACCGCGAGAAGGACGAAGAAATCGCCGAGATGCGGGCCAAGCTCGACGAAGGCTACCGCGAATCGGTGGAGGCTTCGCGGGATCAACCGCCCCCGGCCACGGTACTGGCCTACGAAGCCATCTTCGGCGAATTCCCCAAAGGTTGGCCGCCCGAAATCGACGAGGAATGATCGGGATCGTGCGGAACGCATTGGTAACGATCCCCTTTCACATTATCCCACAGCATGCATGGATTCTTTCGGCAAGAGAGCACACTGTGGGCGAGTTTCAGCATGAGCGGGGCAATCCATCTTGGGCCAATCATGGCGAACGTCCTTCCGCCGAGCCTCGCGAAGGCATGGGGTAGTGGTTTGAGCCTCGTTCCTGCGCTCCTGCGTGCGAAACGTCGTTGCTTCCCGCTCCGCCGCCTGCCGATTCTTCAACCCGAAGGGCGGAGAGTTCTCAGCCCGGGGAAAGCTGCCGCTAGAGGGGAATATTCCCGGCGCATTTCTTAAAGCCCGATGATAGCTTTCGGGTTGATACTGACGCGCGGTCGATTGTGACGGTATCATCGAGCTTGAGTGATGCCGCAGTCGACGGAGCGTTACCATGAATCGCAAATGGATCCTGATCCCAGCACTCTCTTTGGGGATGCTGGCCCTCGCCGTGAACGACATCCGAGCGCAACGCGGCGGCGATAAAGGCGGTAGCCGCGGCATGCCCTCCCCAGATGAAATCTGGGCGCGCTACGGCGGCGGTGCTGGCGATACCATCGATCTGAACAAGAACCCGCAAGCGGCGATGATGATCAAAATGAAGGGGTACAGCGTTCCCCAAGATGGCATCCTTCGCAAAGATCAGTTCATGCCGCAGGTGGCCGCTCGCATCCAAGGCATGAGTGGTGGCGGTGGCCCCCCAGCAACCGGCGGCCCACCTCCCTCTTCGACGGGTGGCGGAGACAAACCGGCCGTGATCCTCGTGCCGGGCGAAGAACCGCAAGGGTCTCCCCCCGGTGGCTCTTCGCGCGGCGGCCCGCCGAGTGGTGGGGATAAAAGCAGTGATCGAGGCAGTGATCGAGGCAGTGATCGCAGCAAAGGTTCTTCGTCCGGCAGCGGATGGGGCGGTAGCCGCGGCGGAGACGAAGGCAAGAGGGTGGAAGACCCGGACGACGAACGCCCCAACGTCCTTCGCTACGGCAAGACTCCGAAGGAACTTCCGGGTTGGTTCACCGAACTCGATTCCGACAAAGACGCTCAAATCGGGTTGTACGAATGGCGCGCCGCCGGCATGTCGATCGAAGAGTTCCTCCAGAAGGATCTCAACAGCGATGGCTTCCTCACTGCCGATGAGGTGTTGAAGAATCCCAAGAGCGGGGCCACCTCGGAAGCCAAATCCGATAGCAAGAGCAATCCCTACAGCAGCCGGAGCGGTTCGAGTTCATCGAACGATCAAAAGAGCGGCAGTTCCAACGGCAGTAGCAAGAGCAAAGATAAGAACGACAAAGATAAGAGCGATTCCAAATCCTCCAAGGAAGAGAAAAAGCCCGCCGAATCCTCGGGCAGCAACCCATTCTTGAAGAAGTGAGCGCAATCCGCAATCGACCAACAACCTTCACTCCGCGTAGGTCGCGCTCGATGTCGGCGTTTCCCAGAGCGTTACTTCCACCACCGGGTAGCCGGTGCTACGAACGTGTTCGTAGATGAACTTGGCCAAGTTCTCCGTGGTGGGGTGATCGGGCAAAGTGAGTACGGGATCACCGAGTTCGCGCAACACGCGCACGAACGGATCGCGCTCGTGCAAGATCATCTTGTGATCGAGGGTGGCATCGATCCAATTGCCGATCTCGCGGCGCAGGGCGGAGAAGTCGCGCACCATGCCGTGGGCATCGAGCTTGGCCGATTCCACCGTCACTGCGACGCGGGCGTTGTGGCCGTGGAGGTTGCGGCACTTGCCGTCGTAGTCCATCAGGCGGTGGCCGAAGCAGAACTTCAATTCTTTGGTGACGCGAAACATAGGGTACCCCGGATTGACTCCCTTCTCCCCTTGGGGAGAGGGGTTGGGGGTGAGGGGGTATTGATTCAACGACCCCCCTCGCCCCGTCCCGAAGCGGGACGACCCTCTCCCCAAGGGGAGAAGGTGATTAAAGAGCATACTCCGTTGGATCATCAACGCCCGCCTCGGTGAAGCCGCGGCGGCGCTCCCCGCACTTGTTGCACTCTCCGCAATGCACCCCCACCCTCGGGCGAATGCACGAGAAGGTGAACTGCAACGGCATCCCGGTTCCCCGCTTCACCACATCCGCTTTGTTCAGGTTCGCCTCAGCGTACGGCCGCAGCACCTTCACCGGAGGCGCATTCACAGCACGCCCGACAATCGCGGCGAGGCCATCGTAGAACTCCGGCGTCGCATCGGGGAACGGGTTCGAGCCGAGCGGCGCGGTCGCCAACTGGGTCACCCCGTTCAAATGGCACCAGAGCAAGGCCTTCGAGAGCAGAATCACATTCCGACCAGGCAGTTCCACCGCCGCATCGGGCGAAGCGGCACCCGGAACATTCTCACCCGTGATACTCCAATGCGTACCGTAGAGATCCGTCACCGGCATTGCCAGTTCTACCACGGAACGCAGGTTCGGTGCCGCCACCGCCCTCAGAAATCGCTGGAGATGCTGGAATTCTACAGCTTCCCAGGCCGCACCCGTGCGGATGTAAAGCGGGTACACGGCGGGATAGGCGTGGAGGGCTTCGCCAAGGAGAATCGCGCTATCGATGCCCCCGCTCGCGAGAACGGCCAGCGGGGAATTCGCGGTGCGAGGTGGCCAATTCAAATGGGAAGCCGACATGGAAACATTATAGGCGCGAAAGCGGGGGACATCGTCCCCCCGCTTTCCATCGTCAAGCCTTTGCGGGGATGGTGTCATAGCGGCCCATCGTGCGCAGCCAGCGGTAGTGCGAAACCAACCCGGCCCAGAACGTGGGGTGTTCGTTGTACTTAATGCCGTATTCGTTGCAGGTCTTTTCGATGATACGGGCCAGCGCCGGGTAGTGGATGTGCGAGATCCGCGGGAACAGGTGGTGAACGATCTGGAAATTCAGGCCGCCGAGCATCCATGTGAGTGTGGGGCTGGTGCGGGCGAAATCGACGGTGGTTTCCACTTGGTGGACGGCCCACGTCGATTCCACCGCGGCCGGTTCGCCCACGGTACTGGGGAAGCCGGCTTCCTCCACGACGTGCGCGAGTTGGAACACGATGGCGAGTACGAATCCCAGCAGCCACATCACGAGGCCGTAGTAGGCGGCCATCCAGTACCACTGATCCCAGTGGTAGTAGAGCGGCACGGCGATGATGAACGAGGTCGAGAAGATCTTCCCGGCGACGAACTGCACGAGATCCCAACCCTTGGGGCGGGCGATGCGGTGCTTGCCGATCTTGCCCTTCGCTACTTCCATGTAATCGGAGAGCAGGTTCCAGCGGATCGCCATAGCGCCGTAGAGGAACCACAGGTAGAGGTGCTGGAAGCGGTGAATCTTGTA
>JBBQWA010000368.1:0-4195 GCA_038211045.1 Gemmatales bacterium
GCCGACGGCGTCGTACCTGAAGGGGCTGTACAAGTATCCGCAACGGGCCTTCCCCTACGCCCGGTTGATCGAGGAGAACCGCCGGCGGACCCGGCTCGACCCGGAATTCGAGCTGATGGATACCGGCGTGTTCGATGACGACCGCTATTTCGATGTCTTCGCGGAATACGCCAAGGCCACGCCGATGGATGTCCTCATGCGGGTGACGGCCCACAACCGCGGGCCCGATCCGGCGGTGCTGCACATCCTGCCGCAGACGTGGTACCGCAACACGTGGTCGTGGAAAGCGGATGCCGTTCGCCCGGTGATCGAATCGGTGGGGCTGTCGTCGTTACTTCTCCAGCACCCGGCCTGGATCGACAACCAACTGCACTTCGACGGTGCGCCCCGCCTCCTCTTCTGCGACAACGAAACCAACACCCAGAAGCTCTTCGGCAACCCGGCCAAGGGGTACTTCAAGGATGCCTTCCACGAAGTGGTTGCGAATGGCAAACGGGCCGCGTCGAACCCGAAAAAGGTCGGTACGAAAGCGGCCGCGTGGTACACCTTCACGATCCCGCCGGGAGGCTCGGTTCAAATCCGCGCCCGGCTCACGATGTACACGCCCAATGCCGAGGCAGTGCAGACGCCATTCGTGGACTTTGACAAGATCTTCGCCAAGCGGATTCAAGAAGCCGATCAATTCTACGAACGCTTGACCCCCGATCCGGACGGACGGCTGATTCAGCGTCAGGCGGCCGCCGGGCTGATCTGGTCGAAGCAGTTCTACTCTTATGACGTTGCCGCGTGGATCAAGGGCGACCCGACGCAACCGCCACCCCCCGGGGGCCGGGAGAACATCCGCAACGGCGATTGGATGCACCTGACCAACGACGACGTCATCTCCATGCCGGATACCTGGGAGTACCCGTGGTACGCGGCATGGGATCTTGCGTTCCACATGCTGCCGTTCGCCCGGCTCGATCCCGATTTCGCCAAGTCGCAGTTGCTGTTGTTCCTGCGTGAATGGTACATGCACCCGAACGGCCAGCTCCCGGCCTACGAGTGGAACTTCTCGGATGTGAACCCGCCGGTTCACGCTTGGGCCGTGTGGCGGGTCTTCCAGATCGACCGCAAGCAGCGCGGCGACGCCGGGGATCTCGGGTTCCTCGAACGGGCGTTCCACAAACTGATGTTGAACTTCACCTGGTGGGTGAACCAGAAGGATACGGAAGGGAAGAACCTCTTCCAAGGCGGCTTCCTCGGGCTCGACAACATCGGGGTGTTCGACCGCAGCAAGCCGCTGCCCACCGGCGGGCACATCCAGCAATCGGACGGCACCGCGTGGATGGCCATGTACAGCCTGAACCTGATGCGGATCGCCCTCGAGTTGGCCCAGCACAATCCGGTGTACGAAGACGTCGCGTCCAAGTTCTTCGAACACTTCCTGCACATCGCCCAAGCGATGGCCGATTTTTGCGGGCATGGCCTCGGCCTCTGGGACGATGCCGACGGATTCTATTACGACCGCCTGATTCTCCCAGATGGGCGCACCGAAACCCTGCGGGTGCGGTCGATGGTCGGGCTGATCCCGATATTCGCGGTGGAGACGCTGGAACCGGAAACTCTGGCGAAACTGCCGGGCTTCACCCGACGTATGGAATGGCTGTTGAACAACCGCCCGGACTTGGCGAAGCTAGTGTCGCGCTGGACCGAACCGGGCATCGGCGACCGACGCCTGCTCTCGCTGCTGCGCGGGCATCGGATGAAGAAGCTGCTGCGGCGGATGCTCGATGAAGCCGAGTTCCTCTCCGATTACGGCGTGCGGTCGCTTTCCAAGTTCCACGAGAAGAACCCGTATGTGTTCATGAGCGACAAGGAAAAGCAAACGGTGAGGTACGTCCCCGGCGAATCCGATTCGTGGATGTTCGGCGGCAACTCAAACTGGCGCGGCCCCATCTGGTTCCCGATGAACTTCCTGATCATCGAGAGCTTGCAAAAGTTCCACCACTACTACGGGCCCGATTTCAAGGTCGAACACCCGACAGGATCCGGGAATCTGCGGACGCTGGAAGAGGTCGCCGCCGACCTGAGCGACCGCTTGAACAAGCTCTTCCTGCGCGACGAATCTGGCCGCCGGGCGGTCTTCGGCGACAGCAAGAAGTATCAAGATGATCCGAACTTCCGCGACTATCCGCTCTTCTACGAGTTCTTCGATGGCGACACCGGTCGCGGGCTGGGTGCGAGCCACCAAACCGGCTGGACGGCCTTGGCGCTGAAGTTCCTGCAACCCCGCGAACCCGACCGCCTTGCGGCCGACGTCGGGGCACTTGTTGAAGAAGTCCACTTGGATGATGTGAGGTAGGTCGCCTTGGGTCAACACGATCCGATGCGGGGATGTCCGCACCAATTCCAGTCGATGCCAAGAGTGGTGCTACAGCGGCCGTACGGAGGAACGCACGGCGATCAACATTGGACATTGGCGTTCTCGGCAAGTGTGATGAACCTTAAATTGAGTTCATGCCATTCGGCTAAGAGATCATTTTCGGGGGTAGTTTGACTATCTGCACCGGATTCTGCACCACTTAAAACTGTCGAATTCCCCAAGTCGCCATTGGGAATGGGTGATACGTCAACCGCCGCGTTTCACGATTCGCGATTCACGATTCGCACGAATCCCTCAATCGAAGCGCAGCAGAGAAGGGGCTGGGCCCCCTCCAAGCATCCATTCGTACACCGATTTCATCTCTTCTGAAATCCTATCCCAAGTGAAACTCTCCTTCACTTTCGCGGCGCCTTTGTTGCCGAACTCTTGGAGAACGGCCGGGGGAGAATTCAAGAATTCTCGCAAGCCGTTCGCGAGTAGCGCCACGTCGGTTTGAATTTGAAATGCGGCGCCGCTCGCAAATGCGTTGGGAATGTTGCATTCGAGCGTCATGGCGACCGGCTTTCTGTACGCCCACGCTTCCAAAACCGCCATGGGCACTCCTTCGCTGAAGGATGGCAGCACAAAAGCGTCGCAATGGAAGAGGCTCGCGAATTTCCCGGAGCCGAATTGGGGGCCGACGAATAGCACGGGGGCCGAAGTTCTGGGGCCACCGTCGGATGGCGTTCGCAGATCAATCCACGGCAAGTCCAACTCGTTAGCGATCTTCTTCAAGTTCGATTCGTGAGCGTTTTGATCCCATCCGGCAATTGCGAGCGTCCAGTCCGGGGTGGAGTTGCTGCGTTGCAATTCCGCCCACGCGCGTAGCAGGTTCTCCAACCCTTTCTTAGGATGGATGCGGCCGAGAAAGAGTAAGACTTTCCGTCCCGCGGCCAATGCGTGATCCCATGGCGCATCCGGAATCGTGCCATCGTCGGCGGGAACGACCACGCCATTGGGAATTACACAGATCGGATTCTTCAAACCGAGTTTCCGTATGGAGTCCGCTCCCGATTCGCTGAGGGCGCGGAGGCAGATGGCGTTTCGGAGATGGCGTCCCTCGTAGAGTGCGTACGCGACTTTTTTTCGCCAACGGGAATTTTTCAACGCCCAAGGATCCAACATTCCGTGGGGCGATACGAGGTACGGGGTTTTGTACTTCGCGTGGTGTGCGGCAACGGCACAGCTGGAATACTGCCACAAGCCGTGGGTGTGAATCAGATCCGGTACGAGATCGCACAACTCTCGGCGTACCGCACGCGAATAGCCGAATTTTCGCGGCCACGAGGGTTCGTACTCGACCACGCGAATCGGTTGCCACGCACCGATATCTTGCGAAGTGAATTTATCCTTCGATCCGAGAACCGTGACCTTCACGTCCCGTTCGTTCAAAGCCTTCGCCAAACCGCGAACACTGTGGAACATGCCGCCGGCATTCCGAGATACCGATCCCATCAAGCTGACAGCGCGAATCATCGAATAAAAACCCAAGGCGAAAAAACTTACAGAGTTGCGACAATCGCAAGCTCAGGTTCAAGGAGGGTACTGGCCCACTTGGAGAAGGCTGGTTCGGTGGAACTTGGCCAGAAGACATCGTGAATCGAAGTGCCGAATCGTGGAGTGTTGGCAGAGTGCGGGCGGGTATCAGCTCCAATATCCAATCATATATAACATTGAACCCCGTTAATCAAACGAGGTATCGAAATAGACGGAGAAGGGTGCGGCAAAAATTTCTGGCGGTTGTCCCCCCACCCGCCGAAACCTTCGGTTTCGACTACCAGCGTCATTCCA
>JBBQWA010000369.1:0-4194 GCA_038211045.1 Gemmatales bacterium
TGGCGCGGGAACGCCTCGAACTGCTGCGAATCCGGGGGGCGGAAGCGCTCGTGGCGATCACCCGGCAACTCGGCGAATTCGATGCCGAGGCCGCCGATCTTCAACGTCGACTCTCGGAATCTGGCGAGGCACTCCGCACGGCCGAATCGGTTCGTGAAGCGAAGCAACAGGAGCACTTGCATGCCCAAGTGGCGTGGGAACGGGTACGCGAACACCTCGACGGCGTGCGAACGCGATTGGAACTCGCCGAAGCGGAACACTCCCGTCGCACCGTTGAACTCAAACGAATCGAGGAGTCTGCCTTCGGCGGTCGGCTGCGATTGCGCGAGAGCCAACTGGCCATCTTGCGGGCCACGGCGACCACCGCCGAGACAATCTCCCGGATCGAAGCCGTCCTCCGGGTTTCACGCTCCAACGCTTCTCATTCCAATCAACTTCGCACCGAACGCGATCGTTGGCTGCGGGTATCGCAGCATTCCCGCAGTTCCACGGCCGAGCGCAAGGATCGCGCCCACGCGCACGAAATGCTGGTCCGCGACCTCGCCCATCGCCGCGATGCCATCGCCGCACGGATGCACGAAGATTACGCCATGGATCTCGCAACGACGGACGTTGAAGTGGAATCTGGGGAGATTCTCGATCCGGAAGCGGCGGAAGAGCGGATCGATGAACTGCGCAAGAAGCTCGCCAAGCTGGGCGGCGTGAACCAAGAATCGCTCGACGAACTCGATCGACTCGAGAAGCGCGAAACCGACCTCCGCACCCAGCACGACGACCTCGCCGAGAGCCACAAGAAATTGCAAGAGATCATCGGCCAACTCAACGACGACAGCCGCAAAATGTTCGTGGAAACCCTCGCCGGG
The DNA here is from genome assembly GCA_038211045.1 of Gemmatales bacterium. Taxonomy (GTDB): domain Bacteria; phylum Planctomycetota; class Planctomycetia; order Gemmatales; family Gemmataceae; genus JALHQU01. The sequence continues at coordinate 864 of JBBQWA010000369.1, forward strand.
GTGAAGGTTCACTTCCAAGAACTCTTCCGCAAACTCTTCGCGGGTGGCCAAGCCGATATCGTGCTGGATGAGAACGTCGATCCGTTGGAAAGCGGCATCGAAGTGGTGGCCCGCCCGCCCGGCAAGGAACTCCGCAGCATTTCGCTGCTCAGCGGCGGCGAACGCACGCTCACCGCGATCGCGTTGTTGCTCGCCATCTTCCGCAGCAAACCCAGCCCGTTCTGTTTACTCGACGAGGTCGATGCCGCACTCGATGAAGCGAACACTGCACGACTGGCCGGTGCCCTCGGCGAATTCCTCGATCGTTCGCAGTTCATCATCATCACGCACAAGAAGCGCACCATGGCCGTGGCCGATGTGCTCTACGGTGTGACGATGCAAGAGAGCGGCGTATCGAAGCAAGTTTCGGTGCGCTTCGAGGACTGGCCCGAGGAAGAAGAGATCCCACTCAGGGCTGCCGCGTAGGCCTATTTTCAACATCGATCGGCGAGGTCGCCTCAGCGGGCCGACTACCAATCGCGTACGGCACCCCGAATGACGGATTTGGCATTGGCCGTGCCGAACACGATTGGCCTCACGCCTGCATCTCAGTCGGGCCGGCTCAGAACCGGAAATTCACCCACAGAGCGGCTTCGTATCGGAAGGGGTTCGGGCCGACCGTGGGCACCGTGAACGATGGGCTGATGGTCGCGTTCACCGTGCGGAAGTGAACGCCGAAGGTCAGGTTCAACTGATCCTGCAAGAAGATCTGGCCCTTCGGATCGCGGTAGGTGAGGGGCGTACGAGTGTGTACTTCGATCACAGGTACGATGCCATTCACGAAGCGATCCGCGGTGTTCGAGTAGAGGAAGTACCCTGCGGAAACGCTGTTGTTGGCGAGCGTCGGTTCGTTGGAACTGGTCGGCACGAGGAAACTCGAAATCGCTTGGGTGTAGCCGCGCGAAAACACCCTCACGCCGCCCAGCCACGGTTGCAGCAATACCGAGTTCGGCACGGCGGTACCATCGGACAAGGTGATGTTGTCCCCGCCGCCGGTGGGCGTGGTGATGACCATGCCGAGCGACATCAAATTACCGGTGGTTCGGTCGTCGAAGAAGGCGTACTTCAACAGGAAGCTGAGGTCGCCGACATTCCGCTCGACTTGCTGGCCGCCGAGGGACGAGGATGCCCCGGCGAATCCGGGCACGGGAATCACATTTCCCCCACCATCGATCGTGAACGCCGAGGAGTTGGAACTGCTACCCGATCGCGGGCCGTACGTTTGAATGAAAGGCAACCGCATGCCGAAGGAGGCCCGGCCTTGGAGGAACGTCTTCTCGAAGCCGATGGTTTGCCGGTACATGTCGATGCTATCCGGGCCAAAGTTGGAATTCGGATTGATGCCGTTGTAATAGTTGAAGCCAAAGTACGCGCGGTCGGTGGGGCGGGGGCTGTCATTATCTGTGATGAGGATGCCGTTGTATCGGCTACCGAGGATCGTGGTGAAATTTTGGTACACCGGATCATCGACCGTGACGACGCTCTCTTGCGCCAAGTTGAAGTACGTCCGTTGAACGGTTCCCACTTGCCGCCGTCGCGTGACGGACACCCCGCCGAAATCCCCGTTGAAGTTATCGTTGAACGTGCGGGCGGAGTTGCCGCCCCCTTCCGTACCCTGTGCGAACGGTGAGGAATCGGTGGCGGGCGTTTGGCGGGCCAACTCTTCTTGAGTAGGTAGCTTCGGTAACTCGTTCGGATTCGGGGGGGTTGATGTCGGGGGAATCGCAGGCACCGCCGGGTTCACTTGCGGAACGGGCGGGCAGTTCGGAACCGGAACCGGGCGGGTGCGCGAGGGCCAAGTGGCCTGTTCCACTTCCACTTCGATCCGCGGTGGCGCGAGCGGCTGAGCCAGCGCAATCGGCGAGACGAGCAAAAGGGCGAACAATCCGAATCGCATGGCGTGCTTCCGCGTGTGGGTTCAAACGAATGCGGGCGGCGGCATCTAGTACCACCGCCCGAAGCGTTCTTAGAATCGGACGTTCAACATCAGGTTGAACTCCCCGCTGTACGGCTTCGGCCCGACGAGCGGAACGCTAAAGGCCGGGCTGAGCGTCGAACGTACCGTGCGGAAGTGCGTACCGAACGTTAGGTTCGTTTGATTCTGGAAGAAGATGGCCGAATCGGGATCGCTATTATTCAACGGCGTGCGAACGTGGGCTTCCACGAAGGGAATCAACGCGTTCACGAAGCGATCGTTCGCGTTCTGGTAGAGGAAGTACGCCAAGGCTAAGCTGTTGTTGAACAACAACGGATCGCGGCCATCGGTAGGAACGAGGAAGCTCGTGATGCCTTGAGCGTAACCGCGCGGGAGCATCCGCACGCCGCCCAACCACGGTTGGAAGATCACGCTGTTCGCCGGGGTGTTGCCGTCCGAAAGGATCACGTCGTTGCCGCCGCCGGTGGGGGTGGTGAGCACCAAGCCGGTGCTCGCCACGTCGCCGGTATTCAAATTGTTGTAGAAGGCGTACTTCAACAGCAAGCTCAGGTCGCCGACGTTGCTTTGGGCCACGCTGCTCGGACCGGTGGTTTGAATGAAGGGCAACCGCATCCCGAACGAAGCGTTGCCATCGAGGAAGGTCTTTTCGAAGCCGAGCGTTTGGCGGTGCATGTCGATGCGGTCGAAGCCGTCGTTCAAACTCGTTCCGATGTTGTTGTAATAGTTGTAACCGAAGTAGACGCGATCCACCGGCCGGGGGCTGTCGTTATCCGTGATGAGAATCCCGTTGTAACGGCTGGCCAATGGTACAACGACGTCGCGGAAAACAGGCCGCAGCACCGTGGAACCGGGGGCCGTACCCGAACTGAGGGTAACGGAGCGAGTACCCACTTGCACTTGGCGGGTGACGAAGATGCCGCCGAAATCCCCGTTGAAGCTTTCGTTGAAACTGCGCGAAGCGTTGCCGCCCCCTTCCGATCCTTGGGCGAACGCATTCTGGAGCGGATCGTTCTGCCCCGGCAACGGCGGGTTCGGCGCGTTCGGATCCATCGGGGGGATGAGCGGAGTGGTCGGAGGCGTGACCATTCCCGGTTCCCCCGGAATCGGCGATACCGGCGGGCACACCAGCGGAGCCACCGGGATGCACTTCGGCCGCAGGAATTGCGCCGAAGCGGACGAAGCCCCGGTCGTAGTGATCGCAATCATCAACAGGAAAATGTTCGCGGGTCGCATCGTCGTCTCCTTGTACGGGGGTGCGGGCGGTCGTGCAAAACTCTTTAATACGAGCAGCGGGTGTCAACCCGCCGAGGTTTCTCATCAGTACCGGAAATTCACCGTCAAGTTGAACTCGGCGTT
>JBBQWA010000370.1:0-4183 GCA_038211045.1 Gemmatales bacterium
TTCAACGGCTTCACCTTTTCCCCGGATGAACTCGACGAAGAAAATGAATATGCTGCGGCCATTGCCTCGGCGGTGCGGAACATCGCGCCGGAACTCCCCGAAGGTAACCACTTCGGCACTCCGCAATCCGATGGCCGTTACCTCGAACTCGAGCTTCAACAACCCGATGGTGGCATCGCCAAACTCCTCGTGGCGGTCTGCAATAAAGGCGGCCAAGGGCGCGGGCTGCTGAACGAGTTGATCGAAGTGGAGAAGCGCGCTGGAGATATTCCGGTTTCCATTGTTCGAACGATCAACTTCCCGCGAACCGGCCAAGCGTTGGAAAAGCTCGGCAAAATGCTGAAGCAACAAGGCCGTTCCGTGGTCATTCCCGATTCCGATTGGCGGCGGATGCTGGCGTTCACCGCGTTCCGCGAGAAATACTCCACCCGTGCCGATTTCGCCGCATGGCAGAAGGAAGCCCGGCCGCTCGGCGAGCTGGCATCCTTGCAAAAACTCCTTCGGCTCGACGAACTCAAAGCCCGACCGAATCGCGTTGTTTCGCCCTCCGTGCCAACCGTCGCGCCGGCGCCGCCAGTGGTTGTTCCCCCTCCGTTTGTTCCGCGCGTTGCGGACGACGTTGCGAAGCCGACGGTGGAGAAGCTCAACGGAGGCGACACCATCGGCATCGCGCCGAAGCCGGTTCATTTCGATTCCTTGGAATTTACCCGTCATGCGGCGTTTCTCGGGGGTGCAGGCAGTGGCAAAACTACCGCCGCGCTGAACCTGATCGAACAACTCCTCGCTAGCGGTGTGCCCGCCATCCTCATCGATCGCAAAGGCGACCTGTGCAGATATGCCGTGGAATCGGCATGGGATCGACCCCTTTCGCATCCCAGCCGCGATCAAGCCCGCAAGCAGTTGCGTGAGAAACTGGATGTTGCCATCTACACGCCGGGGGCACCATCGGGCCGGCCTTTGGCGCTCACGGTCGTACCGCCGGGATTCGATCAACTCGGCGAATACGAACGGGAAGAGTTCGCACGATTCGCGGCGAATGCCCTTGCGGGTATGATGAATTTTCGAACGTCCGATGCGGATAATGCCCAACGCGTAATTCTCGCCAAGGCGATTGAAACGTTGGCTTCGGTACCGGGGGCCGCGATCGACCTGCCGGGTTTGAGGTCGATCATTGGCGATTCGGAACCGTCGTTGGTCGCGGCGGTGGGTTCTTACAAGCCGCAGTACTTCGAGAAGCTAGCCGAACGCCTCACGACGATGAACCACACCTACAAACACCTTTTTCAAGGAGGGGATTTCCTGAACGTGGAAGCGTTGTTGCGCGCAGGATCCGGCCGCGTCCCTCTCACGATCATCAGCACGCGCTTCCTCGGTGATGCCGCCGATTTCTGGGTTGCACAATTCCTCATTGCAGTCTCGCGGTTCTGTGCCAAAGCGCCCAAAAAGTATTTGCAAGCCGTGCTCATGTTCGACGAAGCCGACGTGTACATCCCGGCCAGTGGGCCGAAGCCCGCCTCGAAGGAGCCGATGGAAGACCTGCTTCGGCGGGCGCGCTCCGCCGGCGTCGGCCTGTTCCTCGCCACCCAAAGCCCCGGCGACATCGACTACAAGTGCCGCGAGAATATCACCACATGGTTCATCGGTCGGATCGGTCAAACCACGGCGATCGAAAAGCTCAAGCCGATCCTTTCCGCAAAACCCAACGCTGCAGAAAAGCTGGGAAATCAGCTCCAAGGCCAGTTCCACCTTGTGCGTGAGTCGGGCATTGTGGAAATGCGTTCCTTCCAATCCTTCCTCAAAACCGAGCAACAATCCGAGGCGGAAATCCTCGAACTCGCACGCCGCGGCCAGCCCGCTCGTAAATAACCCCCTCCTTCGGATCGCCCATGCCTGCTCCTTCGAACCGCAGCCGTTGGCTCGCCCTCACCGCCGCCTTGCTCGGATGGATGTTCGATGGCATGGAAATGGGCCTCTTCCCGCTCGTCGGGAAAAATTCGCTCCGCGAACTGTTGCACGAAAACGCCACCACCGAAAGCGTGAACCGTTGGTTCGGCGTCATCATGGCCTGCTTCCTCGTGGGGGCCGCCACGGGTGGCGTGCTCTTCGGCTGGCTCGGCGATAAGATCGGCCGCGTGCGCGCGATGACGATCAGCGTGCTGGTGTACTCGCTCTGCAGCGGCCTGAGTGCCGCGTCGCAAAGCCCGGTGCAGATGGCCGTGTTGCGATTCCTCGGCGCTCTCGGCATGGGGGGCGAATGGGCGCTCGGCGTCGCACTCGTGATGGAAGTCTGGCCCAACGCCTCGCGGGCGTGGCTCGCCGGGTGGATCGGCGCCTTCGGCAACCTCGGCTACACCCTCGTCGGCACGATCGCCTTGTTGTTGAATCGCTTCCAAGGGCAACTACCGGGGTTGCTCGAATCGGTGGGTGTCCCTTCCGATTGGGCCGAAGCGCTCACGGCCAACAACAACTGGCGATTGCTCATGACGATCGGGGCCGTGCCCGCGCTACTCACCCTCGTCATTCGCTTATTCGTCGATGAATCCGAGAAGTGGGAAAAGGGGAAGGCCGAGGGGAAGGCGTCGTTCTGGGCCGGGAAAGATCTCCTCGGCGTACTCTTCGGCTGCGTGGCAGCCGGGGGCGTGATCGCGCTGTGGGCCATCGAAACCGGCAAGCTCGAAACGTGGATCCGCGTTCTCGGTTCGATCGTGGGCTTGGGCATCGTTCTCTACGGGTATCTCCTCCCGGCTCGCGGGTATCTGGCGCGATGCGGTTTCACACCGGAGGTGAAGCGCGAAAGCCTGCGGCGGATGCTGCTCGCGGCCGGCCTCAGCGGCGTGCCGCTGTTGGCCACCTGGGCAGGGCTGATGTGGATGTACCAATGGGTGGGCGAACTTCCCGGCGGCGGGAATCCGGATGCAAAGCCGTGGATTCAGATTTCTTCGTCGATCGGTGCGGCGCTCGGCTGCTTGGTCGGGGCGGTACTCGGGGGAATGCTCGGACGGCGGCCCGTGTATGCGGCGCTCTGCATTCTCTCGATGGTCACTATGATCGGCTTCTACCAGTTGAATACGGAATACGGGCTGGCGTTTATTCTCAGTGCCGGGTTGCTCGGCTTCGTGAGCGCCGCGTTCTACGGTTGGCTGCCGCTGTACCTTCCGGAATTGTTCCGCACCTCGATGCGGGCGACCGGCCAAGGCTTCGGCTTCAACTTCGGGCGAATCATCGCAGCCGCGGCGAACCTGCAAATGGCGAACCTGCTCGCGGCGTTCGACAACAATTACTCGCACGCTTGCGCCATCGTCGCCGGGATTTATTTGATCGGAATCGCGTTGATTGCGGTCGCCCCGGAAACGAAGGGGAAGCCCCTGCCGGAGTAGCTGCCCGCTCATCCTCACTCCGATTACTTCGGCTTCTGAGTCAACAGATACCTAAGCAGATCGTAGTAATCCTTCTCCGGCACCAACGAATCGACGTTCGAAGGCATCGCCGATTGCAGGATCACCGTCTTCTTATCAACATCGGCTTTCGCCAAGCGGATCTCTTTGCCGGTGGGATCGCTCACCACGTACACTGCCCCTTCCTCACGCAGCATCAATCCGATCACGGTCTTGCCGTCGAGTAAGTCGAACTTAGTGGCGCGGAACGCGGCATCGACGTTACGGTTCGGGTCTAGCGTGTCTTCCAGCAATCGTTCCAGCCCCCGAACGCCGATGCCATCGAGTTGCGGGCCGACCTTGGCACCGACGTTCTCCAGTGTGTGGCACGCCGCGCAGTTCTTGGCGAACACCGCCTTGCCCTTCACCGCATCGGCCTTCGCCTTGGGGAACGCGAGGGCCCGCTTCTTGATGATGTCGTCGAGCCGCTTCTCGGCGCTCGGAATCCCGGCGGTGAGTTCCTTCACGCGGGCATCGAGGTTGTTCACCTTCGTCGCCTTCAGGCGATCCAGCACGGCCTTCTCTTGAAGTAGTCGGGCCGGGGCGTCGCCGAGTTTCACGGAGGCAAGCAGCAGATCGGCACCGAACGCATCCCCGGCGAGGCCGGTGGCGAGTTGGATCGCGGTGGCATACTTGGCCGTTTTGATAAAGTCGATGATGAGGGGACATTCGGCAGTCGTCGGAGATTTTGCGAACTCCAGGGCGATTCGCAGCCTTAAATCGTAGGGCATCGGCACAGGTTCGCCTTG
>JBBQWA010000371.1:0-4167 GCA_038211045.1 Gemmatales bacterium
AGTGTTGTCGTAATGACGCAATGCTACGTGACCCCCGCCGATTACAAGCCGTCGAGCGTGGTACTCACCTGGACGAGCGAAACCAACGGCAACCTCAAGTTCGGCAGCATCAACAGCTACAAAGATAACGACGGCGCCACGCACTTCCTCCGCAACGGCAGCCTCTTCCTGCAAAACCTCGAAATGGAACAATTCGTGAACCTCGTCGCGATCTGCCATTACCAAAAGTTCGAGATCGCCAAGAAGTTGAAGGCCTTGGTGGAAGCCACGAACTGATCGGCGAAGATCGCGTTCGGTACCATCGCACGCCGGCGGATCGCCATCCGTCGGCGTTTTGCATTTCCAGCGATTCCCCCCAGGAGAACCGCCATGGACGAAGAAGAGCAATACTACCAACAAGAGTTGGCTGACCGTGAAGATCGCACCAAGGCTGGTATTGCCTCAGGTCGGTACATCGATGTTCCGGTGGAACGCCCCCCCGAATTGAACCCCGATGAATCCTAACTGTCCTACCACATCGGAACGTCCGGTTCCGTTTCGTAGACTGACAGAATTCAACCCTCCCCCGAGAGCTTCCATGGGCACACTCACGTACAGTTCCTTCGCCACCGGTTTGAACACCGAAACCGCATTCGACGTGCTCGCTGTGGCCAACAAGTTGAAGGCTGCGGGCAAGGAAGTGTACGCCCTGCAAATCGGCGACAGCCCGTTCCCCAGCAGCACGAGCGCCTTGCAGGCAGGGAAGGATGCCATCGATGCCGGGCTGACACGCTACTGCCCCAGCCTGGGCCTGCCGGCCTTCCGCGAGGCCGCGGCCAAGATGGTGAAGGACGAGTTCGGCATCCCCGCCACCGCAGCGAACATTGTCGTCGGGCCGGGGGCGAAGCCATTTGAAACCTTCTTCTGCGAAGCCTTCCTCGAACCCGGCGACGAGGTGATGCTGTTCAGCCCGGCCTTCCCCACGTTCGAGCCGAACGTGCTGCGCCGCGGCGCCAAGCCTGTCTACTACGCGCTCAAGCAGGAGAACCAGTTCCGGCCCGACCCGAAGGATGTCGAACACTTCCTGACCAACGCCAAGAAGCCGAAGGCGATCTTCCTCAATTCCCCGCACAACCCGACCGGTGGCGTCGCCACGCCCGAAGACCTCAAGGCCATCGCCGACCTGATCCGTGGAAAGAACATCGCACTTTTGAGCGACGAACCGTACTGCCACATGGTGTGGGAAGGCAAGCACGCAAGCATCCTGGCCGAGCCGGGCATGATGGAACAATGCGTGGGGGCGTACACCTTCAGCAAGAGCTACAGCATGAGCGGTTGGCGGCTCGGTTTCGCCGTGGCCGCGGAACGCACCATCGACCTGATGGGGAAGATGATCAACACGAGCGTGAGTTGCGTGCCGCCCATCGTGCAGATGGCCGGGAAGGCGGCACTCGAGAAGGATGTAACGGAACGCGGCGAGGTGATGGCGAAATTCCACAAGAAGGTAGAGATGCTGGTGAACGCGTTGAAGACCGTGGACGGTGTGAGCGTGCTGATGCCGAAGGGAACCTTCTACGTCTTCCCGAACGTCCAACCGATCTGCGACCGCTTGAAGATCAAGTCGCACGGCTTGGCGATGTACCTGCTCGAAGGGGCGGACGAGAAGACCGGCGTCGCCTGCTTGGGGGGCGAATGCTTCGGCTCCGCCGGGGCGGGCTTCCTGCGCTTCAGCTGCGCCGAAACGGATGATCGGATTTTGGCTGCAGTGGAGTTCTTGAAGGTCGCGATTACGAAGACCGACCGCGTGCAGGCGTACCTTGAAGCCAACCCGAAGTATCGGGTAGTATAATTCCATGCCGCTACTCGACCATTTTCATCCGCCGCTGTTTCCCCGCCGCCACTGGGAAGGATTCCACGCGCGTTGGGCCTCCGCAATTACGGATGCCGTCAACGAACAATTACCCGGAGGGTACTACGCCGAAGCCCAAACGCACGTCGGCCAGCGGATCGAAGTGGACGTCGCCACCTGGCGGGATTCGGACGGCAACAGCCGCGGAGGTGTCGCAACGCGGCCCAAGAGGTTGCGGAAGTTGAAGAAGGCCGACCTGCGACTGCCAGTGACGACGTTCCCGCCGGAGTTCGGCATCCACGTGTACGACGAAGCCGGCGGCATCACGCTGGTCGCGGCGATCGAATTGGTTTCGCCCGGGAACAAGGATCGGATCGAGACCCGCAGGGCGTTCACCGCGAAGTGTGCCAACAACATCATGCGGGCCGTCGGGTTGATCGTGATCGACACTGTGACGAGTGAACATTCCCGGCCGTTCGAGGAACTCATGGCGTTCCAGTTTCCCGGCCGACCGTGCCCCGATCTCGGCCCGCTGACGGCCGTTTCCTACCGGCCGGACCGGGACAAGGAGGGCAACGACTTCCTGGAGATCCGCCACCATGCCCTAGTCGTGGGGGAACCGTTGCCGGACGAAATCCCACTCTCTATTGGCGGTCAGGGCCACGTGGTCTTGAACCTGGAAGCGACCTACGAAGAAGCCCGCGAACGGAGCCGGTTGTAACTATTTCTTCCACCGCTTCAACACTTCCTTTAACGGCAGCGTGTTGAACACATCCTCCTTGGTCAGCCAACCCCTTCTTGCCACATCGATGCCGAAGTGAGTGAGTGCCAGTTCCTCCGGCGAGTGGGCATCGGGGTTGATGGCGATCATCACCCCCATAGCCTTGGCTCGCTTCACCCACGTCCAATCGATATCGAGCCGGGAGGGTTGGGCGTTGATCTCCACGATCTTGCCGTGGGCCTTGGCGCATTGCAGCACCTTCTCCAAATCGAGTTTGTAGCCCGGTCGGCGTAACAACAATCGTCCGGTCGCGTGGCCCAAGATCGTGGTCGCGGGGTGTGCCAGGGCCTTGCAGATGCGTTCGGTTTGTTCGGCTTCGCTCAGGTTGAAGTGCGTGTGGACGCTGGCCACGACGTAATCGAAGCCTTCGAGGAACGCATCCGGGTAATCGAGGGAGCCATCGAGGAGGATGTCCGACTCGATACCCTTAAGAATGCGGATGCCTTTGAGCTTGGCGTTGAGCCCATCGATTTCCTCCCACTGCTGCCGCACTCGCTCCTCGCTCAGGCCGTTGGCCACGTTCAAACTTTGCGAGTGATCGCCGATGCCGAAGTATTCCCACCCCAGTTGCTTCGCAGCGAGAGCCATCTTCTCGACGCTGACGGTGCCATCCGAATAGGTGCTGTGGTTGTGGAAGACGCCGCGGAGATCGGCGTGTTCGATGAGCTTGGGCAGGTTGTGTTTCGCCGTGGCGAAGAGGTGTATTTCGGAGGCTGAAGCGTTAGCGAGGCCGTGCGATTGCTTCGCTGACGCTTCAGCCTCCGAAATACCTTGCTTCGCTGACGCTTCAGCCTCCGAAATACCTTGCTTCGCTGCGGCTTCGATCTCGCCGGTGTCTTCGCGCAACTCCGGTGGCACCCATTCGAGATCGAGCGCGGCGTAGTGTATTTCCGAGGCTGAAGCGTTAGCGAGGCCGTGCGATTGCTTCGCTGACGCTTCAGCCTCCGAAATACCATGCTTCGCCGCGGCTTCGATCTCGCCGGTATCTTCGCGCAACTCCGGTGGCACCTATTCGAGTTCGAGCGCGGCGAAGAGCGCCTTTTCGGAGGCTGAAGCGTTAGCGAGGCCGTGCGATTGCTTCGCTGACGCTTCCGCCTCCGAAATACCATGCTTCGCTGACGCTTCAGCCTCCGAAATACCATGCTTCGCTGACGCTTCCGCCTCCGAAATACGATGCTTCGCTGACGCTTCAGCCTCCGAAATACGATGCTTCACCGCGGCTTCGATCTCGCCGGTGTCTTCGCGCAACTCCGGTGGCACCCATTCGAGATCGAGCGCGGCGTAGAGGTGTTTTTCCGAGGCTGAAGTCGTTCTCGCCCTTGAGTTGCAGGAGCGTGCCGATTTCATCGAGGGCCGCGGCGATGTCGTCTTTGGTCATCAAGTCATGATATTTAGCCCCCGGTGAAAGGGTCACCGGAGGTGAGCCACACCGGGGGCTAAATGATCCTACGCCACCAACCGCAGGCGTTGGGCGTCGCTACGCATCGGGGTGTGCAGCACGATTTCCAACCCGTTGACGATGCGGTCGCCGCCGCGACCGTCGATCAGATTTCGCCCG
>JBBQWA010000372.1:0-4164 GCA_038211045.1 Gemmatales bacterium
ATTACTTCCCCAACGCCACCTTCGCGGCATCCAGCCAGGCGGGGTCGTCGTTGCTGTCGAGGGCGGCGAAGTTGTTCGCGATGCGGCGAAAGGCCATGGCCAGGAAGGCGTGGCCGAAGCTGGCATCCGCGTGCGGATCGGCTGCGTCCGGTTTCTCCAATACGGCATCGAGGCGTGAGAGCACACAGGCGGCCGCGTACAAGTCCATGGCGATGTCCGCGAGGCGTTCATGCACCAACTGCGCCTGCACGAAGATCGTTTCGTCCTTCAACTTCAAAAAGACGTGCGGCAGAGTGGTGCCGAACTGCTTCACCAACTTGGCGAGTTGCCGGGCCGGTTCGAACAAGTCGGGGTGCTTCACCGGCACCAGCGGCGTGTTGGCCAGCCAAGGTACCGCCAACTTTGCACCGACCCCGATGCCGGAGAGAACTTTGCCGAAGCTCCACTTCATCCCGGCGAGGTCGTCGCGCAGCTTCTTCAAATGTTCGCCCGGTGCCCGGCAGCCGACTACGGCGATGAACGCCTTCAGTACCTCGTTGGCACCTTCGCCGATGGTGTTGATGCGGGCATCGCGCATCCACCGTTCGAGCTTTTGATCGCAGAAGTAGCCCTTACCCCCCCATATCTGCATGGTGTCGTACACGATCGTCCAGAGGTGTTCCGTGGCGAACACTTTGAGGATGGCGGTTTCCAGCATGTAGTCGTCCGAGCCGCGGTCGATGAACGCGGCGCATTGGCGCGTCATCGCTTCCATGGCGAACGTGTGCGCCGCCGCGAAGGCAATCTTCTTCTGAACGAGTTGGAACTCGGCGAGCGCCTGATCGAACTGCCGCCGACTCTTGGCGTGGCTCACCATCGCATCGACGCACACTTTCGCGTGGCCTGTGCAGGTAGCGCCGAACGTAGTGCGGCCAAAGTTCAACACCGTGAGCGCGGCCTGCAAGCCACGGCCCGGCTTACCAAGGATGTTCTCCTTCGGCACACGCACATTGGTGAACCGCATCTTCCCCGTGGCGGTGCCACGGATGCCGCATTTCTCGGCTCGGGCTTCCAACACTTCGAAGCCGGGCATATCGGGCGTCACGAGGAACGCCGTAATCTTGTTGTCTGGCGTGCGGGCCATCACGGTAAGGACGTCGGCGATGCCGCCGTTGGTGATGTAATGTTTCATGCCGTTCAGAATGTATGCACTGCCATCCTCGGTTGGGGTGGCCGTCGTGCGTACGCCCCCAGCATCGGAACCGGCTTCCGGTTCGGTGAGTGCGAACGCCGCGAGCTTCGTTCCGCTGAGCAACCCCGGTAACCAGTGTTCCTGTTGTTCCTTCGTTCCGAAAAGGATCAGCGCCCGGCAGCCGATGCTGTGGTGGGCGTTCACGAACACGGCGGTGCTGGCGCAGTGCCCGCCGAGGATTTCCATGGTGCGAACGTACTGCTGTTGATTGAAGCCGAGGCCGCCGAATTCCTTCGGGATGGTCATTCCGAGAACGCCCATCTCGGCGAGGCCGCGAACCACATCGTCTGGGATTCGCGCTTCGCGGTCGATCTTCACGTCGTCGATCTTTTCATCGCAGAACTTTTGAACTTGCGCGGCGGAGTCATCGGATTGGGCCTGCTGTTCCGGCGTGAGCGACGGATAGGGAAAGAGCAGATCCCCGCGGAACCGGCCGAAGAAGACGCTCTTGGCGAAGCCGAGTTTATCGAGTTCGTTGCCGAGGAGTTCCTCGACCTGCTTCTTCTGCTCGGTCACTTGGGCTTGAGTGAGTGCCATCGGCGAACCCTCGAATGGGGAAAGGATGCCTATTATAGCTTGTGGCTTGCAATACCAATCACCCTGCGAGCCGGGAGTGTGATGACGCCCCCGGCGCACCGGGTTCGTACTCACTTTTTCCCGTAGACCGCGTTCGGATCGACCACGCGCTCGGCGATCACCCGCAATTCCCCTTCGTTGAGTTCGCGGAAGAAGCACGACTTGTACCCTTCGTGGCAGGCGGCGCCGCCGATCTGATTCACCTTCAGCAGCACCGCATCGTTGTCGCAATCGATGGCGATACTTTTCACATCTTGGAAGTGACCGCTCTCTTCGCCCTTGCGCCACAAGCGATTCCGGCTCCGGCTGAAATAGACCGCCCGGCGGGTGCGAACCGTTTCCTCGAACGCCTCGCGGTTCATCCAAGCGATCATGAGAACTTCGCCGGTCGCGGCATCTTGGGCGATGGCGGAAACGAGGCCGCCCGCTTTGGAAAAATCCAACTCGATCATCGCATCCTCACTTCGGGTTGACAGGTTCGATCGATCCGGGCGACGATTCGCCCGTGAGGCCCTTCCGCGGAACCGGAGGGTCGGATGCTTATCATGAAGGGGCAACGATGAATCGCACGCTTATTCTAGGGATCGCGGCCGCACTCGGCGGGTTCGCGGCTTTCGGCAGTTCTGCTCGGGCGGGATTGCTACCGGTCAACACCACGGTCACCCCGAATGCGGGGAGCTTCCGTTGGACGTACGCCATCGTGCTACCCACAGATGTGCAAATTCGCAGTGGGGATTACTTTACGATCTACGATTTCGCGGGCTACGTTTCCGGTTCCGAATCCAGCCCGGCGGATTGGAATTTCAGCACCAGCTCGACAGGCACGACCCCCGCAGGTGTACTGCCCGTGGATAACCCCGCGCTTCCCAATCTCACCTGGACTTACAGCGGGCCGACAACCGTCGGCCAAAGTGGTTTGGGCAATTTTTGGGCGATCTCGCCCTACGGAAATGGAACGGAAGCGAGCTTCACCGCGCTCTCGCACAATCCGGTGTACGGAACGAAGGATGCCAACGTGACGACCACGACGGTTCCCGTTCAAGTGCCGGTGCCACCGGGAGTTCCGGAACCCGCGACGCTGGCGTTGGCGGGGTTGGGGCTACCGCTGGTGGCATTGTTCCGCCGCAGAAAGTTCGGAAAGGCGGTTTGAGCAGATGAGGTTGACACGCGGGGGAAACCCGCCTATTTTCCCCCGGCTTTGGGAATGGGATTCGGACCGGACGACGGAGGGAAATGCCGGCCCCACCCGAAAACGAACCGGTTCGCGGCGGCACTCGCGGCGAACCAACACCTAGTGATGGCATTCTTACAGGGAGATCGAAATGAGTTTGACCAATTGGATCAAGAAGGCCGTGGCCGCAGTCGCCGTAGCCGCCGGGATGATCAACAGCGCCCAAGCCGGGTTGCTTCCAACGAACGTGACCATAACGCCCGAAGCGGGCAACTTCCGTTGGACCTACGCGATCGTGCTGCCGACCGACATGAAGTTGCAATCGGGCAACTACTTTACAATCTACGATTTCGCTGGGTACGTTCCCGGTGGCGATTCGGCTCCGGCCGGTTGGGCGCTCACCAGCAGCAATACGGGCAGCACGCCCTCACAACTGCTCCCCAACGATGATCCGACCGTCCCGAACTTGACGTGGAGATACACCGGCGAGACGCAATTCGGCCAAATCGGCCTGGGCAACTTCTGGGCGATTTCTTCGCTCGGACAATCGGCCGAAGATTCGTTCACCGCGCTCACCAATCGCGCCTCGGACGGCTTGGCCGACAGCAACGTGACCACCACCAGCGTGCCGACCGGTAGCACCATCGTCGATCCTCCGGGCGTTCCCGAGCCGACCACCCTCGCCCTCGCCGGCTTGGGCTTGCCACTCGTGGGCCTCGTCCGCCGGATGCGCCGCAAGAAGAATGGCTAAGTTCTGAACACGACGGCTAAATTCTGAACATCGCAACACCCTTCCCCGGCGCTTCCCGCAAGTCGCCGGGGTTTTTCGTTTCCCGCGGACATTTTTCCAACATACATCGCACGGCTGGCGTTGTAGAATTGTGCGTTGTCCCCACTCGGTCAAACTTCCCGACTCTCTTTGGAGCCGCATCATGCGATCCTTTTGGTTGAACATTCTCGTGGCCACCGCAATGCCAACCGCGGCTTTTGCCCAAGTGAAGCCGCAAGACATCCCGTTTGAAACCGCCGATGGCGTCGATCTGCAAGGGACGTTCTACCCTTCAAAAAATGGCGGTGGAAGCCCTTCGGTCATCATCATGCACAGCCCGTTCAAGGACCCGAACAAAGGGGATTGGGCCGGCTTGGCCAAGACGCTCGCCGAGGAAGGTTTCAACGTGCTCCGTTT
>JBBQWA010000373.1:0-4164 GCA_038211045.1 Gemmatales bacterium
GGGGGGAGGTGATGAGTGTGGCTGAGAATCGCGTATCGCTGAACGCCGAATTCACCCACCTCCCCCCTTGTCGGGGAGGTCGCTCCGAACGCAGTGAGGAGCGGCTGCGGGGTGGTATTCCTTCGATGACTGAGAGTAACCCGAGTTGTATTCACCTTGGAGTAACACCGATGATTCCACGATTTCTCGCTTTCGCAATCGTCGCATTCGCCGGGTTCATTTTTTCACCGGGCGCCAGAGCCGCCGATCCGATTCCTTGGTTCAACGATTACGTGGCCGCACGCAAAGAAGCCGAGGCCAAGAATCGACCGATGCTAGTGGTGATCGGCAGCCAAGATTGTTTCTATTGCCGCAAAATGGAAGCGAGCACCTTCACCGATCCCAACATCGTGGCGATGGTGAACACGAAATTCGTGGCCTTAAAAATCGATGCCACGGCGAACCCCGAGTTCGCCAAAGCGATGCGGGTAAGCGTCTACCCGACCACGATCCTCGCGGGGCCGGATGGCACCATCCACGGATTCCTCGCCGGGTATCTCGCCGCCGATCAATTTCAATTGAACGCCCAGAAAGCACTCGCCGCGATGCCGGGGAAAGCACCCGCGCCGCCGATCCCGTTGGCCATCGCTCCGATTCCGATTGCCCCCATCGCCCCAACCGCTCCGCTCGCACTGAAACCGTTGGCCCCAACGGCGCGGGAACTTTACGCACGGGCGAAGGAAGCCCATCAATCGGAACGCTGCGGGGAATGTTTGGAACGCTGCGAGGAACTCCTAGCGAATTTCAACGATGAACCGGAAGTACGACCGACGTTGAACCTTCTAAGGTTGCTGCAATCGAACCCGGAAACGTTGGCGCGGGCCACGGAACAACTCGACGAGCGCAACGCGGCCACCTACTTCGCCCTCGCCGGGGCGTGGCATAAACAAGGAAAGTTCCGCGAGGCGATGGCGTGTTACGAGAAAGCGATCAAGATCGCCCCGAACTCGAAGTTGGCTGAGGCGGCCCATTTGAAACTCACCACGCTCATTCGCAACTCCCCCGAAGCGGCACGATAGCGCGATGGGTCTTCACCCTCTCCCCGTTGGGGAGAGGGTCGCTCCGACCACAGGTCGGGGCGGGGAGAGGGGTTTGTGGGACAGAAAAATCCCCTCTCCCCGTCCCGAAACGGGACAACCCTCTCCCCAACGGGGAGAGGGTGGAGGATGTCGGTTCGTTCGCCAAACTCTGCGCGATTGCAATTCTCCTTCGCTTACTGTGGCCAAGTGCCGGTTCTGGCACACAATACCCCAAACAATTCCCTAATCGGGATTTCCTTTGGGAGCCGCCATGTCGTCCAATAGCTTCGGGGCCAAGTCCGCACTCACGGTCGCCGGAAAGTCGTTCACCATTTACAAACTCGCCGCGATCGAGAAAGTGTTCCCCCAAGCGGCGAAGCTCCCCTTCTGCCTGAAAATCCTGCTCGAAAACCTCCTCCGCTGCGAGAACGGTATCTCCGTGCAGAAGGCCGATATCGAAGCCCTCGCCCAATGGCAGCCCAAGGCGGAACCCTCGGCGGAAATCGGCTTCACCCCCGCCCGCGTGCTCCTCCAAGATTTCACCGGCGTGCCCTGCGTGGTCGATCTCGCCGCGATGCGGGATGCCATGCAAGCCCTCGGCGGTGATCCCGCCAAGATCAATCCGCTGGTGCCCTGCGAACTCGTCATCGATCACTCGGTGCAAGTCGATTACTCCGGGGCCGCCGATTCCTTCGCCAAAAACACCCAACTCGAATACGAACGCAATCAGGAACGTTACACCTTCCTCCGCTGGGGCCAAAGCGCGTTCGATAACTTCAAGGTGGTGCCCCCCGAAACCGGCATCGTTCACCAAGTGAACATCGAGTTCCTCGCCCGCACCGTTTTCTTCAACGAGAAGACCGGCGAAGCCTACCCCGATACCCTCGTGGGCACCGATTCGCACACCACCATGGTGAACGGCCTCGGCGTACTCGGCTGGGGTGTCGGCGGCATCGAAGCCGAGGCGGCCATGCTCGGCCAACCGGTGAGTATGCTCATCCCGCAAGTCGTCGGTTTCCAACTCATCGGCAAGTTGAAGGAAGGTGCCACCGCAACCGATCTCGTGCTCACCGTCACGCAGCAACTCCGCAAGAAGGGCGTGGTCGGCAAGTTCGTCGAATTCTTCGGCCCCGGCCTCGCCGAGCTTTCGCTCGCCGACCGCGCCACCATCGCCAACATGGCACCCGAATACGGCGCCACCTGCGGTATCTTCCCCATCGACGCCGAAACGTTGAAGTACCTGCATATCACCGGCCGCAGCGATGAACAACTCGCCCTCGTGGAAGCCTACGCCAAGGAACAAGGGCTGTTCCATACCGCCAGCACCCCACCGGCGGAATACACCGATGTGCTCGAACTCGATCTCGCCACCGTGGTACCGAGCATGGCTGGGCCGAGCCGCCCGCAAGATCGCGTCGCTCTCACCGATGTGAAAAAGTCTTTCGGCGAAGCGCTGCCGAAGTTGAAGGAAGCCGCACTCGCGGCGAAGAAGAAAGCCGCCGGGTTGCCGATGAGTTCGCCGATCCCGGAAGCCCCCGGCACGGATGAAGAGATTCACGATGGTTCGGTCGTGATCGCGGCCATCACGAGTTGCACGAACACTTCCAATCCTTCGGTGATGGTCGCGGCGGGAATCCTCGCTCGCAAAGCCGTGGCGAAGGGTTTGAACAGCAAGCCGTGGGTGAAAACGAGCTTGGCCCCCGGTTCCAAAGTGGTCACCGATTACCTCACCGATTCCGGATTGATTACCGATTTAGAGAAGCTCCGTTTCAACGTGGTCGGCTACGGCTGCACCACTTGCATCGGCAACAGCGGCCCGCTTCCCGAAGCCATCGGCAAGCAGATCGCCGCGAACGGATTGGTCGTTTCCGCTGTACTGAGTGGCAACCGCAATTTTGAAGGCCGCGTTCACGGGGACGTTCGTGCGAACTACCTCGCTAGTCCGCCCCTCGTCGTGGCGTATTCGCTCGCCGGGAAAATCGACATCGATTGGGATATCGAACCTGTCGGCCACGGCAGCGACGGCAAAGCCGTGTACCTCAAGGAAATCTGGCCGACGCAAAAGGAAGTGCAAGACGTGATCGAGAAATCGATCACGCAAGAGAAGTACAAGGCGATCTACGCCGGGGTGTACGAAGGGGATGAAAACTGGAAGGCGCTGCCGATGCCCACCGGGAAGCTCTTCGCGTGGGACGGCGCTTCGACATACATCGCCAACCCGCCCTACTTCGCGGGGATGAGCAAAACGCCCCCGGCATTGAAGGAGATCACGAATGCCCGTGCGCTCGCCGTGCTCGGCGATAGCATCACCACCGATCACATCAGCCCCGCCGGGAACATCAAGAAGGATTCCCCCGCTGGGGAATTCCTGATGAGCCACGGCGTTCAACCCGCCGACTTCAACCAGTACGGTGCCCGCCGCGGCCACCACGATGTGATGATGCGGGGCACCTTCGCCAACGTGCGATTGAAGAACCAACTCGTGCCCGGCACCGAAGGCGGCTTCACGCGGTACCTTCCCACGAACGACCCGATGAGCATTTTCGACGCCGCGATGAAATACAAAGCGGCCGGGATTTCCCTCGTGATCCTCGGCGGCAAAGAATACGGCAGCGGTAGCAGCCGCGATTGGGCGGCGAAAGGCACGAACCTGCTCGGGGTGAAAGCGGTGATCGTGGAAAGCTACGAACGCATCCACCGCAGCAACCTCGTCGGCATGGGCGTATTGCCGTTGCAGTTCCAAGCGGGCGATAACGTGCAAACCCTCGGCCTGACCGGCGAAGAAATCTTTTCCATCGAAGGTTTGATCGAAGGTTTGAACACCGGCTTCGCCGGGGGGAAATTGCTCTCGGTGAACGCGGTGGGGCCGGACGGGAAAACTATTTCGTTCCGAGCGATTTGCCGAATCGACACGCCGCAGGAAGTGCTGTACTATCAACACGGCGGGATTTTGCCCTACGTCCTTCGGCAGTTGCTCGCCGCGTGATTGCGAGTGGTTTTGTTAGCCCGACCCAACACACCTTACCCACTTATAAAGGCACTCCCGATGATGCTCGAACTCTTTGCCCAAGGAAATAATCCCAACGCGGGCAACCCGTTCGCACCT
>JBBQWA010000374.1:0-4148 GCA_038211045.1 Gemmatales bacterium
ATCGCTCACGCTTTTGAACGCCCCGGAGTTCGTGGAAGCCGCGCGGGTGTTTGCCGAGCGCGTGCTGAAGGACGGCGGCAAGACCGACGCGGAACGCTTGGACTTCGCCATCCGCGTGGCTTTGTCTCGACCGGCCCGCCCGGAGGAAGCCAAAGCGTTGGAAGCCTTACTGGTGAAACAGCGAAGCGAATACGCGAAAGCCCCGGCCACCGCGAAGGAACTGCTGGCCATCGGTGTGAAGAAGCCGGATGCCAGTTTGAACGAAGTGGAGTTGGCCTCGTGGACCGCGGTCACGCGGGCCATCCTGAACTTGCATGCGAGTGTGACTAGGTATTAATCTTAAACTCGTTACCACGCTCTGCGTGGGAACGTGTCTTCGTTCATTAAGGATCGCGGTTCGGGTTCGACTTCAATCCCCCCACCCGCCGTTCTCGCTTCGCTCGAACGTCGGCCTCCCCCCAACGGGGAGAGGCCAAGATTGTGGCTGGGCTCCGGGCATCCCGGTACACCGATCACACTCACCTCCCCCCGTTGGGGGGAGGTCGACGATGGACGCGAAGCGGCCACGGCGGGTGGGGGGATTGGTCGGCAATACCCGGACGGTGGTATTCCCAATCTGACCCTCGTTCACGACTGTTGCACTATCATTGCTGATGACTGATCGCTTAGCAGCAACAGGCCGCGGAGCGGCCGAAGAACATTACGACGCAGAACGTCGTAACGAGTAACACTGATAAGAGTCGTAACCGAGGTTCCCTATGGCCGACCGATTAGACATCCCGCTTCCCGTCATCCACCTCGCGCGGCACGGCGAAACGGAGTGGTCGCTCGACGGCCGGCATACCGGCCGTAGCGACATCCCGCTGACGCAGCGCGGCGAGCAGGATGGGCAACACCTCGCGGAGCGTTTGCAAAGCTTGGCTCTCGCGAGAGTGTGGACCAGCCCGCGCATCCGTGCTCACCGCACTGCGATTCTAGCCGGATTTCCGGATGCGGAAGTGGTAGAAGACGTGGCCGAATGGGATTACGGCGATGTCGATGGGCTGACCACCATGCAATACCGCGAACACAATCCGGGGTGGACGCTCTTCCGCGACGGTTCCCCCGGCGGCGAGAGCTTGGCCGAGGTCGCGGCCCGGGCCGACCGTGTGATCGCGCGGCTGCGTTCGCTGACTGGGGATACCCTCATCTTCTCGCACGGGCATTTCCTGCGCGTGCTGGCCGCACGTTGGATTGGGCTGGAAACCGCAGGAGCCGCTCACTTCTTTCTCTCCACGGCCGCAGTCTGTGCCCTCGGCTACGAACACCATCTCGATCGCCCAGCCATCCGCCTGTGGAACGACACCTCGCATTTGCGATAAGCGATAGCCTCTTTTCTTCAGCCCGAAGAGCCGGGAGTTCTCAGCCCTTCGGGCTGAAGACTCAACCAATCCTTGTACTATCAGACCAAGCATCAATCATCCCCGGCCGAACTTCTTCTTGTCTTGTTCTTGCATGTTTTGGAACAGATCGACGGCCCAACTGATCGGCGAAGAAATCGCATCGCGGAGGGCCACGGCATCCCAAGTGGTCGTCGTCGAAGCGGGCAGCGCGGCGATCGAAGCCTTGGCGAAGGAAATCGACGCCGAGGAAACTGTGCCCGTGGCCCCCGCCACGAGATCGAAAATTTCGATGGCCCACACTCCCTTGGCGAGCTTCCCGTTCAATCCGCTCAGCGCGGGGGTATTCGTGCTGTTGAACGTCACGCCCGAGAGGGAAGTCCCTTGCCGATTGTAGAGGGTGACGAGCGAGTTATCCGGGGCACGCAAGCGGATGTTGAGATCGCTCAATCGGGCGTGGGTCAGATTGAGCGCCACATTCAAATCGGCGATGGCCGTACTGTCCGTGACGGTGAAACTGATGCGGGTCGTGCGTTGATCGGCGATGGCGATGGGCAATCCGGGGGCCGAGTAGGTGGCCCGTGAACCGGGGGTGGGCGGTACCGTCGGCGGCGCAGGCGCCACCGGCGAAGTCGCTGCACCCAAAGTGGTGATCGCTTGGAATTTATCGCCCGCTTCGTTGTTGATGCCGTTGCCGTTTTGATCCATCCGCTGGGCGGTCACGTCCCAAACATCCGGGCCGACCGTGAGGATATACGCTCCGGCGGTCGTTTGAGTGGTGAATCTGATATCGAAGACCGCGTTGCTGCCGTTCGCCACGGCGGTGATCGAACCGATGGCGATGGCTTTACCGTTCGGCCCGAGCAACGCAATATCGGAGGCGGTGAACGACGGGACGTTGATGCGTTTATCGAAGGTGACCCTTACGGTATTCAAATTCGCAGCCGACGATCCGCCGAACGTGGCGGTAACGATTTTCGCCCCGGCCCCCGTCCAACGGAGGGTGTCGGTCGTGGGCAGGGAACCGGCGGGCGGGGGGCTGGTCACGGGGGGCGCCGTCACGGGCGGGATCGCCGGGGGAACCACCGGCGGCGCGGTACCAGCATCGAGCAACTTCGCCAAGTTCAATCGGCCACCTGTGACTACCTTCCCTTGCAGCGACGGTTGCAGATCGACCGAAGTCTTCAGCTTGTTGATAATCTGCGAATACGTCCACGTCGGGTGGGCATCCCAGAGGAGTGCGAGCGCCCCGGCAATCATGGGCGTGGCCATGCTGGTGCCCGATTTGATGCCGTAGCCGCCGCCCGGTAGCGTGCTGTAAATGCTGTTACCCGGAGCACCGATGAACACCGTGGTCGGGCCGTAGTTCGAGAACGAAGCGAGAGCGTTGTTTTGATCGGTCGCGGCGACGGAAATGACGTTGTTGAGGGTTCGGCCGTACTGCGTCGGGTAACTGATGGTAGTATCGTTGTTGGCCGATTCGTTCCCCGCCGCGACCACGAAAATGACCCCGGCGGCTTGGGCGCGGGCAATCGCGGCTTGCAGGGACGCATCGGGCAGGTTGCCGCCCCACGAATTGTTGAGGATCTTCGCCCCGTGCTTGATGGCGTAATCGATGGCCCGGATGGCATCGGAGGTAAAGCCGTTGCCGTTGGCATCCATGAACTTCAGGGCCATAAGCTTGGTGTGCTGGTTGATCCCGGTTACGCCGAGGCCGTTGTTGCCGGTGGCGCCGATAATGCCGGCCACGTGGGTACCGTGGCCGTTGTCGTCTCTCGGATCATTGTCGTTATTGGCGAAGTCGTAGCCGTATTTGTCCGGAGCGGTTTTATCGGGGTTCACCCAAATGTTCGCCGCGAGATCGGGGTGAGTGTAATCGATGCCGGTATCGATCACGGCGACGATGGTGTTGCCGGTGCCGGTGGTCACACCCCACGCCGCGGAAGCGCTGATGGCGTTCAACGCCCACTGCTTGGCAACGCCGGGATCGTTGGGCGTTTGTTCGACGGTGATCTGATGATCGGCGCCCGCCATGGTCACGCCGGGTTGCCCGGCGTAGTAGGTGATCGCCGTTTGCAGATCGGTACCATCGTCGAGATCGACAAGGTAGACATCGAAGCCGAGGGAGGTGACCGATTCGGTGAAGCCGGGGGCATTCAACTCGGCCCATCGCACCGATTCCTCTGTGGTGGAATCGAAGGTGACCAGCACGTGATCCCCGGCCATTCCGGTGATCGAAGCAGAGGGGTTCTCGCGGGCTTCGAGGAGTTCGAGGCGGAGGTGAGCTTTCGCCCGCGGCTGGTTCGCCATGGTGCTAATCCCGAAACAAGGTGCGAATCTGTGAAGCTGTACTCGTTATGCCGACTGAAGAAATCCTAGTGCATAAACCGAAGCGGAATAGGGAATTCGGTTGTAGCGAGAACAATGTTTACTACCGGAAACACCGTGCACGCGGGTTAGTGGAGCTGGGCAACTTTCCGGATGTGTCGTTTGGAGGAAGTGGGGGGAATGCGCCGCGGAGTTGGCAGGGTAAGGTCTATTCGATTCCAACACTGTCTTCGACTTCGGCTCCTCGGCATGCTCGACTCGACCGACGTCTGCCAGTCGGTGATGTTCAGCTTGCTCACGCCGGCGGCCTTAGATCGGCACCTACTCGCCGGACGACCTGTTGAAGCTCCTCGGGAGTTCCGTTCGGGGATCGGCGAGCCGGAAGCGTGAGCGACCGGTGGTTTTGTAAACCAAGACACCGCTCGCTCACGCATCCGGCTC
>JBBQWA010000375.1:0-4114 GCA_038211045.1 Gemmatales bacterium
GATGGTCACTTTCACCGTGCCGTTACCATAGGGTCCGGAAGCGTAGGATCGCCATTCGCCGGGGGAAGCAGCATCGACGAATTGGATGATGGAAGCCGAGCCACCCACTTTTTTCCAAGCGAAAGCCGCATAACGGAATTCATTGGGTTGCTTGGGGTTCTCGCGGATTGCGTATTTCCATCCCAAATCGTTTGCAACCAAGTCCTTCGAGGTAACCTTCATCGCCAATTTGCCGTGGAATACGTCTTTGGTTTCGGTCGATGCCGCGCTGCCGCCCGAAAGGATTCCTTCGGAATTCAACCGTTGGATAAACGCTGGATTCTCGTCGAATAGTTCCACGTAATCCCGCAAAACGAAGGTGCGGGTGTTCTGCGGCAGTTCCTTGGCCAGGAGTTGAATGCGGGTTTTTTCGAGGCCATCCTTGGGGTTGGATTCCAGGAACTTCTCGTACTCCGCCCGGGCCAACGATTGAACGTCGATTTTATCGTTCCCTTGCAGTTCCCCGGCCGCCGCCCGCAAGGAATCGCCGAGTGCCAACGCGGGGGTTTGATCCCCTTTGGCGAGAATCGCAGCGAGTGCTGCGAACGCGGGGGCTTGCGATTTCGCCAATCGGTTCGCGGCTTCGGGCACTCGCCCGGCCCGGAGGAGTGCCACGCCGTAGGCGAGGTTCCCCTTGGCGTCCAACGCGCCCTTGCCTTCTTCCACCTTCCAATTGGAGATCTCGGTATCGAGTGCGAGGCACGCCTTCACCACGCGCTCGGCGGAATCCAAATCCGCTTGGAGTTCTTTGGTTTCGCCGGGGCCTTTCGCGGTTCTGGAACTCGTTCTGGCTCTCACCAGAACATTCGATGCCTCGGTGTAATTGAACTTCCCGGCGAGTTGCTCGGCCCATTCGATCATGGCCAAAACGAGCGGCGTAACGGATCGCCCGGCTAGCGGCGCCGGCTCGGTGGCGATGGCGATTTCCAATACCGAGGCGTAGGTTGCCACCGCCCCCGCCCATTTATCCGCATTCCCAGTTCGGAAATCTTCCAATAGGCCACGAGCATACGCCATCATCGCGTACCGGCTTTTCTTGTCTTCCGGGGGCAGATTCGCTTGGCCTTTCAGCAGCAACCGCGAGAGTGCCAAGGCATCGATCGGCTTCGTATCCAAGGCGTTGGCCACGGCGATCCATTCTCCGCCGGCCGCCCGGAATTGTTCCCCGGCTTCCCGGATTCGTGTGTATCGGAGAAAGCGTGTTCCCAAGCCGATCCGCGATTTCACATCGTCCGGATTCTTCGCGACAAACGCCTTGAGCCGTTCCGTCTCGGATTGCTCGGCGGCAATCGCCACCAAACGCCGTTCGTCCGCATCCAGTGCCGGGAAGATGTCGCGATCCCCCGGTGTGTACTTCCGAGCCACGATTCTCGCTTTGCCGATGGTCGCGGTCGCCGAACTCGCATTCCCCTGTTTTTCGTATTCCACCGCAGCATCGCGGTAGCCCTTGATGACATCGGTGGCAAGTTTCTGTCGGGTAGCTACCGGCTCCTTCGCCAAGCCCCGCTCTAGAATCGCGGCAATCTTGTCCAGCGCTAACGCCCGCCGGGATGGGAATGGTTGGTAGGCCTTGTAAACGTCCACGGCCACGGCGAGGCCGACGGGATCGGTCAGTTGTGCGAACAGCAAGGCATTCTGCCGAAGCACTTCCTGCAATGCAGGATCGTTGGTGGACTTCACCGCGGCTTCGTTCAACCGTTTTGCGAATTCCGATTTCTCTGAGGTTTTCACGGCTCGCTTGGCTTTCTCGTGTGCCGCACCGAACGTATCTTTGTACGTCGCCTCGGCCCGCATCAATTCGGCCGGGGATATGTTCACGGGGTCATTCGCAACGGCACCCAGAGCGCAACCGAGTACCAAAGCAAGAATAGCGAGCGATTTGCGATTCCTGTACCGAAGGGTTGCCATGGGTGGCTCACAGCGGGGGAAAGGAAGGCGGGCATAGCTCCGCTATGGTCGGTTGCACGATAGCACCGAAACGAACCCCGTCCGCCGGGTTGAGAATGGGATTATAAACCCTGCAAGGAACCCGTCAAGCGACGACTCGGTTCGGGGTGAGAATGTCGATCTCTTCCAACCCCGGAGTTCGGGCCAACGGTTCGCGGAAGGCATCGTTCAAACGGCGAGCGAAATGCAACCAACCGCCCGGAATCCAACGCAAAAGTGCGTCCTTCAATGTGGCGGGGGAATTGCGAATCTTGGCCGCACCGACGTGATCCACATGGGTTCCACCACTGGCATCCCACGTCGCCGCGTAATCCGATTGGAACGGCGGCGTCGCAAAGATCGGCTTCACTTCCACCCTTTGAGCGCAGACCCACAACAGAGTCGGCGTGGCATTCCGCACATCGACTCGCCGCCGGAGCACCGCCGGATCGGGAACGCGGAAGAAGCGATTCCGCTCCGGGAGAATCTCCACGAGGATCGCTTCCCGCACCGAGTAGCCGTTCTCGGCACTCAGCACACGGTAGAGCAGTTCCGGGCTGAACTGGTAAAAGCCGTGGCCGCAGTAGTTATTCGCCGTGGTCATGGTAAGGAAGTGACCGCCGGGGCGAACCATTTCCAAACAGTTCTTCATCGCCACGGGGAAATGGAACACGTGTTCGAGGCAACCGCCATCGAACACCATCGAGTAGCGTTCCCGCAACGTTTCCGGAATCGGCGCGTTCATATCTTGGATGACGCTCGCCCCTTCGTACGGGGAATAATCGAGCGAATCCGTCACCTTCGCCCCCAAAGCGCGGAACAGTGGCTCGAACAAGCCGCTGGAATCCTTCAGTGCGGTTTCCACGGCGGGCCAATCCGATCCGATCAAGCCCGCGAGTTTGGCTTTCGCCTTGCGGAAGTGTGTCGCTTGAATGTAGAGCCGTTGCCGACCGATGGTAATCGATTGCTCGAACGATACTCCCTGCGACCGGGCACGGGCGAGCAAACCGAGAGTGGCGACGTCGATTCCCATGGGCTACGGTTTACCCGATCCGGAGTAATTGGAACAGGCTGGATGATGAATGCGAGGGGAAATCCAAGGGGTAGAAATTGCAGTGGTTGGGAACTCAACAAAGACACCCCCATGAATATTCGGTATTCCCGGCACATAGAACTTGCACATTGTCCTGCGATCCGCCAACATGCCCGTGCGATTGTTTCGTTGAATATCCCCACGAGCATCCCGCGTGCGAAATCTGTTCCGCCGATTCCTGCCCAAACACTTTGCCCCCTCTCCCAGCTTAACACCCGGCTGAGCGTCACTTCCTTGGAAGATCGCACCGTGCCCGCGATCTTCAACGTTAGGCGACCGGCAGGTGATGGTTTGGGGGTGGACGCCCTTGGGCATTCCGATCTTGGCGACCGGGGCGTTGACGCTGATCTTCGGCGCGCATGAGACAAGCGATTTCTGGGCGGACGGCTTGAAACTTGTGGTGGGGGTCGGTGAAGGGCAGGCTGGGTTCGTTACGTACCGTTTGGGGGGATGCGCAAACGGTGTCAAGATCATCCGCGAGCGAGTACATGGGTTGCATACAATTCGAGTATGCCCACACGCACCGTGAAAACCGATCTCCGCTGCAAGGCCTGCGTGGAGAAGATTCGCCCCGCCTTCGATGCCGCCGGGTTCGAGCATTGGCAAGCGGACGTCTCCGTTCCCGAGAAGACGATTACGGTCGAAGGGAATCCGCAAGCCTTGCAAGGGGTGGATGAACTGTTGGAGCAAAAGGGTTATCGGGTACTGGGGGAAGTGGCATCGCAACCCCCACCGGCCGCAGCCGGTGGGCTTGCGGAGAAAACCAGCTACTTCCCCCTACTGCTGATTCTCTTCTATCTGCTCCTCGCCTCGGCGCTCGCCGAGTTCGCGTTCGCTCCGTTCGATGCCATGCGGGCGATGCGGCACTTCATGGCCGGGTTCTTCTTCGTCTTCTCGTTCTTCAAACTGTTGAACCTCCGAGCATTCGCCGATGCCTACCGCATGTACGATGTCGTCGCGGCACGTTGGCCCGCTTACGGCTTCGTATACCCGTTCATCGAACTGGGCCTCGGTGCGGCCTACCTAGCCAACCTTCAACCCGTGGCGGTGAACCTC
>JBBQWA010000376.1:0-4104 GCA_038211045.1 Gemmatales bacterium
TTCTCGGCCTTGGCAAGAACTTCGCGGATCGGCCCGGCGAGTTTGGCATCGTAATCGGCGCGGGTGATGTCCTCGCTCTTGGGCAGGCTCAGTTCGAGGATGTTCGCTGCGGGAACCTTGCGCTTCTCGGCGTAGTGCTTCGCCACTTCGAGCGATTCCTTCACGTCTTTGTTCGCCACGATCAGGATTTCCGCCGGTTCGAGGGAGAATGCAAACGCGGGCAGAAACAACATTATGACGAAGCGTAGCATCGGCGGAACCTCGGTGGGAGATGTGGTCATCTTAGGTTCACGGTTGGAAAGGATGTAGCCATTAGCCCCCGGTGAAAAGGGTCACAGAAGGTGACCCTTTTCACCGGGGGCTAAACCATCAACTTTGCCGTACAATTCCCCACGGCACGTCGATTGCACGAAACATTCCGTCGTTCCCACCCCGAGGTTCCCCATGAAGCGCTTTTCGATCGCGGTGATCATCGCCATTACCTGCACTCCCGCCATTCGCGCCGCGGATGCTCCCACAGAAGAGGAACGCAAGGCGGTCATCGCCAAGGCGTACGACTTCCTGAAATCGAAGCAGGCCGACGACGGCGGCTACCTCCCCAAGTTCGGCCCCGGCGTGACGGCGCTCGCCGCGAGTGCCCTCGTGAAGGCCGGGTATTCGGCCGACGATCCCGTGGTCAAAAAAGCACTCACGTTCGTGGAGAAGTACGTGAAGAAGGATGGCGGCGTGTACGATCGCGGCCTCGAGAACTACACCACGGCACTCGCCGTGGTCACGTTCAAGGAATGCAACAAAGATGGTAAGTACGATAAAGTGATCGAAGCCGCGGTGAAGTATCTCAAGGGGGTTCAAGATTCCACCGGCAACGACGACAAAGAGGCGAACTTTGGCGGCAGCGGCTACAACGCGAAGAGCCGCCCCGATACCAGTAACACCGGCTTCTTCGTGGAAGCGCTGATCGCCGCCGGGGCCGGTAAGGACGATCCCGCCATCAAGAAAGCCCTCACGTTTCTCAGCCGCAGCCAGAACCTACCGGGCGAATTCAACGATCAACCCTTCGCCAAGAACGCGGCCGACGAAGATAAAGGAGGCTTCGTCTATAACCTCTCCGATCAAGCCAACGAGAAGAGCGAGAAGCGCACCGCGGCCGGCGGCCTCCGCAGCGAAGGGGGCATGACCTACGCCGGGCTGAAAAGCTTCTTGTACGCCGGGGTGAGCAAAGACGACCCGCGCGTGAAGGCCGCCCTCGGATGGGTGAAGAAGAACTATACCGTGACCGAGAACCCCGGCATGGGTCAAGCCGGGCTGTTCTATTACTACCACACCTTCAGCAAGGCGATGGACGCCCTCGGCGACGACGTATTCGAAGACTCCAAGGGCATCAAGCACGCTTGGAAGAAGGAACTCTTCGAACAATTGAAGAAGACGCAGAAGGAAGACGGCAGTTGGGCCAATAGCAACAAGGCGTTCCTCGAAGATTCGCCGGAACTCGCCACCGCCTTCGCGGTGCTGTCGCTGAGTTACACGAAGGGGAAGTAATGTTTACTTCAACCCACTGTAACATCCGCTTGCGAATGTTGCCCAGGCGCGAGATGATACCTTTTCGCACCGGGGTTTCGCTATGCTCAAATTCTCGCCACGGGCATCGCTCCGACCCAATACACCACCGAAATCGCCCGATCCATCGCCGAACTCGGTTCCGCCAACTTCGGCGCCCCCGCATTGCAACCCCTGCAAGATTCTTTGAATGCGGGGAACCCCGAAACCAACCGTAGCGCCGGAGTGTTCGTGCGGGAAAAACCCGTCGCTGGTGCTTTCGGCTAACCGAACAAACAGCGGTCACGCCCCATGAGCGCCGCTCAATCGATCTTTCCCGAAGGTTTATCGGCCGGCAGGGTATACCGCGCTTCGATGGCCTCGCGGATCGCCTTCCGCGAGGCCTCGGCGCTCAATTTCGCGTCGCGTTCGATCCGTTCGACTTCCACCGCCACGGCCGAATCTTTGACCGCATGATGAAGCCAGTGCGAGTACTCCCGGCGCCGTAGGTGGTATTGCCAAGTGTCGTCGTCCACGCCGTCCGCGAGTTGAAGGAAGACTAAAAGATTCTGGGCTTTCAGGTTGAGTTTTCCTTGGCGGCCGCGGAAGTAGAAGCTGCGCACGGGGCCGAGGTTCCCCTCCGCGTACTTCCGGGAATGGCGTTTGCGCTCGGTGGTCGGCTTCTCCGAATGCACGAGCGCGGTTTTCGAATCGCCGCGACGGTAATCCAGCACATCCCCTGTCGGAAGTTGATCCAACTGCTGAGGTGCGGAAGGTGCATCAATCCCCGCCGCTTGGCAGAAGGCTTCGATCCGTTGGGTCGGTTCTTGGCCAACGGCGAGAACCCGATCAATGGTGGCCAGCGCTGCGGCGGCCAAGCTCTCGGGGTGGACGGTGATGTAGATGACTCCGCGCGTCGATTCCGGAAAGGCGTTCTGAGCCGGTCGCCATTCCACGGGCAACAGGTGGTGTGCTTCGTCGATGACGATCAGGTGGGGGCGACCCGTTCGCGAGCGCAGTTCTAGCACTTGCGGCAACAGTTCGGCGAAAAAGGCCGGGCGGTGTTCGAGCGCCACGCCCAGCAGGTTAACAGTCACGTTGCGCCCGGGTACGTCCAGCACGCCCAGCACTTCCTCGACCAGCGGCGCCCGTTGCGGGCTGCCGAGGGAAATGGCGAAGTCGAGCGTATCGTAATCGCCTTCGGGGTCGAAGATGGCGATTTGATAGCCGGCTTCGGCCATCCGTTCGAGCAGGCCGGTGGTGAGGGTCGATTTGCCACTACCCGAACTACCGCAGACGAGCAACCCCTGCGAGATTGGATCGAGGGCCACCGGGGTGCCATCCTCAAGCACGCCCAACTGGATGCCGTCGCGCGTCGGTGTATCCGCAGTGCCGGCGATGATCTGTTCGATGAATTCCGCGACTCCCGCGCCGTGATCCGCCGCCAGCACGATATCGCTCCGCTCCTTCACGGAGGGGATCGCGTTGGCCACGGCAGCGGAGCAACCGCACATTTCCAGAAAGGCGTGATCGTTCTCGGCATCGCCCACGCCAGCGACGTTGTGGGGGGACAACCCCAAGTCGGCGAGCGCCGCTGCCAGCCCCGTGGCCTTGTTCACCCCGGAGGGCAGCACCATCACCGCGCCTTTGTTGAAGATCACCTGCAGTTCCAAACCTTGCTGGCGAATGACATCGAGCACGGCGGTTTCGTGTGGCTCCCAAGTGGCGACGATCACTTTGCCAACCGAGATCGGCCCGACGCCGCGACGTTTCAGTTCCTCGACGAATTCCGGGGGCGGCGCAGACCCGATCAGCCGCATCTCCTTGGTCGCCGGGTCGTACACCATCGCGCCGTTCTCGGCGACGATGCGGTCGAAAATATCCGAATGTTCGAAGGTCTTAAACAGATCGTCGAGCTCGCGGCCCGTGACGAGCAACAACTTGCGACCCGATTTGCGCAGTTTCTTGAGGGCGTTCATCGTCGGTTCATCGACGCGGCCGTGGTGGGCGATCGTGCCGTCGTAATCGGTGGCGAGGGCGTGGAAGCGCATAGTGAACCTTCGGTGGGAGAGTTCGAAGTGATGCAATTCGCGTGCCGACAGGCCGTGTTTCCGTGTGACAACGAACGCGACGCAATCGGTCAGCGACTCTTTTCTTGAAGGTCGGTGTTGGAGTCGCACTTCGGTGCGATGAGTCCCGACGCGAGTGGAATGCCGGTTCCTTCGAATCTCCTCGGTGCTGCACCCCGACTCCGAACTACATAAAATTTATGGTTCTTCCAAGATCCGCGTACTCGAAAGCTAGTCAGAATGATAAACATGCCGTTTCATGAAGAGTAACCACACCTTCTCCAGGAGAACGGCATGTCCTCGACTCTACTTTATCGCGCCTTCGGGTTCCGCAACTACACCTGCCTGCGGAACACCACCCAAGAGGGTGAGCGTCACGGAAGTTGGTGGATTTTTGGGGAGGCGGGATGGTAGGATGAACGTCGGTTCAAATTCCCTAACCCCTGGCAGGATGCCGCGATGCCCACCCATTCCCATTCCACCCGTCGCCACTCCCCCG
>JBBQWA010000377.1:0-4086 GCA_038211045.1 Gemmatales bacterium
CAACCGGTGAAGCCGCGCCGTGGCCAAGAGTAACCGGCGGGCGATCATTTCATCGAAGAGGTCGGAGAGAATGGCGGGGATGAGGCATGCAGCGAGCTACGGCCCCGAACCGGGCACGCACTAGGCAACGAACAGCATGACCGGCCCGAGCGCCAGGCGGAAGAGAATCAAGGCGATGGGAATCTTCCGAGCCAAGTTCGTATTCATCGTTTCCGCTCATGCGAACAGCGAACCGACATTCACGGCGAAGCCGGGGAGGATATCGGGAACAACGAGATCTTGTTCCGGTGCGAAAGTTTTTGGCGCTTCGTTCTCGCGGTAGATAATCGCGGATTTCGTGGCAGGGTCGAGAATCACGACCACCGTCACCTTGGAATCGAGATATTCTAACGTCTTCGTGAGGACTTTCGACCACGGGTCGGAGGGCGAGCGTACTTCGACAACCAGTTCCGGAATCGCTTCAATCATTTCATCAGAAAGTGTGCCCTTTGGCTGACGAGTGTAGCTGATGTAAAACACATCCGGTCCACGAACGGAATCGGGCGAACGAACCGTGCGTATCCAAGTGTCGTTGGCTATAACGTGGCCGCAATCTAACTTGTCTGCGAATAACGTGAGCTGAACCGTCATTCGAGCACAAGCCTTGCCGTGCAATCCCGATTTCGGCATGTCCAATTCCTCCACGATTCCTTTCGCCAATTCCACTTGTTGGCCATCGAACCGCGAAATGAATTCCTCAGCCGTCAAAAGTGGGGTGGGTGGTGGAAACGCCGATCCGGCGGAAGGAGACAACAAAGTGGCATTCATACCGCACTCCCGATTACAGGCTTGGTCATTCGCAACGGTCATTCATTGCATTCTACTTCACACCTGCGGCCCGGCAAACATCGCAATCTCCTCCTCCGTGAGGGGCCGCAGGCACTGGGCCCCCACCATGAAATCGCCTGTCGGCGTCGGCTTGACATGGATGACATGGAAAATCGCGGGCAACTTGGCTTAGCCACCATCAAGCGATAGTTCCCCGGCGAGGATGTCCATCGGCTTGCTTATTGGCTGATGGACTAACCCCGAATCAACCGTTTCATTACTTCAGCGTGAATTTTCCCGTTGGATGCGAGCATGCCTTGGCGGTTCGGCTTCATCGGTAGGGCGTAACGTACGGGTTGCCCATCCAACTCGGTCACTTTTCCCCCGGCTTCTTCCACGAGGATGTGGCCGGGTGCGATATCCCAATCGTGGAACCCGGCGTACTCGTTCACGTAGAGTTCCACTTCGCCGCGGGCGACCATGCCGAGCTTGATCCCGGCGGAGTACGTTTCCACGATTCGCCCGGCCCTAATCGCGGACACCACACCTTTCAATGGTTTGCCCGGCTTGCGGTGGCTCAACACGATGGCCGAGGTTTCCGGAGTTTCGCAATCGCTCACTTTGCAACGGATCGGCTCGGAACCGCCGGTACGGGTGAAGCAACCCCCGTTTAACGATGCGTAGGTGAGCCGGCCGATCACCGGTTCGAGCACGACGCCGACGACGGGCCGATGGTCGAGCACCAAGGCGATCATCACGGAGAATTCGCGGTTCTTCATGGCGAAGCCGCGGGTGCCGTCGATGGGATCGACGATCCAAACGCGGGATCGATCTTTCGGAGCTTCGGCAACCGTGGGCGTGACTTCCTCGGCGAGTAAACTATCTTCCGAGTACTCCGCCCGCAGGTATTTCAGAATGATTTCTTGGGCACCGCGATCGACGTGCGTGCTGATGCTGGCCGGGGCATCCGGAATGGGAACGAAATTTTCGTATTCGTCCATCACGAATTGCCCGGCGAGTTCCGCCGCGGCGATGGCTTCTTCAAGTTCGTTCGACCAATCCATGAAATGACCTCGGAAGCGGCGGGACATCGTCCCCTTGCACAACCCCGCAGGGGAACGATGTCCCCCCTTCAGGAAACAGTTGTTCTACGGATTCGGTTCCGTTACACTCACTACACCTGCCGATGTCCACTTTCCCAAACGGATCGCAACCTATGCGTCGAATGATGTTCGCGGCTGCCCTCGGTGCCGCTTGTTGTTTGGTGACCGCCTTCGCCCCACGGGAATCGACCCTGCTCGCGCAAGCTAAGCAGAAGGCGCCGCCCAAGGGGAAAGTCGCCCCGCTGCCCGAAGAGCTCTTCGTCGCCGAGGGATTCAAGGCCGAACTCGTGTACACCGCCGATCCGGCCGTGGACGGCTCGTTCATCAACATGGGCTTCGATGGGCAAGGCCGGTTGATCGCTTCGGGCCAACGCGGCCAAGCCATCACTCGCTTCACGTTGAAGGATGGCGTCGTCGAGAAGAAGGAAAAGCTCGATCTGCCCATCAGCGAAGTGATGGGCACGCTGTGGGCGTTCGATTCGCTCTACCTCAACGGCAACGGGCCGAAGGGCTTCGGCCTTTACCGCTGCAAGGAAACCGAGCCGAACAAATGGAACGTCGAATTCCTCAAGGGCTTCGCCGGGGCCGGGGAACATGGGCCGCACGGTATCGTGAAGGGGCCGGATAACAAGCTTTACATCATGAACGGCAACCACACCCAGTTGCCCGAAGGCCTGAGCAAGGATTCGCCCTACCGCAATTACAAGGAAGACCTCCTGCTGCCCCGCCAATGGGACGGCAACGGCCACGCCGCGGGCATCTATGCCCCCGGTGGCTACGTCGTGCGCATGAATCAGGATGGCAAGAACGCCGAACTGTTCTGCGCCGGCTTCCGCAACGCCTACGACCTCGCCTTCAACGCCGATGGCGAACTCTTCACCTTCGACAGCGACATGGAATGGGATTGGGGCATGCCCTGGTACCGTCCCACGCGGGTGAACCACTGCACCAGCGGCAGCGAACATGGCTGGCGCTCGGGCACGGGCGTCTGGCCCGATTACTACCCGGACAATTTGGCTCCGGTGGTGAACATCGGTGTCGGCTCCCCGACCGGCGTGAGCAACGGCATTGGCGCGAAGTTCCCCGCCAAGTACCAGAAGGCGATGTACATCCTCGATTGGAGCTACGGCCGCATCATGGCCGTGCATCTGAATCCGAAGGGTTCGACTTACACCGCGACCTTCGAGAACTTTGTCTGCCCGCTCGGCTTGATGAAGAAGGATGCGGTGAAGAAGCCGTTGAATGTGACCGACATCGCCGTCTGCCCGACTGATGGTTCGATGTATTTCACCATCGGCGGCCGCGGCACCCAAGGGGCAATCTACCGCGTGACGTATGTGGGGAAGGAATCGACGCAGCCCGAGATTGTTCCCACGATAATCACGCCTGAGATGAAGGCCAGAACGGATCGGAACAACTCTGAAGCCCACCAAGGTAAGGCTGTATCGGGTGCCGTCGAGAAACTCTCGCCGAGTTTGGCCAGCGATGACCGCGCCTTGCAATCGGCCGCGCGCGTTGCCCTCGAAGCGCAATCTGTTGTGGAATGGAAGGCGAAGGCCCTCGCCGAAACGAATCCGAACGCTGCGCTCGCATCACTGCTCGCGCTGGCCCGCGTTGGCGATACGAAGGTGCTTCCCGAACTGCTCGCCGCGCTCGACAAGTTCCCCATCACCAAACTGAACGAAACACAACAATTCGACAAATTGCGGGTGCTGCAAGTGGCTTTCGCCCGCTTGGGTAAGCCTTCGCTCGCAACGCAGAAGAAACTCCTCGCCGAACTCGATCCGATGTTTCCTAGTTCCAACGAATCGATGAACCGCGAGGTATTCCAACTCCTCGTGTACCTCACTGCACCGAAACTCGCCGAGCGGACGTTGAAGCACATGGCAACGGCGAAAACGCAGGAAGACCAGTTCCACTACCTCTTCCACCTGCGCACGCTGCCCATCGGCAACTGGACGAGCGCCGAACGCAAGGAATACCTCTCGTACTTCACCAAGGATCGCAAGAAGCTGCCGCCCCAGGCGTACGTTACCAAGTGGTTCGCCGAAGCGGGCCGTGCTTATGGCGATGGCAACAGCTTCAACAACTTCATGAAGAACTTCTTCAAGGAAGCCGTGGCCAACATGAGCGAAGCCGAGCGCAAGGAACACGGTGTACTCATCGCGAGCATCGA
>JBBQWA010000378.1:0-4082 GCA_038211045.1 Gemmatales bacterium
GCCCGGAGTTTTTGGACAACGGCACTCC
Organism: Gemmatales bacterium; assembly: GCA_038211045.1. Lineage (GTDB taxonomy): Bacteria > Planctomycetota > Planctomycetia > Gemmatales > Gemmataceae > JALHQU01. The sequence goes on from JBBQWA010000378.1 coordinate 29, forward strand.
GGGCGCTCACGCGACCCAGCTCGCCAAGAGGATTTTCGCCATGACCGCGTTCGGAAAAATGCTCGTGATCTTCGTGTTCCTGCTGGCGCTCGTCTGGAGCAGCTTCACGGTCTTCACCTTCGTCACCCGCACGAACTGGCGCGGCTCCAGCGACCGGAATGCGAAGCTCGCCGAAGATAACTACAAGGGCGCCAACGAAATCAAGAAGCAAGAGCTCACCACCACCGACGACAACCGCAGCGGCTATGCCGCCGTGGCCGCCGAGAACGACCGCCTCAAGGAAGAGCTCAAGAACGCGCTCTCCATCAACAAGAACCTCACGAAGTCCTACGAAGATAAGCTCGCCGCGGATCGCAAGAACGATGCGACCATCACGGCAAAAGACGCCACGATCAAAACGCTTCAAGATGCCGCCGACTTGAACGACAAAGAACTCACCAAGGTGAAAGTCGATCTCGACGTTCAAACCCGCGTCGCCAAAGATTCCGAAGTCAAGATGCTCGATGCGAAGCGGGAAGCGGAGGCGTTCAAGCAGCAGTCCGAACGGCTCACCACCCGCATCCAAGAGCTCGCCGATAAATACACAGATCTCCTCCAAGGGGGCAGCAAGAGCCTCACCGGCAATCCCCCGGCACCGGAGAACTTCCGCGGCACCGTGCGGGCCTACAAAGATGGCTTCGTCGAAATCACCCCCGGCTTGAACGCCGGGCTTCGCCCCGGCACCATCCTGAAAATCCAGCGGATCGAAGGGGGCGGCAAGTTCGTCGGCTACCTCACCATCGGCAGCGACATCAACCCCGACAAAGCCGTGGGCACTTGGAACAAACCCGCCGGGTTGCTGAAACCGGCCGCCGCCGACTTTCCCAAAGTGGGCGACGAAGTCGTACCGACGAAATAAAGTTTACTCCCCTCTCCCCAAGGGGAGAGGGATTTTAAGAGGTTCCCATGGCCAAGAAGAAAAAGAAACCGGTCGACGACGAACCGATCAAGAAAAAGAAGAAGCCGCGCCCCGTCGAAGACGACGAAGACGCCGCCGCCGAGGAAGAATTCGACCCGACCAAGCCGGTTCGTCGGCAAGACATCTTCGTCGGCTTGTCGTTCCTCTCGCTGGCGTTCTTCATTACCGCGGCGGCGTTCTACAACCAAGACGCCGAAGAGATCGCGTTGAAACCGTTCGCCGGCCCGGAAGTGACCATCCCCGCGATGACCACCATCAGCGCGATCAAGTGAAATCATTCGCCCGCAGCCAGCGGCAGATTTTTTTCTTGACCCTCTCCCCGTTGGGGAGAGGGTGGCTTATGCCGCGAAGCGGCAAAGCGGGGAGAGGGGATCTCTCAGCTTTTTCAATCCCCTCTCCCCGCTTATCGCTTCGCTCGAATCGACCCTATCCCCAACGGGGAGAGGGTTGTTCCACACGAGATTCCCATGCCAAAGCCATTGCCCACCACGAACAAACGCAACGACGGTTACGTCGGCATTCTGCTATTCACCGTGTTGCTCATGGGCGTCGGCATTCTGATGTTGTACATCGAGAACGAGGAATACCAGTTCGAGGATCAACCGAAGACAGCCACGCCGCAGAAGGTGTCGTCGCTGTTGAAGCTGAAATCGATCGCCCCCGCCGAAGCGCCGGTCGCACCGGAACCTAAGCCGCCGGAAGCCCGCCGGCTTCCCCTCGCTGCGCCGGTCTTGATGGTGTCCGCACCGGTATCCGCTCTCGTTGTCGCGCCCGAACCCACGGCGCCCAAGAGCGCCGAAGCGAGCGCCCCGCTAGTCAAAGCCGATGCCACGCCGGTGGAACCGGAAGCTCCGGTGCTTCGCCCCGGTTTCACGCTGCCGCGCCCGCAGCGTTGAATTTCGCTAAACCAATCCGCATGAATCCTATCGATGCTCTCTTCGCCTCCCGGCGGGCCGCGAAGCGCCCCGCGTTCCTTCCGTTCCTCCCGGCGGGCGATCCCGATCTCGCCTTCACCGAGGAATTGCTCCCCGCCGTGGCTTCCAACGGGGCCGACTTGATCGAAGTCGGCTTCCCCTTTTCGGATCCCATCGCCGATGGCCCGATCATTCAAGCGTCGTACACCCGGGCGTTGAACGCCAAGCTGAAACTGCCGGAGTTGTTCGCGGCCCTCGCCCGCACGAAGCTCGCCGTGCCGATGCTCGGGATGGTGTCGTACTCGCTGATATTCAAAATGGGGTTGGATGCTTTTTTGAAGGCGGCGAAGGCCGCGAATCTCTGCGGCGTGGTCGTGCCCGATCTCCCGGTCGAGGAAGCCGAGGAACTCTCGAAGCGCTGCCGGGATGCCGATTTCAAACTGATTCTGTTGGTGGCCCCAACGACGACACCGCAGCGGGCCGAGAAAGTGGTGAAGGCGTGCAGCGGCTTCGTGTACGTGGTGAGCGTGGTCGGAATCACCGGCGAACGCACGATGGTGTTTCAACCGGCCCGGGATCTCGTCAAGCGGTTGCGGAACCTCACCGATTTGCCCCTCTGCGTCGGCTTCGGCATCGGTCAACCGGAGCACGTTCGAGAAGTCGGTGAATTCGCCGACGGCGCCATCGTAGGCAGTGCGCTCGTGAAACTGTTGGATGGTGCGGGGGCGAACCGTGCGAAGGCACTCGCGGACGTTGCGGCGAAGGTGAAACAGTTGAGCGGGGCCTGATTCTTCTTGTACCCGAGCGGTGGGCGTCGGGTTTTGTTTTTACCCTCTCTCCAAAGGGCGAGAGGGTGGAAATCCCAACGCCGCTCGCCTTACGGTGCCGCCTTCAATATCCGCATGACGTACTGCCGAATCTCGCCGATCGCCGCTTCGACGCCGATTTGAACGTTCGGCCATTCCCCCCGCTGCTTCCGCGTATCCACCACCAGCATTCCCCGCGTGAGCGCCCCGGAGGCTTCCACATCGGCCGGGTGCGTCTCGAAGGTGATGCAGCCCGGCAGCGCCACCGCGGCCACGCCCAGCACATCCTTCAAATGGAACCCTTCCACGCCGTAATTGTTCATGCTGGCCCGCAAGCCGAACGGCACGATCTTCCTCAGGAACTGGCACGTTTTCGATTCCGGGTTCGGCAATTCGAACAACTCCGTGGGCGAAAGCACCAGCCGCCGCGTGACATCCAATGGCACGATCATCGGCGTGATGTTCGCGTGGATCACCCGGCTCGCCGATTCCGGATCGAGGTAGAAGTGGAACTCCGCCATCGGCCCGGCGTTGCCCGGCTCCTTCCACGTGCCGCCGACCATTACCAGCTTCTCGATCAGCCCGGCGATTTCCGGATCGCGGTCTAGCGCCCGGGCGAACGTGGTGACCGGGCCGAGGCAGATCACCGTGACTTGCCGGGGGTGTTCGCGCACGAGTTCAACCAGCACCTTATCGGCCGGGAGATGCTGGTGCCGCTGGGCGCAGAGGAAGTTGTTGCCGCCGAGGCCGTCCGGCCCGTGGAGTTCGGTGCCGTCGAGGTCGTATTCCACGGGGATCGCCGCGGCGGTCCGCGGCCATTTCACCGGATCGAGCCGATCGATCAGGATGTGGATGTTCGAAGTAGCAACGTCCGCCGAGATGTTCCCGGCACACGGCAGCAAACCGATGACATCGAGGCTCGGATCGTGCAGCGCGAGCGCGATGGCGAACGAAGTATCGATGCCCGGATCGGCGATGAGGATGACTTTTTTCGGCATGATCTGGCCCAATCCCTCGGAGTCTGCGGGTATTATAACGCAGAATGTGACGACATCCGAGCCGGAAGCGTCAGCGACGATTCGAGCGAGGATCGTCGCTGACGCTTCCGGCTCCGAAGGGGAAATCTCCATGAACGAACACGAATGGCAAAAGGCCCGCGATCCGGAAGCGATGCTCGCCGCGGTTCAGGATCGGCTGAGCCAACGCAAGTGGGTGCTGCTCAATTGCGCCGTGGCACGGCGGATGAGCGTTGCCCTCGCCTCTTCCGAAAAGAAGGTGGCACGACATGCGGACAAAATAGAACGAGCATGGATGGTACCCAATCCGGAATACAAGACCGCCGAAAGCACTCCTCTCAAGTTGCCCCCTCTATTCGT
>JBBQWA010000379.1:0-4076 GCA_038211045.1 Gemmatales bacterium
AGCCGTCGCCCACTTCGGCCTCGGACAAGTCGAGAGCGTCGATCTCGAAGTGATCCTGCCGCACGGCAAAGGCACCGCCGTGCAGAAGGGCGTGAAGGCGGATCAAAGGTTGATCGTGAAACCGTGAATGCTATTTCTACTATCTTAACTCCCCTCTCCTCTTGCGTGAGAAGGTTGGGGGTGAGGGTTTTTCAGCCAATATCCCCCTCACCCTATCCCCTCTCCCCCGAGGCAAAGGTATACCCACAACTTTCCGACTTGGTAATTACGAGGAATTGACCAAACGGGGAAGGACCTTCCGCACCAAATCCACTATATCCTCCATCTTCTCCGTTTCCAGTAGATTCAACACCGCCAACAGTCTCTCCAAGCCCGCCAACAACGCCGGGGCCGTCGCCGGACCCTTGTGCTTTTTCTGACGGCCGCTCAACCGCTGCAAAATCTTCTTCAACCGTTCCGCCTCTTCGCTCCCATCCTCCTGCAAATGCCAAATCAGCAGGCAGGCCATCGACGCGATCACCAGCCTTTTGGCGAACGCCTCCCCACATTCCTGCTGCCATTCCTCCGCGTTCATCCCCGCCGTTTTCAACAACTTGTGGTAGCTCTCGATCCGCCAACGCCACGCGTACCACCGGGCCACCTCGGCCGCCTTGTACTCTGCCCCCACGTTCGTGAGTAGCAGCCAACGCGCCCGCACCTCGCCGTCGGATGTGACCACCTGGGTCAGGATCAAACGCAGCGTCAACGGCGTTCCCGGGGTCTCGACGCGGCCTTCCGCCGTACGGGTTTTCGCGGGCCGGTCGAGCACGATTTCGACTTCGAGCACCTGCACTTTGGCCGGGCCGAACTTGGTCTTCGTCACCGACGCGGGGCCGTCGGGCGGGTCGGCGAACTCCGGTTCGAGCCTCTTTTGCAGGGCTTTGAGCGAAATCGCTTCCCCTTTCCACCGCACCACTCGGTCGTCCTTGGCCCGGACGAGGAACTGGTGACCGGCCCGGTCCCACGCGCGGTAGTGGCCGACGGAATCGGCTTCGCGGTCGACGATGTGAACCAGCGGCTTGCCGAGGTTCCAACGCCGGGAATCGTTCATGGTGCCGAGGAGTTCGTCGATGTGGGCGACCGGTTCGAGAACCTCACCGGGGCGGGTGGTGAGCACGCCGTCGGCGGTGCGCAACCGCAATTCCATGGGTCCGAGCGGCCGTCCGGAGTTGGCGTCGACGATGAGGCAGGAGCCGAGGTCGTAGCCGAGGTCTTGGGCGTGGGTGCGTTGGAAGAGGTCTTTTTTGGCGGTGTGGGTGCGGAAGGAGAACATGCACCAATCGTGGACGGCGAGGGCGATCGGGGTGGCGGATCGGGCGAGGGCATCGCGGACGGCTTCTTGGGCCGGTTCGATGAGTGCGGGGAGGATGGTCGCTTCGTTGGCGAGGAAGCGGTACATGGCCTTGGTGGCGGCCATGGGCTGGGCGGTACCGCTGAGGGCGGACAACCCGTTGACGGCGCGGTTGACGCTGTGCAGGTGTTCACTCACGAGGGAGCGAAACCGGCCTTGATGACGCATATCCAGATTATCAAAAAGGTATCCATTCCCCTGTATACCCAACTCGGAAACTTGTGGGTATACCAATGCCCAAGGGGAGAGGGTGAAAACACTTACTTTGCCCGGCCGCAGTACCACGCCCATGCGCATTCCAAAGCGGCGAACACGAACACGAATAACAACAGATAAATCGTCCACTCCCGTTTGGATCGCAAGTTCCCCACCGTCTGTTGGGCTTCGGCCCCGGCGGACACGATCACCGGCTTGAACCCGATGGCGGTATCGAAATCGGCGTCGCCCATCGCTTCCAGATTCTCCGATTCCCGCAGATCGGGGATCACCGCGAACCGCGGCCCCGTCGGATTCGTTTCCCCTTCGTAGCCCATCTGGTATTCCCCAGAGGTTGCGGTATCCGTTGCGGTTACGGTCAACACCGAACCGGTTCCGCCCGAAGCCGCACCCAAATGCACCCTTGTGCGATTGGGCCGAACCAACTCGAACCCCTTACTACTGGCCTTCGGCGGCGTCCATTGCAGGGTTTCCCCGGCGATGCGGTTCGTCCCGTTGGTCGCGCGGCCGGTGAGGTGCGAGAGCGTCTTTTGAACCAAGGGAAGGTACGATGCGGCGATGGCGGGCCAGTTCGTCCACGTCGCATCCAAGCTGGTATGGAAGAAGATCACTTCCCCTTCGCCGAGGGTTTTCATTGTGATGAGCGGCTTGTTCGTATCGAGGCGGAGCAACACCCGGCCCCGCCCGCCATTCTCCGATTCCTTCGCCCCCATCGATTTGGCCACTTCCACGAACCCGGTGGAAATCGAGAGCGGCGTTTCGCGCAGTTGGCTGAGGAACGAGGGGTTCTCGGCCGAATCGGCGGCGGGGTGGAATGGCTTCTCGATCGGCGCCGCGTCCGGAGCTTCCAAAGGGAAGGGGAGCAGGTTCCGCGAACCGAGCACGGCGTTGTACTTCTCCGGCAGGGTGAAATCCCCGCAGCCGATGATCAAACCGCCGCCAGACCGCACGAACTCGACCAAGCGATCGGCGAACTCGGTGGGCAAACCGGGGATGCCGTTGCGATCCGCACTGCTGGAGGGCACGTTCGCCAAGACGCAAATATCGGTATCGCCGAGGAGCGCGGGCGAAAGTTGATCGGGCTTCACCTCCGTCACCTTCACGAAGTAGTTTTCGCGCGAGGATTCGGTGGTGGGAAGGATGGCGTTGCGGAAGAAGAACGCGGCCGATTTCTGCGGATCGGTTTCGAGGGAACCATCGACGAGCAGAACTCGGATGCGATCCCGCACCGGGATGAGCCTGTCGAAGCGGTTATCGCCGGGGAGTTCGTCCGGTTGCGTGGCGGTGGCTTCGGCGCCTTCGCCCTTGCGTTGGCCGATTTTCGCCGTGAGCAACCGCGCCCCGGGATTGGTGAGCTTGCCCGTGAGGGTAACGGGGAAGGCCGTACCCGGTTCGATCCGCGCCGCGAAGGCGGTATCGATGTCTTGCTTCTCGCCATCGACTTCGAGCGTGACGGCCACGTTGTTCACGGCGGCCTTGCCGGTGTTCTTGAGCAGCACCGTGAAGGGCATGCGCGTGCCGGTGTGTGGGATGCCACCGGGGAAGGAAATATCGGTCACGGCGATGTTGGAAGGTACGGTATCTTCGCGGCCGCAGCGGACGAGGATGAGCGGTGCCCGCGGTTGAATTTCTGCCGCCTTGGCCTTGATGGCCGCGGCTTGCCGTTCCCAACCGTTCTTTTGCATATCGCTGAAAAGGTACACTTCCTTGTTACTGCCCACACCGCGATCGAGGGCGGCGTGGGCCTCATTCAAACCCGGCAGCATGTCGCTGGAAAGGCTCGTGAGTTCCAGCGATTTCACCACTTGGCGGGCTTGATCGAGGTTACTGGAGGTGAACTTGATCGGCGTGGCGCGATCCGAGCAAGTGATGATTTGCACCGTGGATCGCGGTGGCAAGTTATCGATGACGCCGAGGGCGGCCTCTTGGGCCCGTTCGAGCCGGGTCTTGTCGCCGTCCGAGGCGCCCATGCTGTACGAGGTATCGAACACGAGTACCGCATCAACGGTTTCGCCCCGGCCGGAACCGCCGCTCCATTGGCAGGAAAGCCTGGCGAGGGCGAGCGCGAGCAATAGCAACACGAGGCAACGGAGAATGAGCAGAACCAATTCTTGGAAGCGCAGCCGGCGACTGGTTTGTTCGATGCTTTGGCGCAGGAACTCCATCGCCGCCCACGGTAGGGGCCGATGGCGCGCCTTGTAGAAGAAGTGCAGGGCGATCGGAATTCCGATTGCGGCACCACCGATCAGCATCAACGGAGCGAGAAACGACATAGCGAAGAATTTCCTGGCGAGCCGGGTTGCGTCAGCGCCCGGAGTCTTTGCGGGCGAGCCGGGTTGCGTCAGCACCCGGAGTCTAAGTTCTACTTCGTTCGATTAAAAGTTATCACACTAATGCGAATCTCTTCGGCAGCGGCCTTGAATTCCATGGGCCGGGGGGCATCCTTATCATCCGGCATGCAGATCGTGAG
>JBBQWA010000380.1:0-4066 GCA_038211045.1 Gemmatales bacterium
GGTTCGCCGGGCTTGGGTTCGCCGGGCTTGGGTTCGCCGCCCTCTTTCGGATCGCCCTTGCCATCCTTCGATTCCCCGGCTTTCGGATCGCCGGGCTTGCCTTCCTTCGGTTCCCCGGCCCCCTCTTTCGGATCGCCTTCCTTGCTCATGGGGTCGGAATCTTTGGGCTCGCCCTTTTCTTGGCTCGATTCGGGCTTGGGTTCGGCGCTGGATTCGCCCGGCTTGGGTTCCGATTTCGGCTCGGCGCGGTCGTCTTTCTTGGCGGCCGGCTTGCCTTCCTTGGGATCCTTGCCGCCCATTTGCTTGGCGAGGTCTTCGGTGCGATCCTTCAACTTATCTTGTTGTTTGGAAAGATCTTCCGCCTTGCCGATCTTGGATTGCGTATTGTCTTGCAGGCGTTCTTGGGTGTTCTTAATTTCCTTGGCGTTCTTGAGGATCGCTTCGAGGCGGGCGATCTCGGCCTTCAACTTGGCCGCTTCGTCGTCGGTCATGAGGATGTCGTAGATTTCCTTCAACATCTTGCTGAGTTGTTGGCCGTCCCCTTCGATCTTTTGGAGGTCGTTCACGGCCAAGTTCCCGGCCTTCAACCCGAGTACAAGCTTTTGGAATTGGGAATCGACGCCCGATTTCTGGGCTTGGTCGATCGCGGCGAGGATAATCTTGGCGGTTTCCTTATCTTCGGCCCGGTCGCTCTTTTCGAGGCGCTTGGCGAGGCGGAACAGCCCTTCCTTGAAATCTTGGAACTTCTTGGCGTTGGCTTCCTGTTTAGAGCCGAGGTCGCCGATGCTGGGAGCGGCGGGTTCGGGAGCCTTCGCCGGGGCTTGGGCACGCAGATTCGAGGTCATCAGCATCGCGGCGAGTGTGCCGAGGGTAATGCCTTGGAGGACGCGATCGAGACGGGTTCGGAACTTCATTCGAAGTACCTCGATGGGGAATGAACGTTTGCCTAGTGCGGTGGGCCGTGCTTCCCGCGACGAAATACGACGAACAGGCGGAGGAATACCAACTTACGCGTTACAATCGAGCGAAGCCAGCGGGTTTTAGCGAGCCGGAAGCGTGAGAGCCTAGTGTTTTTATCGCCCGGCACCCAATACGTTTCCGACTCGCTATTGTAGCAGAAAATACGATCGGTGATCCGATGTTGAAAACTCTGGATATGCCATGAACAATGCCTGCCCGGAATGCGGAACTATTTACGCCGTTACGCCCAAGGATGTCGGGCGGCGGATCGTTTGCAAGAAGTGCGGCGCCGTGCTCGTGATCAGCGAAGGCGGCTTCGAGCAGGAACTCGCCGCGCTGCCGGCGGAAGCCAAGCCGGTCGCCGAACCGCGCCGGCCGCGCTTCACCCCGGAACTGCGACGGCGCCTCGCCGAGGCGATCGATCTTCCCACGCTGCTCTTCGGTCTCGGCGCGTTCCTCGTACTGGCGATGATGTTCATGCCGTTGATCGGCAAGGCGAAGGTCGAACGCCGGACCGGGTTGTTGCAAGAGGAACAGTACGATCATGAAATCGAGATCAAGAAGCTGCGCGAGAAGCCGGGGAACGAAGACAAGATCAAAACGTCCGAGGAAACGTGGGTGAAACGCCGCGAATACCTCGATGCCGAGATCAAGTACGCAGAGTTCTCGAATGCCCGCTCCGGCTACACGGATCGCTACGGATTGCTCTTCGGCTTCGTGATTCTCATGGTCGGATCGCTCGGGCTGATGCGTTCGGGCGAAGGCTTGGTGAAGCGGATCTTCGGGGCGGCCGTGCTGGGCTTCCAGATGCTGTTGGTGTTCAACCATTTGCTCGGCGGTTGCGGGCGTTTGCCGGGCGCGTGATGGGTCGTATCATTTCAATGCAACCACTGTGGCGAACCGGAAGCAACAGCGACCGGAGTATTGCCTACGTTTCTCCGGTCGCTAACGCTACCGGCTCGCCATAAGAGTGATCTATGCCCGAATCACTTCCGCTCGCCCCGAAATACAAGCGCGTACTGCTGAAACTCAGCGGCGAAGCCTTCGGCATCTCCGGCAAAAGCGGCATCAGCGTCGAAGAAACCGTGTCCATCGCCGAACAGATCAAAACCATCGTGGCCCGCGGCGTGCAACTCGCCGTCGTCGTCGGCGGGGGAAACCTGATCCGCGGGGCGACCTTCGCCGCCGGTTCCCCGATCCACGCCGTGACCGCCGATAACATGGGCATGCTCGCCACCGTGATGAACGGCCTCGCCCTCCAAGATATTTTAGAACGCTTAAACGTGCCGACGAGGGTGATGAGCGCTGTGCGAATCGATAGCGTGGCCGAACCATTCATCCGCCGGCGGGCCGTGCGGCACTTGGAAAAAGGCCGCGTGGTGATCCTCGTGGGCGGCACCGGCAACCCGTACGTGACCACCGATACCGCCGCCGCACTGCGGGGACGCGAACTCGCCGCCGAAGTGATTCTCAAAGCGACCCGCGTCGACGGCATCTACACTGCCGATCCGGAAAAGAACCCGCACGCGGTGAAATACGATAAACTGAGCTACCAGAAGGTACTGCAAGATCGCTTGAACGTGATGGATCTCGGCGCGTTCGAGATGTGCCGGGAAGCCAAGCTTTCGATCCTCGTGTTCAACTACAAGCAACCCGATTCGATCGCGCGCGCCGTGGCTGGTCACGCCATCGGCACGCTCGTGAGCGGGGAATGATTTTCTTTCCGAGCCGGAAGCGTCAGCGACGATCATTCACTCATCCGAGCCGGAAGCATCAGCGACGATTCTGGAATTTCAAGATCGTCGCTGACGCTTCCGGCTCCGATAAATTCACCCAACCGGAGTTCTACCATGTCCGCACCAGTATTCCTCAAAGATGCCACCGACCGCATGGAAAAAGCCCTCGGCGTGTTCGCGGGCGAACTCAAGGGCCTCCGCTCCGGTCGGGCCACGCCCGCCATGCTCGATTCCATTCGAGCCGATTACTACGGTTCGCCGACGCCGATCAAGAACATCGCCAACATCTCTTGCCCCGATCCTGCCACGATCATGATCAAGCCGTTCCAAGCGGACGATTTGAAAGAGATCGAAAAGGCGATCCGTTCCAGCGATCTCGGGCTGGCCCCGAACAACGATGGCAAAGTGATTCGCTTGAGCGTACCCGCGATGAGCGGGGATCAACGGAAGAAGCTGGTCGCTCAGATCAAGAAGCAGGCCGAAGTCGCCAAGGTCAGCTGCCGCAACATCCGCCGCGACGGTAACAAGCACTTCGAAGACGCCGAGAAGTCGAAGACCATGACCGAAGACGACCGCGATACGGGCAAGGAAAAGATGCAGGATGTATTGAAGCAGTACGAAAGCAAAATCGACCGGCTCGCCGACGAAAAATCGAAGGAAGTGATGGAAGGGTGATGGAAGCGACCGCCGCCCAACGGTCGTCAATTCCCCGCTCGCTTTAAGGGGGAGAGTGGTTCACCCAGCGAACCGGGAGTGGGGTAGATTCGCATCGCCGTTCCGACCCCGCTTCTCGCTTTGCTCGCAGCGACCCACTCGGGGGAGAGTGCGTTCCCATTCGGACTTCACTCGGAATGATGTTCTAAACATGACGGTCAGTAAATAAGCTGACGTCGAAGCGTCCTCCCGAATCCGCACGAGGTTTCCCCATGTGAATGTCTTCCCGTTCTGCGCCCCCCTTCGGCCTGATTGCGATCGGCAGATTTGTTGGATCGTTTCGGGGGAGAGCCAATCGCGGACTCCGGACTTGATTCTCTGAATGGCGGCGGCGATGCTGAGAGCAATCGTTGGCCTCCGGTTGTGGGTGTTGCGTGAAGCATCAACACTCTGACCGGGGTCTCGGTTTTGGCGAGGTGAACTGGCTCCGCAAACGCTAATATGCGACCTAAAACTATAAATTACAACGGTTTAGGATTAACTTTGTGCCATTCGGGTCAGGCATGTGCCTATCCCACTTCTGTCCCCTTTCCTTGCCCGTGGCTGCCTAGTAATTCGGCCAACGTTTGCAAGTTGTCAGGATGCAACCGTTTTCCTTTGTCGATCCAAATTGGGTGGGGCGCGTGGGATAGTCGCCCTTGGGATCAATCTTGTCG
>JBBQWA010000381.1:0-4032 GCA_038211045.1 Gemmatales bacterium
GAACGCAAAAGGACGTTGTTCGGCACGGATGATCGATTGGTAGGAGACTACAAATTCATCAAAAAAGGCCGGAAGATTTTTTTTCGTGTGGAAGCGCACGATCCTTACCCGAAAGGATCGAAGAAATTGAGCGATACAGGATCGAAATAATTGCCCACCCGTTGCAACGGATGGGCTTGGATCAGATCATTTCTTCCCTTCGACAATGTCCGCCCGCGTGCTGTTGACGATGGCAAATAACTCGGCCTGTTCGGTGGCTGGCACCTTGTACTTGACGAGCACCAGCGCCAAATCCCCGGCCATCGCATTGAATTCGTCATCGGTGATTTTCATCCCGGCGTGGGCGGCTTTCATGTCCTTGCCTTCGTATTTCAATGGCCCGCCCGTGGCCGAGCTGATCATTTGAACGAGTTGCTGTTCGAACTTCTTCATGCCTACTTCGTCGAGTTTATACTTCCCATCGCGGGTGAAATTCACCTTCGGGTTCGCCACCGTGGCGACCACGAAATCGTGGACCACCGCTTCCACGGCCGTTTGACCACCCAAGCGATCCCACAGCGGCTTCTTCACGATCTGCGTGCCCATGATGGCATCGAGCGCTTCCCGCAATGCGAACGCTTTGTCGCCCAATTTGGTCAGGCCCTTCGATTTATCGACCTTCTCGCCGATCAGTTTTACCAAGTCGGGCCGGTGATCCATGAACGGCAACAGCGCATTCACGGTGCCTTGGTACAAGCGCAAACAATCTTCCACGTTGCCGGAGTTGAAGAGTTCCGCGCCGATCAGCACGGTGTCGTAGGCCACTTGGGCGGCCCGCTTATCCACCTCGGCCCGCGAAAGTGGAGCCGGTACCGTGGGCACTTGAGCCACGGAGATTGCGGGTGCGAACGCCAACGCGAAGAGAAGTTGCTTCCACATGGAATGTACCCCGGTGCGACCCGGAACCGCGGCACGCGGCGGAGTCTTGCGGATAGTTTATCCGCCCGGAGCCGTGCAAGGCGACAGGATTTCCATCACTCCAATTGCGGGCCGTCCGTCGGTGTAGATCGCCCCGAGACGACCGTAGAGCATTTCCGGTTTTGGAAGTTGAAGCCATTCGCACATTTTGGCGGTCGGCCAAGTTTTGAAATACCCTGCCGATTCGATGTATCGTAAGACGTCGTGCTGGATTAACACGCGACCGAGCGGCGTCCGCCCACTTTCGATTTCGGAACGCACATCGGTTGCGAGCAAACTCAGATCGATGCTCACGAGGCCGAATTGAACGACCTTCTTGGTTTCCTGCAATCGAAGTACGATTTTGCGGGCGTAAGTTTCCCCCACTCGAGCCACTTCGAGCACCTGCACATCCACCGATTGGCCGTAGAATTCTTCCACGGTGACGGTCATGTGGTGGCTATGAACCAACAATTGCCGGTAGGGTTCGGGCATTTCGGATGGGGAAATGGGTTCCAATTCGGAACGATCCGCACTCGCGGGGAATAGCCCATACAATGTGTCGGCGGTCGGCGTGGAATTCAACGCGCTCTCCCGTAGATCGGCTTCTTTAAACATACCCCAACCCCCTCCCAGTTTTACAGGAAACCGTTATGCGTTCCCGATACTTAGCACTTTTGGGCCTCGCGGCTTTCGCTCCGTGGGCTACCGCCCAACCTAAGCCCGCCGAGGGGGCCACCCCCGAACAAATCAAGGAACTCGGCTTCGACCCCTACGACCAGAGCAAAGTCGAACTGGAAAAGGAACCGCCCGCCGATTTCAAAGGAAAGAAGATCGTGATCGTGGCGGGGAGCAAAAGCCACGGCCCCGGCGACCACGAATTCTTCGCCGGGTGCGCCCTGTTGTGCAACCAGTTGAAACAAAATGGCGTGTGGCCGATCATGGCCCGCGACGGCTGGCCCAAGAACGAGAAGATCTTCGACGGCGCTTCGGCGCTCGTCTTCTACATGGACGGCCGCGCCGGCCACCCGGTGGTGAAGAACGATCGCTTGAAGCTTCTGCAAGGCTATATGGATAAGGGCACCGGCTGGGTGAACATGCACTACGCCGTGGATTACAACCCGAAGGACGGTGAAACCGTGGTGAATTGGATGGGCGGATTCTACGATCCGCGCACGAGCTTCAACCCGCACTGGGATGCCAACATTCGCAGCCTGCCGAAGCATCCGATTGCCAACGGAGTGAAGCCGTTCACCATCCGTGACGAGTGGTATTACAACATGCACTGGGTGGGGGACGTGACCGACGTGAAGGAAGCCAAGGGTGTGACGCCGATCCTGTTGGCGCTCCCGCCGGACAACACCCGGGGCACCGCGGACGCCAAGAAGTACTTGGGGCGTATCGAAACCTTGGCTTGGGCCTACGACCGCAAAGACGGCGGCCGCGGCTTCGGATTCACCGGCGGTCACAACCACAAGAATTGGGGCAACGAGGATTTCCGCCGCACCGTGGTAAACGCAATCCTGTGGAGCGCGAAGGCGGACGTGCCGGAAGCGGGAGCCAAGGTCGAACTCGACCCGAAGGATTTGAACCGCAACCTCGATAAGAAGGGCAAACCCTTCGTGATGATTCTGCCGACTAACGAGAAGAAGTAATTGGCAAATACAGGCCGCACGACTGAACCGATCAATCACGATCAGAAAAAGATATGATTCTGTTTTCTGATCGTGTTTTCTCGGTGTTCCTCGTGCGGCCAATTTGTTTGCCAAGTCATGTATACCGTGCCCCGGCGTACTCCGGGTCGAAGAACGTCGGCAAGTGGCGGTCGATCTGCATCAACCCGTCCGGGGTGAGTTCCACGCCGGCGGCTTTCACGTTCAGCCAACCTTCGCCTTCCAGCTTGCGGTAACCCTTCTCAAATTCGCGCTCGATATCGACGCCAAATTTCTTCTTGAAGTAATCGCGTTCGAGGTGGCCGGTCTTCAACTGTAGCACCATCTCCCGTATCAATCGCTGGCGGTCGTCGGTCGGCCACGCCCTACCCAAGGGCAGTTCGCCCGCGTCAAGCTTAGCGATGTACGCCTCCCAGGTATCCACGTTCTGAATATGAACACCGTTCATGTGGCCGAAGCTGGCGACGCCGGTACCGAACATATCGGCTCCGCTCCAGAGCGCATCCCGGTAGACGAACTGCTTCTTTTTCTTGTCCTTCACCACGGTGTACGCACTCGAGATTTCGTACCCGGCTTTCACGAACTCCTCGAAGGCGTACTTTACCCAAGCCCTCTTGGTCGGCCAATCGGCGATGTCTTCTTTCACCGGCGGTTCGTCGCCGATCTGCTTGAGTTCCCGCGAGAAGGTCGTGTTGTAGGGCAATTCCATCTGATACACGGTCACACTTTCCGGATCCATCTGAATCGTCTTGGCAACGCACGATTTCCAATTGTCCCAATCTTCGCCTACCATCCCGGCGATCAGATCGATGTTGATTTGATCGAAGCCGAGTTCCCTAGCCCAGCCGTAGGCTCGGTGGACTTCGTCTTCGAGGTGCGCCCGGCCGTTGTATTGCAGAATCTCCGGCTTGAAGTTTTCGACGCCGAGGCTGATCCGCGTGACCCCGCATTCCTTCAACGTTTCGAGTTTGTGCTTCTGCAAGGTGCCCGGCTCGCATTCGAACGCCACTTCGCGGGCCTTGTCCCACGGCATGATTTCTTTCAGTTTCGTCATAAGGCCGCGGAGTTGATCGGAACTCAGGTAGGAGGGGGTGCCGCCGCCGAAGTAGATGAAATCGAGATGCCGCCCGCCCACACATGGCAGCTTGGCCAGCATCTCGACTTCCTTGGTGATCGCGTTCAGATACACGCTAACGTCTTTGGCGTTCTTGTCCGTGTACACCCGGAAATAACAGAACTTGCACCGCTTGCGGCAGAAGGGGATGTGCAGGTACAAGCCGAGGGGGGTTTCGGGGTTGGGTGCCCGTTCGAGTGCCGCTTTGGCCTCGGGAAGGTAACTGGCGTTCCAGAAAGAGAACGGCGGATAGTTGGCGATGAAGTAGTTGCCGAGGCCGGTCTTTTCTTGCTGGGAGTCGGTCATCGG
>JBBQWA010000382.1:0-4022 GCA_038211045.1 Gemmatales bacterium
TGCGCTTCAATCGCAAGCAAAATTCCGACGTGGAACGATCGCACGGCGGATCCAATCCGAAAGCTCAGGAGCGGCAACGCATCGACGACTTAGAAGCGGAGAACCGTAGATTGCGGAAGAAATTATCCGAATACGAACACGAGTAACTCACGAACGAAAGATGCTGCTCGGGGTGGCATTCGCCACCGAACCAACCGTCAACACATCCTTGGAACATCCGCGTGCTCGGGCCGATCTTTCTCCGCGAACTCGTTACGGTGCCCCGGCGGAAGAGCCACGTGGGAACCCGCGTCGCCCTCCTCGGATTGATGGCCATCCTCGGCATCACCACTTGGCAAGCGACGATCGGCTTCGACCGCGATCCCTCCCTCGGCGAGGTCGCCCGTTTCGGCGAATTCCTCTTCCAACTCAGCGTCTACGTCGAACTGATCCTGCTCATCTTCTTTTCCACACTCTCGGCCGCGAGTGCAGTCTCGCAGGAAAAGGATCGCCGCACATTCATACTGCTGCTCATCACCGACATGCGCGATTACGAAATCGTGCTGGGCAAACTCCTCGGCAGCCTGTTGCCGATTACGATCCTCCTCGGCATCAGCGTACCGGTGTTGGCGATGTACTTGCTGCTCGGCGGCATCGACCCGGAACAGGTCGTTCAAGCGGCCCTCGTATTGTTGGCGACATCCTTCGCGGCCGGTTCGCTCGGCGGCGTGGTGGCGCTCTGGCGCGAACGCACCTTCCAAGCCGTGGCCCTTTCTCTCTTGTTCCTCGTGCTTTACCTCGGCCTCGTTCAACTCGGCGGCGCTTTCGGAACGCCTTACATTCAAGCCTGCCTCGATCCGGTGCGGGCGATGGCCACGGTGATCGATCCGCCGGTGGAAGGCTGGCACGGCCTCGCACCGGCTTACGGATTCACTCTCACGATGCTGCTCTGGTGCGTACTGTTGAACGCCTTCGGCATCTGGAAACTGCGGAAGTGGAACCCCGGCGGCGAACCGATCATGCAGCGCGAAGGAACATCGGTCGACCCCGAAGCGAACCTGAACGCCGAGGAATTGAAGGCGTTCCGCGCCCAAGCCCACGCAGCACCCGGGGCACTCCGGCGCGTGAGCGAGAACCCGATCTTCTGGAGGGAAACCCGCACCCTCGCCTACGGCCGACGGCCGCTCTTGGTGAAGGTGGCCTACGCATTCGTTCTGGCGATCATCGTATATTCCGCGTTGGCCAAGCTCTCCGGCGGCACGCTACCGGAGTTCGCCGCCGCGTACGGGTTGATCCCCGTGACGGTTCTCAGCCTGCTCCTTGTAGCGGCCCAAGCGGCGAGTTCGATCACCTCGGAACGCGATGGCGGAACCTTGGATGTTCTGCTCGTGACGGACGTTTCGCCCAAGGAATTCGTGTTCGGCAAAATCTTCGGTGCCATCGTGAATACCAAGGAATACCTGTTGCCGCCGCTGCTGCTGGCGATTTTCTACGGGGTAGCCGGGTATCTCGCCCGCACGCCGGCGGAGTTCACCCCGAGCGAACGCTTCGCGGAGAATGCGCTGCCGATGGTCACACTGCTCGGTTCAATCGCGCTAATGTTCGCCTTCGTGTTGGCACTCGGCATCCACGTTTCATTGCGGATCATCAACAGCCGCGTCGCGCTGGCGAACGTGCTGGGCACGGTGTTCTTCCTCAGTGTCGGTACGCTGATCGCGATCTATTTGATCGTCATCAACGGCGGCAGCTTCGCCAATCAATGGCTGAGTTTCATCAGCTTCCTCGTGCTCGGCATCGGCGGGTTGTGGTGGGTGCTCACGGGGAACCGCCCCTCGCCGGCGCTCTCGCTCGCGGCGACGGTGTGCCCCTTGGCGATGTTTTACGTCGTTACGAATGTACTCATCGCCAAGCCGGGCACGACCGAATCGGCCGACCCACTGGTGCCGTTTCTTGTGTTGGCCACCGCGTTCGGCTTTACCGTCTACGCGATGCTATTGCCCTTGGTTACGGAATTCGATGTGCAATTGGGGCGCACCACGAGCGCGAATGAGGAGTAGCTATTCTCCGATCCACAACTTCATCACGAGATGGTTGTTTTGCCCAACGACGCCGAGGATGAGTTCGAAGCCGCATTGCTGGTAGAAACGAATAGCCCGCAAATTCTCCTGATGCACATGCAGCACGAGCCATGTAGGACCACCGGTCGCAATAGCCAGTTCCTGAGCTTCGCCAATCAAGTGGCCCATGATTTGTTTTGAATATCTCCATTCGGGGTCCGGTGGCTGACCGTGGAATTGTTCCGCAATGCCGAGCATGGGGATCAGCGCCACCTTGGCGTAATCGCCGCTCGGCGGTGGCCATCTTCGACGCGATACACCGAGCGATCCAAAGCCCACGACTTCCCCGACAGCCGTCTCGAATAACCAGACTCGAGTTCCCCTTTTCATCGAATCGAACACGTCCGACCCCAAAACCCACTCACCGACGTGGCGCGACCACATCGCTTCGCCACACGAAAAGCCCGCCAAGCGGGCTTGGTCGGCTTCCGTAAATGGGACTGCGTACAACTGATGAGGGGGTGGCGACATTCGTGCCCCGAATTACGGACGGCTGGGGAGCTTCTTTACCAGAACCTTGGGGCGATTCTTCACGGCCGCGTCGGAGAGCGCATCAGCCTCCGCAGTCGTCATTGTGTAATCGTCCTGCTGGAAACTCGCCACCGCGTCGAGCATGTCTGCCATGTCGATGTCCGGCCAGAGTTCTCGGGGTTGCACGTTCAAAGCCTCCGCCAACCTCAAGATGGTCCGCTTCTGAGGTCGACACTGTCGATGGAGCATTTGAGAAATCGCCGGCTGGGAGCAACCAACTCGGGCAGCAAGTTCCTGTTGAGATATTTGCTTAGCGGTCATTCGTTCCTTAAGCCGTTCAGCAAAGGTTTCTTCTTGCGCATTCATTTTGCGCACTTCACGCGCCAACGGCTCGCTTCTGACGGCAGCGTATGGCTCCGAAGCGGCCAAATCTTGGCCGTATTGCCGATCCTCTTCGCAAGGATTGAGGGATAGTGCATCAGCAATCGTCAGCAACGCGCGTTTACGTTCAGAAGGTGTGGACCGTTGATCCTTAACCACCTTAGACATCGACACAACGACCTGTTGCACGTTATCACTGCATTCGATCAATGCGCCGAGAAACTGTTTTCGGATGTTCGCGGGCATTGACCGCATCCAGTCAAAGATGCATGTCACGGAGTCTAGGCGCGCCACCGTTTGCGAATCGTTTTGAAGTAAGGTCTCAGTCATCGTCGTACTCCGTCAAAGCGAATACGTCAGTCGACAAGCGTTCATTCGCAATTCGCTGACGTCCTCGAAGGATTTCAAGGGATGTCGCTGTCAAGGGCTCATCGGCTCGCAATACGGCCAAAACACAGATAGTTCCACTGGATTCGGGGTTCGGAACATCGCAGAAAACGATCTGAAACGCTTCTGCCAAGCCATAACCATCCATCAACTCAAGAACGAATAGAGCTTCATCAGGGATCCGAGTACAATCGAGATCAGCTACGCGAGTATCATCTTGTTGCCAGAACTTGAGCTTGATCGCTTGACGTCGAAGCTGAGCCCTTGCAGACATTCGGGGCATCACCAGATGGTGCATGTCCTGAAACGCGGGCCGACAAATCCGAACTCGCCGGGTAATATCGGACAACTTCATAACACAACTATAACTTTTATTGACGCCAAGTCAAGATCGTAATTGAAGATAAAAAGGAGCATTCATTCGGTGAATTGCGGTTACTTCTAGCATAGTATGGGGACACCACTACCATTTACCGGCCTCACACTCCACCGATTGGTCACCCCATGCCCCGCCTTCTCGCGTCGCTTTTCCTACTCGCCTTTTCAATTCCCGCGTTCGCGCAAAAACCTTTGGAGTACCCCTTCAAAGCGGCCAAGCACGGCCCGGCGGAATTGCAGTTCATCGGCGGAGTTCCCGTACTCACGGTGCAAGGCAAACCCGCCGAGATCGGCGAACAAATCGGCGTG
>JBBQWA010000383.1:0-4019 GCA_038211045.1 Gemmatales bacterium
CCGTGGGCGATGCCGCGGTTCCGCTCGGCGATTTCGTAGTGAATGTTGGAGGCCTTGAAGGCGGGCTTGTGGAGATTCTCGAGCTTGGCTTTTTTGAGCCGGTCGCGAATCCGCCGCTTGTTGCGAGCCAATCGCCGCGGTATGTTATTGCTCACTCGTACTCCTTGTTTTCGGT
Source organism: Gemmatales bacterium (assembly GCA_038211045.1). Lineage (GTDB taxonomy): Bacteria > Planctomycetota > Planctomycetia > Gemmatales > Gemmataceae > JALHQU01. Next base: position 176 of record JBBQWA010000383.1, read on the forward strand.
TGTCGGACAAAGTGTAGTCACTTTATCAGACGCCGCTGAAACCAAGGAGTTTCGAGCTTTTTCAGAAATTCTCCTCGCCGACAATCGGCGAGTTCGCTTGGTTAAGGATTAGGGGGCGCAATTTTCCTAAATCGCGCCCCGAGAACTTTTCCCTTGACCTGGCAAGCTTCACTTCACGATTCGCAATGGGCGATTCGGCGAAGGTGAACGATGCCCGGGAAAAAGCTGAATCTGAGCCGAGAGGAAATCGCCCAGCCTTTCCAAGGGGAATGGGCTGAGCGATGCCCACCGATCCTTTCACCAAATCAACTCGCCGAACTCCTCGGCCTGAGCGTGAAGACCATTTACGAATGGGTCGCTCGGGGGCGACTCGACGGGGCCTTCCGCAAGCGTGGAAAGCACTGTCTCATCTGGCGCGATCGCGCCCTTAACATTTTATTCAATGGAAAGGACTGGACCAATGAGTGACTCGAGAGAACGGATCGCCATCGGTGAACGTGTCGTCATCACCACTCGAGGCAAGAAAAACATCTATGTCGCCGAGTTCAACGATCATGGGGTGCACCGCCGGGTCAGCTTGAAGACGGCCAACAAAAAGGTCGCAATGGAACGGGCAACGATTCTCGCCGGGAAGTTGCTGCATGGCGGCTATCAGCCTTCACCAGCGGCCGTCAGCCTGCGCGATGCCGGCGACGAATACATCAGTTTCTTGGAGACCGAGGGCCGCGCACGCAAAACCATCGTGAAGTACCGAGGTGTGTTCGTGAAATTGTTTGATTACCTCGCAGAGTTGCGGGTCACCCGGTTGAGCCAGATGTTGCCGGGGCACTTCGATCGATACCGCAGCGTGCGGAAGCAGACCTGCAAAGAGAAGACACTCTACACCGAAGGAGTAATCTGCAAGCAGTTTTTCCGATGGGCGAAAAGCCGCAAACTGGTCTCCGAGAATCCCCTCGTCGACATCAAATTGAAGAAACCGCCGCTCGTGCCGAAGCCGGCGCCGAGCATGGACGAGGTCAACACGTTCTTGGCGGTAGCGAAGCAACCGCTCGGCAGCCAGTTGGCCGTCCTTGCGTTCACCGGCATGCGGTCAGGCGAGGAACAAAGACTGCAACCCGAGGACATCGACCTCGAGGGGAACTGGATTCACATCGTCTCCCGAAGCGGTGGTGAGACGAAATCGCGCCGGTCGAGGAAGGTGCCTATCCATCCCAGGTTGCTCCCGATCTTGCGGGCATTGCCTCAAGGGCAGAGGCCTTGGGTATTCTGCTCGCTTAAAAGCCGGAAATATCCGGATGGCAATAGGCCGATGAATACCAAGCGGTTGAACGACCAGTTCACACGGTTGGCTTCGAAGTTGGGCATGCAAGTCGGCCGTGAGGACGGTTACGTCGTCCACAGCTTCCGGCACTTCTTCGAGACGTTCAGCATCAACAGCAACATCCCCCAGAGAGTGGTTGACGCCTGGCTCGGCCACCACGGCGATAAGAGCATGGGCGCCGTTTACTACAAGCTGAGCGATGCCGACTCGCAGCGATTCATGAAGCTCGTACCGTTCGGTGCCCCGAACGCCGCGTAGACCAAAATCGATGCCACTGCGGTGTGCGGTGGCTTCCATTTATTCCGTGCCTATCGGCACCGGCGCCCCGGCCGCCTCCGCCGGATGAGAGGATGAAAGTGATGAACGGATTCTTCTTGAACCAGTTGTTGCCGGTCAGTACTGGTTGGATACCAGACCCTGACCGGGACAAATCCGGGACACCACACCGAGATAAACCCGGCGGTGCCTTCGAAGTGCTGGAAAATCAGGCCCTTCAGGTGGGCTGCTCAAACCAAACGGAGAGGGAGGGATTCGAACCCTCGGTACCCTTGCGGGTACATTAGTTTTCGAGACTAACGCATTCGACCACTCTGCCACCTCTCCTTGAAATAAGTATAGAAGACCGAGAGATGGCGAAAAGCCGGTTTCCCGAAACTCGCGTCCCTACCCACCTTTCAGACACCGGTTATTCCACTTGGTTCGGAGCGATTGTTTCCCACCATTCCGGACAGCGCCGCAGGCAAGCCATAGGATGCCGGGGTTCCATGGAGTACCCGCATGCGCCGCGATTGCCTCTGGCTGTTCGTCATACTCCTCTTCGGTTTGATCCCCCGGCTTTACACGCTGGCACACACCACGGCGGCCTCCCGCGATTGCGTCAACTTCATCCAATTGGCGTTGAACCTCGATCAACCCCGCAACGGCAGGGATGAATCGATTGCGCGTTCGCAAGTCCTTGGGAATGCCGAGCATCCGCCCGGTTATCCCGTGGCTTTGTTGGGCATGGCCTATCTCGTTCGGGGCACCCCGGAACTCGGGGCCGAGGATTGGATGCGGATAGGGCAATATGTGAGCATCGCGGCGGGCTGTTTGCTCTGCGTGCCGATCTATTTTCTCGGTCGGAGTGCGTTCCGCCGGAGTACAGGGATGATCGCGGCCGCGCTCGCCATTGCATTGCCCACGCTCGCGGAGATCACGGCCGATGCGCTTTCCGATGGTTTGTTCCTTCTGTTTAACATCTCGGCGCTCGCGCTCTTGCAATGCGGGATCTCGAAGGGTTCGTGGAAGGCGTGCGTACTGGCCGGGGTAATGAGCGGAATCGCATATCTGGTGCGTCCGGAAGGCGTACTCACCATCGCGGCTGGCGGATCATACATCGTGTTGCTGACCGTCCGATTACCCAAAGAAAAGAAACGTTGGCTGGGCTGCGGTATGGCACTTGCCATGGGATACTTGGTGGTGGCCGGGCCGTACGTGGCGACCATCGGCAAGTTTACCAACAAGCCCAGTGGCGGCCGACTTCTCGGCGAATCGCAAGAAGATCTCGCGCCGCACGTCGCGGCGAATGCCGGCAAGGCGAAGCCTTCCCGCATCGTCCAAGCCGCCAAACTGGTCGTGGGGGAACCGTTGCGGGCCGCGAACTGGGCCATCAGCATTCTCGGCATGGCGGGGGCGTTGTTGTTGCGGAAGAACCGGGCTGCGATGCTGTTGGTAATCTACGCGGGCTTGGCGTTCCTCATGCTGGGCTACCTCGGGTATTCGGCCGGTTATGTTGCCCGTCGGCACGCTCTCACGATCGCCATCATCGCTTGCGTGTTCGCGGCGGAATTGCTCCAACAGTGGGCCGAGAATGCGTGTAAGAACGAACGGCGTTCCTTGGCGATTGCAGTGGCGCTCTTGCTGGCGTTGAGTTGGCCATTCAATTTTAAGCCGCTGCATCCGAATCGAGTCGCCCATCGGCAAGCCGGGTTGTGGGCCGGCGAAAACATCCCCGCGAATGCGGTGTTCGTCGATCCGTTTACCTGGGCGGAATTTTACGCCGGGCGTTCCTATCGAAGCTTTCCGAATCGGGATCGCGAACGCAAGTTCGATGACGAATTCGTATATGTGTTGATCGAACCGAACAATCCGGAGCCGGGTTCGGTGCTCACCGATTTGAAGTTCGCCCAAGAATACGCGACGAAGGGGGAATTGGTCTACCAGTGGCCGCCCGATCTGAGCGGGAAGAATGCCGTGGCGATTTACAAAGCGCCTTACCGCGACAAGCCGTAATGGGAGGTGGAATGGGCGAGGGCTATTCTTGTAGGTTGGGTCGAGCCGATATCGCTTTGACGTAAATTAATAGGATGAATGATTTACTGACCTGCCACCGCGAGACCCGACAATCTTCGCATCGGCTAAACCAAGAATGTCGGGTCTCGCGGTGGTTGCAAATCCATCTCCTTATCCTTGAAACCACCGAATCCCGAGATCGGCTCGACCCAAACTACGAATCCTACAACCACAAATAGAGCAACTGTTTCA
>JBBQWA010000384.1:0-4013 GCA_038211045.1 Gemmatales bacterium
ACTGATCCCCGCGATTCTGGGTGGCGTTTTGGGGTACGAACGGGAGAATAAGGGCAAGGCGGCGGGGGTGAGGACGCACATACTGGTGGCACTCGGGCGGCGCTCTTCGTCCTGATCCCCCAGCAGGCGAAGGTGACGGACGCCGATCTGACCCGTGTGATTCAGGGGCTGGTCGCAGGTGTCGGGTTCCTCGGGGCCGGGGCCATCATCCGCATCGGCGATCAGGGAGAAGTGAAGGGGCTGACGACGGCGGCGGGCATCTGGCTGACCGCAGCGATCGGCATGGCTGCGGGCATGGGACGCGAAGCTACGGCGATGTTGTGTTCCGCTCTGGCTCTGACTGTTCTATCCCTGTTCCCTAAAGTCGCGGAGTCGTTGGAACGCCGTGAGTAATCGACAAAGTTGTAGTCTGAGGAACCCCGAGCTTGCGGCTGAAGTTAGTCATCTTGGAAATGCGAGTATACCCAGAGCTCTGGACGCAGACACGCCCGGCGGTGGAGCCGGCCGCACTGGCCCGGCCATTCATTGTCGGGATCGGGGCGTCGGCCGGCGGATCAACAAGGTGCTCCTCAAGGCCACGGGTAAGACTTGCAACAAACTGCGTAAATTCCTTTTGGAGAGAAATGAGATTACTTACATGACAACGCCAATTTATTACTGCGTGACCGTCGACACCGAAGAAGAATGGGACTGGAATTCCGGATACCCGACGGGCCAAACGCACGTTGCGAATATCGCTCTGCTACCAGAATTTCACAGGCGCATCACCGCGACGGGTGCCCCGGTCGTTTACTTCACGAATCACGCCGTGCTCGCAAATCCCTCAAGCCGGGAAATGATCCAACGCATTTCCCAAGAGCCGGGCAGCGAGATTGGCTTGCACATCCACCCCTGGAATACGCCTCCCGTCGCTCCGGTGGAGCGAGTCCCGCCGCGCGACTCCTTCTTGCACAATCTCCCTTGGCCGGAGGCCAAGAGCAAGCTGGACACGGTGCTCTCCGCGTTCCGCGAAGCGGGTCTCAAACCGCAATCTTTCCGGGGTGGGCGGTATAGCTCGTCGGTGGCGATTCAAAATCACCTTCGCGATGCGGGGATCTGGATTGATGCTTCGGTTCTCCCGTATTCCACCTGGGAGGACGAAGGCGCGCCCGATTATCGCGGGCGCGATTTGACCCCGCGTCGCCTGCCGCCACGCCATCCGGGGGATAAGCCACTTTGGGAACTCCCGCTGAGCTTTGGCTACACACGAAAATCCCAAGGGTTTTGGAACCGGGCGCTCAAACTGGCGGATACAAAGCTCGGGCGCCTGGCCCGTGTGACCGGGATCATGGATCGGACGGGAATTGTTTCCAAGGCGTGGCTGAATTTTGAGAACCCGCTGGCCGAACGAATGCTAGAGTTCCTGAACGTGCTCCGGATGCTCCGGCCTTCCATGGTGAGCTTCACGTTGCACAGCAGCACTCTCCTTCCCGGAGGGAGCCCCTACACGCGCACCTCGGCCGACGTCAATCGGATGATGGAGCGCGCCGAAGCGGTGTTGAACCAGCTGCGGAACTGGCCGGAGTTTGCCCCGGCGACCTACACCGCGACAGCCACACACTTAGAGAGCCAACACCGATGAGAGTCCTCGGAATTAGCCCGCTCGATAAAGACACCAACGTCAGCCTCATGGAGGATGGGCGGGTGCTGTTCGCCTGCGGTGAAGAGCGGTTGAGCCGCGTGAAATTGCAATCGGGCTTTCCGCACCTGGCTCTCAAGGAAGGGCTGAACCGCCTCGGCTGGGATCCGAAGTCCATTGATGCCGTGGCCTATGCGTTTTACGATGCGGCCGAGGAAGGCCGCTTGATCGCCGAGTCGGCCGCAGTCGATGCCCAATTTCAAGCGACCAACTCCGGCGCGTCGAACTCCCTGTACCGAACCAAAATTGGCACCGGATACAAGGTGGATCGCCGCCAGCGGATTCCCGGCCTCGACACCGAGGCTTCGGAATTTATGCCGCACAAGGCTTGGTATAAGCGTGTGGTTTACGAGTGCATCGCCAAGAATGCGAAGCTCGACGCCCGGGCGCACCGCAAACTCTTCGGCGATTGGCAAAGCGCCGCCATCGCCGATCACACCCGATTGAACCTCGAACTCGCCGCGGGACTCAAGGCCGCCGGCCTCGAGAACAAGCCGCTCAAGCGCTTCCAGCACCACGATACCCACGCTGCCAACGCCTTCTACGCCAGCCCATACGAGACCGCGCTCGCGGTCACCTTCGATGGCTACGGCTCGGGAATGTGCGGCGGCATCTACACCTGCGGCCCCGAGGGGATCGAAGCGATTCACCGCTTCCGCTTCCCCAATTCGCTCGGCATCTTCTACGAACATGTCACCTCGGGCCTCGGGTTCAAACCTTCCCGCCACGAAGGAAAGATCGTTGGCCTTGCGGCGTACGGCGACGCCAAGCATCTCGCCGACGTGCTCCTGGCCCGTTTCGACACCCGCGATGGCGACATCAAAATCACCAGCGGCATGAACCACTTCTTCACCCGCGCCCTGGCTGGGCACTACGCCAAGCGCGACATCGCTGCGGCGTATCAATACGTTTTGGAGGAAGTCGCCCGGCGGGTCGTCAGCTTCTGGCTCCAGAAGACCGGGTTGACCAACATCGTCGTCTCCGGCGGTGTCCACGCGAACGTCAAGCTGAATCAGCGGCTCCGCGAAATCCCCGGGGTCAACAGCATCTTTGTGTACCCGAACATGGGTGATGGAGGCTGCGGAACCGGTGCCGCGATGCTGACCTTCGGCCACGAGATCATGAAGAAGGCGGGCCCATTCGATACCGTCTATTTCGGACCGGATTACACCGAAGAACAGATCCGCGCCGCGCTCGACAAAGAAGGGCTGAAGTACGAGCGTTTTGACGAGCCTGAGGAACGCACGGCCGAACTCCTCGCCAGCAACCATATCGTCGGTCGCTTTGCCGGACGGATGGAATACGGGCCGCGGGCACTCGGCAATCGCTCCGTGCTGTACCCTGCCAAAGAGCCCGAAGTCAATCAGTGGCTCAATCACCAACTTGCACGCACGGAGTTCATGCCGTTCGCCCCGAGCTGCCTTGCCGAGTTCGCCCCCAAGCTCTTCCACAACGTGAATGGATGTGAAAAGACGGCGGAGTTCATGACGATCACGTTCGACTGCACCGACTGGATGAAAGGGCACAGCCCCGCAGCAGTACACGTCGATGGCACCGCCCGGCCGCAACTCGTCACCCCGAAGAGCAACCCGAGCTATCACAAGCTCCTCTCGGCCTACGAAAAGCGGACTGGCATCCCGGTGCTTATCAACACCAGCTTCAACATGCACGAAGAGCCCATTATTTGTACCCCGCAGGACGCCATCCGGGCCTTCTTACTCGGCAACCTCGATTATTTAGCCGTGGGGCCGTTCCTCGTTCCGCACCCCAAGTTGGCGGAAAACCAAGCTGACCGGGAGAAGAGCCGACCGAGCACCAAGAAAGAACTCGCCGCGAGTTCGTGAGCCGGTAGATTCGCCGGCTTCACGATGATGAAGGAGTTCGACACGTTCGACTTCATCGCGGTGTCTTGGCACCGATGCCGAAGGCATCGCAAGCGGCTCGGAGCGAGGTGTCTACTGCCACAACTCTCAAACAACAATGTATGGAGCATTTATTTTGCGTAAGCGATGGCACCTGCCGCCGTCGCCGATCGCACCCGATTGAACCTCGACTCGCTGCGGGTCTCAAGGCCCTCCGGCCTCGAGAACAAGCCGCTCAATCGCTTCCAACACCACGGCACCCCCGCAGAGATGCTCGCGTTCGCATCCGATTGCCCAAGTTCCTCGGATATCGTTCGTTCAGAAAATGCCGGGTCAGTCGAGGCCAAGGCTCTCGGCGCCGTTCATGGTGCTGGCGGCCTGCCAGGCTTGGAGGGTGATGGAGTTCGGCACCGTACGCACCGAGCCGTCGCACATCGACACGTTCACGCCGCGGGTGTGCTTGCTGCGGGCCG
>JBBQWA010000385.1:0-4006 GCA_038211045.1 Gemmatales bacterium
GGGAGAGGGTGTAACAGAGAATCGTCCGACATGCCTTCCGATTCTTTACTCCTCGATCTCGTGGACGTGCGCCGCACCTTCGGCGAATTTGTCGCGCTCGACGGCATCACGCTACAACTGCCGCAGGGCCTCATCGGCTTACTCGGGCCCAACGGCGCGGGTAAATCGACGCTGCTGAAACTGCTGATGGGCTTGATTCCGCCGACCTCTGGCACCGGCACGCTCCTCGGTCATTCGCTCGATGGTACGGACGATTGGAAGCTTCGCCGGCTCATCGGTTTCATGCCCGAAGCCGATACGCTCGTGCCCGGCCTCACCGGCATCGAGTACGTTACGCTGGCCGGGGAACTCTACGGGATGCCCCGGAAACAGGCCGGGCGGCGTGCCCACGAAGTGCTTTCGTACCTGGGGTTGGAGGAAGCTCGGTATCGGAGAGTCGAGGAATACTCCGCGGGCATGAAGCAGCGGGCCAAACTGGCCCAAGCCCTCGTTCACGATCCCGCGCTTCTGCTCCTCGATGAACCGACCAGTGGCCTCGATCCCGCCGGGCGCGATGCGATGCTCCACCTCATCCGCGAACTCGGTTCGGATCACGGGAAATCGGTGATCCTCAGTACGCACCTCCTCGCCGACGTGCGGCAAGTGTGCGACCGCGTGGTGATCTTGGCCGGGGGCAAGGTTCGCGGCGAAGGCACCGTGCGGGATATCTGCGCCCGTCGGATGAACCGCTATCGTTTGAAATTGCAGGGGGAAACCGCCGAGTACGAGTTGGCGTTGCAAACCTGCGGTGCGGAACTCCTGCCGCACCCGACCCCGGGCGAACTCCGGGTGACGGTTCCCCCCGATTGGGAAACGTTGGAATTCTTCCGCTTGGCGGCCGTGGCCCGCATCGCCATTCGCAGTTTGCAATCGGACGACGAAACCCTCGAAGATTTGTTTCTCAAAGCGGCAGGGTGACGATGGGATTCGCGCCCTTATGAGGGCACGCGCAACCCCCCGTGGCACAGCTCGGCACCATGGCAAGTTTGATCATTTTAATGTCGCAAGTCGATATTGGTCAATGGCTTGCATGACCGAATCGATGTGCATATCACGCCCAAGCGAAGCGGGCACCCCAGCCGCGTTTGATCCATCGCGCCAATAGTTCCGCCCGGCTCGATACGCCGAAGTGTTTGTGGATCACCTTCACGTATTGGTTCACCGTGTGCGGGCGGATGTTAAGCCGCGCCGCGATCTGCTTATCGCCATCTCCTTCCAACATGCACCTCAGCACCTCTCGAACCCGTGGCGGCAGCGTCGCCGGCGAAGGCTCCGCGAACCGGGCCAACGACCTTCCGACCAGCGGAGCGAACGACTGCTGCACCTCAGCGAGGATGGCCGTATCGCGGGCCGAGAACGGCTTCTCGCCGGTCGCCCGGTTGGCGAGGATGCCGCTATGGGCTTGCGGGTCGTCTGCGATCCGGTGGAAGCTGTACGCCGTTTCTTGGATGCCAATCGCCTTACAGAACTCGCGCTCGACCGAGCTTTGCCACACTGGCTGGCCGATCAATTCCGGGCGCGCGAACGTGGCATCTTCGCTGACGGCGAGGCGAGCGAAAAACTCGTTCATCCCTTCGGAATAGCCGGGGTTTTCTTGGAACACAACTTGGGCGGCGTCCCACCCGGTTCGGTTCAGCCCCCGGTGCCAGCCCCATTCGGCCGCTCCGAGCGATTGCGGTCGGCCATCGAGAAGGCCATCCATTTCCACCACGAATATCAGATCGAGGCGAACCAGTTGGCTCAAACCTTCGGCAAAGCGGTTCCGCCAAACGTGGGCGTCGTCGCCGAGGTCGCGGCAATCGTGGGAGAGGGTTTGAATGGCCCGGAGGTCGGCAATCCGAAGTGCGGCGGATGGCATAGCAATCCCCTGGAATGCGTGATTTGGGCCAGGGGGAGAGGGGAACTCAGAATGAACTCAGAATGACAATCATTTCAGCAAAGCCGGAGCCATCGTCAACCCCCCGGCTCGCCAGTGCAAAATCCGACGGTGGTTCGCCAATTCCCTTGTTTAAGGGAATGGCGGCATATTGGGCAAGTGGTAATCATCATCGTAATGAATTCGCAGCCGAGGGTTCCCGATGATCCGCCCGACTTTCGCCGCCGTGGCCGGGTGCCTCCGCATCCTCGCCGTTGCCGTTGTGTGGGCGTCGGCCAGCGCACCGGCCCACGGCCAAGCCCTCTACACTTGGGGAAACAACGACTTTGGGCAACTCGGCGATGGAACTACAACCAACCGAATCAGTCCGACGGCGATCACCGGGTTCGACTTCGGCATCGATGCGGTCAGCAGCGGGTTCTCCCAGAACAGCCCGGTGACCGTCACGGGATTGTCGTCCGGCGTCAGGAAGTCTTCGCCCCGTCAGGATTCTACTTCTTGGACATTGGAGCCAGGGACTGCCACACGCAGTTCTTCCTCGCCCGGTGACCGAACCAGCATCGATCTTCGGCATTTGCGCCCTCGCCTTGGGTGCGGTCGGCGCGTGGAGGAAACGCTCCCGGAAGCAGTTTGACCTTCAAAGTAAGTAATGGAACTCCTTGCAAGGAGGGAGATAGGGTGTAGTATTAGATCCGCGGCCATCGTGGGTGATTGGAAAACAACTCACTCACCGACGCCGCGTGTTCCAAGCACGGCCACACCACTCCCTGAAGCGGGGAAAAGGGTGTGGTATTAGAACTCTCCGGCGGCTCATTCCGCGAGTTCCAAGCACGGCTACACCCGACATCTCTTCTCGATTCACGCCAATCGCCATTCCGGCAAGCTACGATTCCACTCAAATTCGACAGCTCTACAAGCATTTGCTGATTTTCCCGACAGGTCATTGCATTCTTCGCAGGGGGGAGGGGTGTGGGGTCCTTGAGGGCACAAACCTCAGTTTGAACGATTCGATTGCCGTATCCCATTGCCCCATCGTGGGAAGCGCCGAAGGGGTTCGCATGGGGATTGTGCCCGCTATACGGAGGGCACAAAGAGCACAAATGGAAAGCCTCGGGCATCAATCCCAAGTATTCGGCAACTTGGGCAAGCCTTGCGCATTCCCCGGATTGTGGCGGTTCGCTAAGCTCCGCAATTTGAGCCGCTTGGCCACCGAAAGTTTCCCCGGAGCCGTGCGAATTCGTTCAATCGCTATTACGGAAAAGGCCCTCCTCGGAATGATCCCCAGTGAATTGCCACAATCTGCGCCGGCATTCGGGGGAACTTAGCGAAAGAATTCGCAAGCTCTCTCATAAAGTCTGTCCATCGGGGTACGATTTGCCGTGGTCAGACTTTCCCGTTTCCACACTTTTTCAGGCCTCCCGAAACAAAACAGGGAATCCCTCGCTGCCGGACAAGGTCGAACCGAAGAAGTAGCCCCCTCTTGCCGTGTCGTGCCTTAAGGCGTGCGGCTTGCCTCGTTGAGCTTCGCGCTTTTATTCGCCCGTATCCTACCTCCATGATCCCTACCGAACAACTTCTGAAGTACCGAGCGTGGCGGGGCGAATTCCGGCCCCCGGCGTTCGCCGCCGTGGCGATGGCGCGGGCGTCGGCGGCGGGCCCGGTCGCGTTTCGTTCTGCAAAGACTTCGGCAGTTCCCCTTCCATCACGGGAATACGCAGGCGAACGTTCGGGGCTTTCGCCACGGCCCGGCCGACGAGGTTCCGCTCCTGATCGCGGGCTTCTACGGTGATCGTGTACGACGCGCCGGGCTTCAAACCGGGGAGAAGGAAAGAACCATCGGGCGTGGTGTACACGCCGTAGGGCTTGCCCTGGCCGGTCGCGGGTTCCACACGCACATAGGCGTTGCCGAGTTTGCGGCCGTTCACATCTTCGACGAACCCGGCGAGTTGTCCCTGCGATTCGGTTTTGTAATCGTAATTCGGATCGTTGGGGTTGGCCCAAGTTCCGGCGGGGGGCGTGGCATCTTTGCTGGCGCCCGCGGCTGCCGTGGGATTATCGAGCCAGTGGTTGCCGATGATCGGATCGTTGGCG
>JBBQWA010000386.1:0-3998 GCA_038211045.1 Gemmatales bacterium
TTCTGCGGTTGTGAATGAGGCGGAAGGCGAGTTCGACCAGTTCCTGGCATCGCTCAAATACTTGGGCGAGGGTGCCGACCGCAAACTCGATTGGAAGGCGCCCAAGGGCTGGCGGCCCGGCCCGGCCAAGCCGGGCTTACGCCTCGTGACGTTCCTGGTCGGCCCGGTGGAGAAACCGGTGGAATGCTACATCTCGGATCGTTTCGGCGGCGATACCCTCAGCAATGTGAACCGCTGGCGCGAAGGCGATGCCGGGCTGTCTAAGATTACCGAGGTGGACATTCCGAGTTGCACGAGCGAATTCCGTATCGGCGACGTGAAGTGCATCCGCGTCGATCTCACCGGGCCTGGCCCGGTGGGTGGCAAGAAGACGATGGGCCCGTTCCAAGGCAAGTGATGGAAGATTTGTGTATTTCCGAGCCGGAAGCGTGAGAGACGATACGTTTCACATCGTCGCTCACGCTTCCGGCTCGGAGAGTTAAAGGATATCCCCGATGAACACCGCTCTCCCCGAAATCGAAACCCATCGCACCCCGCGTTCGGGCGGCGCATTCGAGGCCTTCGCCAATGCGATGCGGCCCATCCTCAAGCCGATCGCCTCGCTGCGCCTCACCGTGCTGCTCTTCGCGCTTTCCATCGGCCTCGTCTTCTTCGGCACGCTCGCCCAGATGAACGCCGGCATTTGGACCGTCGTCGAAAAGTACTTCTGGTCGTGGCACGTGATGGTCGAATGGCAGTTGCTCGTGCAGCTTGGGCAGAAGTTCTTCGGCATCCCCACAAGTTGGCAATTGCCCGGGCGCTTTCCGTTCCCCGCGGCGAAGTCCATCGGCAGCGTGATGTTCGTGAACCTGCTGGCCGCGCACTCCCTGCAACTCATCAACTTGGTTTCCGCGGCACTCAAGACGGCCCAGAAGGGCAAGGCCTTCCGCGATGTCGCCTTCGTGCTGCTCAAGCGATCGGGCATCTACATCCTGCACGGTGGAATGATCCTGTTGTTCGTGGGCGAACTCGTCACGCGCACCTCGCAAGTGGAACAACGGATGATCATCCGCGAAGGCACCACGGTGAACTACGCTTTCGACACCCGCGATTTCGAATTGGCTTTCGCTCTTCCCGTCCCCGGCGATCCCAACTCCGAACGCGTGACTGTGATTCCGTATTCAGAGTTAAAGCGGGCCACGGATTTGAAGTCTCGCATTAGCCATCCCGATCTGCCTGTGGATGTGGAAGTGGTCGAATGGATGGTGAACCACAAACTCCTCGATTTGAAGCAGGCGACGCCCGAACAGATCGAGAAGAACCCCAACCCCGCGACCAAGGGCCTCGGTCAAGTGGCGCTCGCGCAACGGCTCGCTGAGGGGGCTGGCGTCGATACCGATCAAACCCTCGAAACCCCGGCCGCGTATGTGCGATTCTTCAAGAAGGGAACCGACGAAGACTTGGGAACGTACCTCGTTTCCACCGTCAGCCCCATCGATCAAACCACCAAATCGAACGATAGCGAATTCGGCATCGATCTGCGATTCAAACGCATCTACAAGCCATTTTCGATGCGGCTCGACAAGTTCACCCACGAACTCTACCTCGGCACCAAGACGCCCAAGAATTACGCCAGCAAGCTCTGGCTGATCGACGAGGAACGGGGCGAGAACCGCGAAGTGAACATTTCCATGAACGCCCCGCTGCGTTACCGTGGCGAAGCGTTCTTCCAAGCCGGGTTCGATGAAACTGCCACGCCCGGCGCCGTGCAAACCACCTTCCTGCAAGTGGTGCGTAACCCCGGCTGGTGGCTGCCCTACCTTTCATGCGCGATGGTCACCTTCGGCATGATCCTGCACTTTCTGTTGGTACTGATTCCGTTCCTGAGGCGACAGGCTCAAGGTGCTTTTCCGGTAACGGATCGGAAACTTGCGGAATGGGATGTACGCCCCCGTAAAGAGCCTTCCCCGGCGGATGAGCCACGAACCGGTTCTTGGTTGCTCCGTTTCCTTCCAATGATGGTCGTCGGCATCGCCGCGTTGTGCCTCGCCGCCACACTGGCCCCGGCGCCCAAGGATACCAACGGCCTCGATTTCTCCAATATTCGTGCCACGCCGGTGGTCGAGGATGGCCGGTTGAAGCCGCTCGATTCCGCCACCAGAGTCTACCTGCGACAATTGAACAAACGCGAGACTTTTACCGACGATCAGAAAGTATCGCACTCAGCGATCCAATGGTATCTCGATAGTGCGATTGTCCCCCCGCAGCGCGACTGGGAGAAGATGACCGGCGTGCCCGACGCCTTCAAACAGAAGATGTTCCGCATCGAGAACCTCGAACTCATTGACCTCTTGAAGTTGGAACGCCGCGACGGCCTGCGGTACTCCTTCCAAGAGTTTGCCCCTCAAATCGTGGCTTTGAAGGAAGCCTTCGCCGCGGTGCGGAAGGTGCCCGAAAAGGAACGAACCCCCTACGAACAAAAAGTGATGGAACTCTGGATCAACGCTGGGGTGTACCAAGAAATTTGGGAAGGCACGAAGCCGCTGATGCTTACACCGGTGGAAGGCACCGATTGGAGAACGAAGCAAGAAGCCGAGACGGTGCAAGCAAAAGCCCGTCAAGATACCCTCCGCGAGCGCCTCAAAGGTTTGCCCGCTGACCTCACCCCGGAGCAGTTGAAAGAAGCGATTCAACAAATGCCCACCGAAGTGCGTGAAGCCCTCGTGGACGATCTCGATAAAGCCGGCAAAGCCGATCCGGCGCTCAACGCGTGGGAGAACGTACTCAACGCCTACAAACGCGGCGATGCCCGGAAGTTCGAGACCGCCACGGCCGACTACCGCAAACTGGCCAACTCCCACCTTAGCGGCTACGACCGCTTCCGCATCGAACTCGAAGTGTTCCTCAACCACACCGGTTGGTATTACCTTTCGATCTACTTCTACGGGGCGGTGTTACTCCTCGGCCTCGTGTCGCTGCTCGTCGTCATCGGGGCGCCGGAAACTTCGCGGTCGCTCCGTTGGAGCGCCTTCTGGCTCCTGGCGTTCACCTTTGCCGTGCATACCTTCACCCTCTTCGCCCGCATGTTCATCATGGATCGCCCGCTGGTGTTCGTGACAAACCTGTATTCGTCATCGGTCTTCATCGGTTGGGCAGCGGTGGGCGTGAGCTTGATTCTCGAACTGTTATACCGCATCGGCATCGGCAACCTTGTCGGGGCGATCCTCGGCGTGGCTACGTGCATCGTCAGCCACAATCTCGCTGCCTCCGGCGATACGCTCGAAATGATGCGGGCTGTTCTCGACACCAACTTCTGGCTCGCCACGCACGTGACGACCGTGACCTTCGGCTACTCTGCCACGTACATCGCCGGGCTTATCGGCCTGATATACCTGATCATCGGAATCTTCACGCCGCTACTCGGGCAACGCATCGGGCAAACTGCTGGAACTGCCGAGAAAGCTTCCACGGTTGGGCAAGCGTTGAACAAATCCCTCTACGGTGTGATCTGCGTGGCGGTGCTCTTCAGCTTCGTGGGCACTGTGCTCGGCGGCATCTGGGCCGATCAATCGTGGGGCCGATTCTGGGGCTGGGATCCCAAGGAGAATGGCGCCGTGCTAATCGTGATATGGAACGCGCTCATCTTGCACGCCCGCTGGTGCGGCCTGGTGAAAACCCGCGGCATGGCCATACTCGCACTCGTGGGGAACATGATTACCACGTGGAGCTGGTTTGGTACGAACCAACTCGGCGTCGGATTGCACGCCTACGGCTTCAACAGCACACTGGCGAACTTCTGTAACGTTGTGTGGGCCACGCACAGCCTCGTAATCCTCATCGCACTCGCCATTCCCAGTAGCTATTGGCGCAGCAACCCGCGCACCACGGGATGAGTTCATACAAAAGCCGACGGATAGCCATCCGTCGGCTTTCTGATTTTCCACATGCCAGGCGCTCTCCATGCCCGATTCCCCCGTTCGCATTGCCATCGTTGGCCTCGGCTTCGGCTCCGAATTCAT
>JBBQWA010000387.1:0-3969 GCA_038211045.1 Gemmatales bacterium
CAGTTGGGGAGATCTTCGGAAGCGATCCGCTACACGATCAAGAACTTCGACCGCTCGCACCCCGCCGACGCGGTGTTTCCTAAACTCACGGGGCCGCTGGATGTGGCCACGAAACAGAAAATCTTCAGCGCCTATCAGGAGGGTAAGCCCGTGGATCTCATCGCCAAAAGTTTCCGCCGCACGCGCTCGAGCATGTACCGGGTCATCAACGAGGTGAAAGCCGAACAGCTCATCCGCACGCCGGTCGATTACATCTACAACATCGAGTTCGACGATCCGAGCCGCGAAGCGGTTCTGGCCGGGCCGATGCCGGACGAAGCCGACTTCAATCAGAAGTTGCACACGATGCGCGCCCCGAAAGACGTGGAAGCGCACATGACGTACCTCTACGAACGGCCGCTGTTGAACGCGAAGCAAGAACAGCACCTGTTCCGCCAGATGAACTACTTCAAGCACAAGCTCCACCAGTTGAAGCAGAAGATCGACCCGTCCCGCGCCCGGGTGAGCGAGTTGCAAAAGATGGCGGTACTCACCGATAAGGTCACCCACTGCCGGGATCTGCTGATCGAGTGCAACCTGCGCTTGGTTCACAAACTGGCAAGCCAACACTTGCAACCGGGCCAGAACTTGGACGAACTGAAATCGGATGCCCACATCTCCGTGATGCGGGCCGTGGAAAAATTCGATTACGGCCGCGGCTTCAAGTTCAGCACCTACGCCACGTGGGCGATCGTGAAGAACTTCGCCCGTAGCATCCCGGACGAACACACGCACCGCATGCGTTATATGACCGGTTACGACGAAATCTTCGATTCCAAAGCGGACATCCACACGGATGAACAGGAATTGGTGATGGTCGCCGAGCAGGCCAAACAGCGGGTGAACCGGCTGCTCGAACACCTCGACCCGCGAACCCGCGAAGTGATCCGGATGCGCACCGGCATCGACGGCAGCGCGGAGATGACGCTCGAACAGATCGGCAACCATTTCGGCATCACGAAAGAACGGGTGCGCCAGATCAACGTGCGGGGGATGAAGCAACTGCGGGAACGGGCCGAGATGGAAAAGGTCGAAATGCCGTAACGAATGTGCGAAGCAAACCTACTGGAGTCGGCGGATGAATCCGCCGGCTTTTTTCGTTTCGGTGTTCCAACTCACTGAGCCGGTTTCGCACTTCCATCCGGTTGCAACCTCTTCAAATAGTCGTGCCAATCTTTCTCGAATGCGGGGATCTCCTGTTCGGTGAACTTGGCGAACGCCGCGAGGGCGTCCTTCCCGCCGTTCACGGCCGCGAGGTACTCGTCGAACGCCGGGGTTCCGAGCAATCGGCGTTCAAACATCAAGTAGAAAGCCAAGGAGTACGAACTGAGGTACGTTCGATCGGAGGCGACGAGTTCGTTCGCGTGGGCCGCGAGGAACGATTCCTTCCCCGCTTTGAGCAGTTCGCCCAACGGCAGCAATGCAACGGTTCCTCCGCGAATTTTCTTCAACCGTTCGTCGTCGGCGTGCCCCACGCGCAGTTCGCCCGCTTCCAGAATCGGTTTCTCGAACACTTGGGCCAAACCTTCGTTCACCCACCTCGGCAACTCCCCCGTGCCTTTGACTTGCCGAATCTCGGCCGCCGAGCGCGACGGATAAACGTAGTTCATCGCGTACGAGTGGAACGCCTCGTGGTAGAGGATGGTAAACAACCGCCGCGTCGCGGAATCGAACGTGCGATCGTTCTCGCGTTCCGCCGCGTAGATTTTCTCCCGCTCCTTCTTCGAGGCGAGCAGGAAGCGATCGAGTTCCGCCTTGTTTCCCTTGTACAATTCGCGCAGGCTCGCTTCGTATTTCTCCACGCCCGCCAGTTGCTGAACGTGCGTGATACGGGTACGTTGCATCTCGTCGCCCAGGCGGCGCAGATCGGTACCGCAAACGATGCGGTTGCCCGCGGGATCGAACACGGCGGGGTTCAACACCGTGCCCCCGAAGGATTTCAACAATTGGCGGTACTGATCCAAATCTCCGGAGAGTTCCACGCGGATGGGTCGCTCGGGGGCGAACCTCGCCGGGAAGTAGCGGCCGAAGGCGATGAAGATTTGATCGAGGCGAACCGCCGCACGCCGGGTGAATTCTTCCGGCGCTCCGGAAACGAGCGTGAACTGTTCCCCTTCGTACTTCCACGCGGCATTCTTGCGGCCGAGCCAATCGACCTTCACCAGTTCCAACTCGTCCATTCGCCGGCGTTCGCCACGCCCATCGGGATCGAGTGCCGCGAGGCGACCCCGCAGGATTTTGCGGTCGGCTTCGCTCAGCCGCTTTTCCTCGGCGATCTCTTTTTTGTCGATGTAAGTGGTGAACGTAAGCGTCGGCTTGCCGGGCGGTTGCTTGACGACCTTGAAATTCAGCCCCCCGGGGAGTGTCTGCACGATCAAGCCTTCAAACTTCGCCCCGTTTTTCAACGTGACGCGGTCGAGCGGCCAATCGTGCTCGTCGGCACTCGCGGTCGAGATGAATAGCACGCACAGTAGTTTTGCGTAACGCACTTCACTCCCTTTCCCCGAGGATTCGCGACGGACTGTCAACTGTGAACCATCGACTTGCGACTATCATGAAAGAATACGTTTCAAGATTAGTTTACAGTGGATCGTTGTCGATCGTTAGTCCTTTCAGAAAGCGTAAGCATCATGGCGGCGAACGATTTGGTACTGGCTATCACCGGGGCGAGCGGTTC
The DNA here is from genome assembly GCA_038211045.1 of Gemmatales bacterium. Lineage (GTDB taxonomy): Bacteria > Planctomycetota > Planctomycetia > Gemmatales > Gemmataceae > JALHQU01. The sequence goes on from JBBQWA010000387.1 coordinate 2,717, forward strand.
GCCCTACGCGGTGCGGTTGCTGGAGGTGCTGGTGCGCGCGGGGCGAACGGTTCATCTCGTCGTCAGCCCAGCGGCGGTGGAAGTTTTCGAGCGCGAGATCGGCCGCACCCTCGTTCTCGATGAAAATCATTTCGACCTTCGCACTTTGCTGGGGGATGCGGCCAAAGGGTTGGATACCTCGCGGGTGAAGTACCACCACTACCGCAATTTCCAAGCGGGGATCGCCAGCGGCTCCTTCCTCACCGGGGGCATGGTGGTTTGCCCGTGCAGCATGGGCACGGTCGCGGCGATTGCCCACGGGGTTTCGGAGAACTTAATTCACCGGGCGGCCGACGTGCATTTGAAGGAGCGCCGCAAGTTGGTACTGGTGCCAAGGGAAACACCGCTGGGGTTGATTCAGTTGAAGAATCTCGTCGCGGTGGCCGAAGCCGGGGCGGTGGTACTTCCGGCGATGCCCGCTTACTACACCCTGCCAAAATCGGTTGCGGACATGGTCGATTTCATCGTCGCCCGGATCTGCGACCAATTGCAGGTCGAGCATTCGCTGCTTCCGCGTTGGGGATCGTGATGCTGCCCGCCGATTCTCCCGCCCTCGTGCTGGCACCGATGGAAGGCGTGACCGATGCGCCGATGCGTGCCCTGCAAGGCGAATGCGGGGCCTTCACCTATTGCGTGAGCGAGTTCTTGCGCGTGAGCCAAGCGGTTCCGCCGGCCAAGGTGTTCTTCCATCACATTCCGGAACTGCGAAACGGTTCGCGCACGCCCACGGGATTGCCCGTGCAGGTGCAAATCCTTGGCGGCGACGCCGCACTCATGGCGGCATCTGCGGTGAAGGCGATCGATTGCGGGGCGGCGGCCATCGACATCAACTTCGGTTGCCCGGCGCCCACGGTCAATCGCCACGATGGCGGCGCGACGCTGTTGAAGTATCCTAATCGCATCCGTGAGATTGTCGCGGCGGTACGGGCCGCTGTGCCGCGGGCGATTCCGGTTTCCGCGAAGCTGCGGTTGGGTTGGGACAGCGTCGAAGCGATTCACGAGAACGCCGCGATGGCCGCGGAAGGGGGCGCGAACTGGATTACCATCCATGCACGCACTCGAACGCAAGGTTACGAACCGCCGGTGTATTGGCCTTTGATCGGGCGAGTGCGCGAACGTTTGGGCATCCCGGTGATTGCGAATGGCGACATATGGAATATGCACGACTTCCGCCGATGCCGAGATGAAACAGGCTGCAGTCATTTCATGCTGGG
>JBBQWA010000388.1:0-3964 GCA_038211045.1 Gemmatales bacterium
GAAAGTCATTCGTTCGGAGGTCACGGCGGTTTCTACCTTGCCCCAGCTCGTGGTGAATTTCACCGAACCCGAGGCGACCACTTCCCCCGAACCTGGCATCACGCTCAGTTCGTCGCACACGCCTTCACCGCCAGGAGTGACGAATTTCACTTGGCCGGTCGCTTTCAGCGTGGCCCACAATTCGCTGCGTTCGGCTGGGGATTTCACATCGACCTTATCGGCCACGACCTTCAATAGCGTTTCTTCGCCATCGCGGATTTCAAACTTCGGCAGGGTATCGCCGAATTGCAAAAGAACCTTGAACTTCTTTTCGGCGGTGAGACCGGGAGCAGTGTAGCCCATCGTTTGCACGGAAGGAGCGGTTTTCAACACGGGTACCACGGCTGGCAGCGTGACAACTTGCGGCAGCGTGATCGCGGGCATCGGTTGGGCTAACACCTCCCCGGATTTTGCGGCATCGTTCACGAATTGGGCGAGGGCGGCCGGGGAAACAGTTTTCGCTACCGCTGCGACCGGAACATCGATCACCGGCAGCGCCATCGTCACGGGCGGTGCTTCGGAGGGTACCGTCACGGCCAAGCGCGGTGCGGGTGCGGCTTCCACCGGTAACGGCATCGGGATCACCATCGGCACTAAGGCGGCGACTTCCGGCAACGGCGAAGGCATCGGCAACGGGATAGAAAGCGGAGCCGGCGGGGGCACGGCGCAGTTGGATTGCGCGACCACATCGGTGGTTTGTTTCGATTTCTGGCAGGCCGGTTCGGCCAAAGCCGCGAGGCCGCACACGGCCAGCCCGAACGTGCCGGAGAGCAATTTCCATCGTGTCAGAGTCATGGCGGGAACCTCGGTTCTCTAGGGATAACGCCCCGCGTATATCGCCCAGATTCCGCCGCGCCTACGCCAGTTCAATTTCGGGTGCGCCTTTGCGCCTTTCGATTTCGGCATTCCGGAACACCCAATCCCCGTCATTCCCGCGCCGGCGGGAATCCAGAAGGCATTGTTCCCAGAGTGAAAACTGGATTCCTGCCTGCGCGGGAATGACGGGGGCGAATGTGCAATTAGACTCGTGGGCGAAATCCCTCGGGGGCACCCTCAAATTCACGATTCGGTGCCAAATTTTTGGAAGTGGAATTGAAGAGAGAGAGAGTTAGTGTCAACCTTCGGGCATCACGAACTTGCGGAGTAAAGAATAATACTGTTCGCAGCGTTCGCCCCACAGGCCGGGGTCTGTCGGCATCATGATTTTTAGCGGTCGAAAAGCCACGAGCACCGCCACGCGATTGGCATCGAGTTTGTCCATCCTAAGTTGAATTTCGATCGGTTCTCTCCCAGGGAGCGGAAACCGCCGTGTTCCCGAGAGGAACGCGAATACGGCGCTGCGCTGGCTCGGTTCCTTTTGGCCGTTCGGCATTTCGACCCGCAAGCGAATGATCCCCGGCTCGCTCTCCACTACCGTCCCGTGGATTTCATCCACGAAGCCCTTCAACTTGATCGCGGCGAGCTTTTCCGGCAGGCACGCTTCAAACTTATCCGAAAGCACAAAGCGCTCATCGATCCCTTCGCAAATGCTATCCGGAACACCTTTACGGATCGAACTCAGCGATTCTGAATCCTCGGCGGGCAGCGACTCCCCGAGCGGAGCCGATGCGGCCCACACATCCCAACCGATGGCTTTGGAATACTGATCGACCAGTTCCTTCATGTTGGGTTGGCGTTCGCTCGGGAACTTCGAGAGCGCCTGTTGAATCACTTGTTCGACCGTAGAGGGAATTTTCGTGATACCGAGCTTGGAGAACTTCGGAGGGGTTTCCCGCACGTGGGCGTTCAACAATTTCGTTTGATCGTTGTAATCGAATGGCAATCGGCCCGTGAGCATTTCGTAAAGGATCACGCCGACGCTGTAGATATCGGCGCGGGCATCGGTGCTATCCCCGCGGATCATTTCGGGGCTGACGTACGCCGGGGTTCCGCAGGCGTGTATGCCCCCTTCCCCGGTGAGTTCGACGAGCTGAATGTGCGGCTTGGCGGTGAACCCGGCGAAGCCGAAATCCATGATTTTCAGGCTCTCCGCATCGGTTCCGGGATCAACGACCATGAGGTTGGCCGGTTTCAAATCGCGGTGGGCGATCCCGGCCTTCTGCGCGGCGTAGAGGCCGTGGCCGAGCGGCCCGATGAGCTTCGCTAAGCGCTCGTATTGGATTTTGCCGCCGGCGTTGAACAAGGTTTCGAGCGTGATGCCTTCGATGTATTCCATCACTAGCGCCGGGCCGAGCGGATCGGTAAGCGAGGCATCGAGCAAGCGGACGCAATACGGATGACAGAAGCGCGACATCGATCGCACTTCCGCTTGGAAGAATTGATCGAACTTCGGAGATTGCGTCGCGCTTTCTTTGATCCGCTTAACACAGACTTTGCGATTGGGATCGGTGAGATCGGTAGCCAAGTACACTTGGGCGTTGCTTCCCTCGCCGAGGAAACGCAGGAGTTTATACCGCTTCAAGTACACTTCCCCCAACGGGCCTTCCAAGGCGCGCGGTTTGGGGGTGACGAGCGTCAACTCGACTGGTTTATCTTCGACTCGCGATTTCGCGGGCGTTCCGAACAGCCGCATTGGGGAAACCTCAAGATTCTCGCAGGCGTGAAATCGCAGTGCGAGTACCGATGCGAGAGTCTAGTTCGCAATTCCCCGATACGCAAACGCGAGTATCCCGGTGACCGCGATGATCCGGCGAACTGCGGATCGTCAATTCCCCTCTCCCCCTCGTGTGAGAGGGGGAAATTCAGCGAGCTCCGCTCAACCATTCGGGCATCGCTTGAATCTTTCCTTCGGTATCGACGCACGCGAGAGTCGTCGCGCCTTCGCAGCACAGCCCGCCGTCCGGGGTGAACACTTCGTACTTGTGTTCCAGCCGTACCGGCGTCGTGCGCACTACAGTAGTACGAATCGTTAACATATCGTCGTAGTGTGCGGGTTTCTTGTACTTCACTTCCACCTTCACGATCACGAGGTAGAAGCCTTGGTCTTCCATATCCCGGTAGTTGGTGCCGAGGGTGCGGAGGAGTTCGGTGCGGGCCTGCTCGAAGTAGATCAGGTAGTTGGCATGGTGCAGCAGTCCCATGCGGTCGGTTTCCGCGTAGCGCACCCGGATTTGCGTTTCGCCGGAAAGAGGGTTGGTCACCGGATGAACCCGAAGCGGTTGAAAGGGAAGAACGTAAACACGGCCCGGCCGAGCATCAGCCGTTCCGGAACCGTTCCCCAACTCCGGCTGTCGCTGCTCTGCGAACTGTTGTCGCCGAAGCACATGTAGTGCCCCACGGGCACGTACAGGAAATCGGTGCGCGTTTGGCCCGGCACGACGCCCGTGTAAAAGCTATCCCGCCAGATCGCGAGTTTGGAGAGTTCCGCCCCGCCCTGCACGCGGATCGACACCGGTTCGAGGATGTCGTTCTTCATCGTGTACCCTTCATTCCACTGATCGGCGACATCGCCCTCCGCCAAGGTTTCGTAGGGGTAATCGGCTTCGGTGCCGAAGTCGATCCTTTGGCCGTTCACCCAGACCCGCAATCGGCAATCGACGTTGGCGAAGCGGAGATCGGTCGCCTTGCCGACGGTCAGCGGGGCGGGGCGCTCGGCGAGAACTTTGCCACCGGGGCCGGTGCGGAGCAACTTCACTTTGCCACCGGTGAACTCGGCTTGGTAGCGGTTCGCACCGCGGGCCAGATCGAGCGACACAGTAGTTTCCGCGCTTTCGATGTTGGCCGTGCATTCCACCATCAAATCGCCGACCCAGTGATCGTTGTCGTCCGAAGTTTCCGAGATACGGAAGGGGTTACCGAAGCTGGAGCCGGTGGCCCCGGCATTGTAACCCATGAAGTTCGTGATGCGTTTGGGCTTCAGCGATTCTTCGTCGGTGGTGTCCCGTTGGAACGTCGTGTTCGGGCCGGCGTTCTCGGCTTTAGTTTT
>JBBQWA010000389.1:0-3949 GCA_038211045.1 Gemmatales bacterium
GATGCGATTGTGCCTGGGGAGGGGTAGGTGGGCGGAACTGAGGGCACAAAAGTCGGCTTGAGCGACGCTGCTGCCTTAAAGCATTGCCAATAGGGTGGAAGCGTTCGATCTATGGATGGGGGTTTGTGCTCTGGGCGCGGAGGCACAAATGGGTTCAAATTCCCATTGGAATGATGCTGGGGAGGTCATCGAAACCCCACGATCTGTGTGCAGGAACAAAGTTGACTGCGATCCGGCGAGGGGTATCGTAAGCATTGTTGCCGGCGGCGTGTTCCACATGGCGATCAACTCGGATACAGGAGAGGAACGAATAATGAGGCGATTCCCCGCGTTCATGGTGCTCTGGTTTGTGGTTGCCAACATGGCTTACGCCGAAGATCGAACAGCCCGTGAGAAAGTGTTAGCCGATGCCGAGCTGCGGTTGAAATCCATCTACGAGAAACGGGACTTCGCACCGGCGACATTTCCTGGTAAATGGCTCGCGGATAGTTCCGGCTACTCGATGCTGGAGCCTTCCAAACCCGGCGCCGAACCGGAAGTTGTCAAGTACGACGCGGAGAACGGGAAACGATCGGTACTCATAGGCGGGGATCAACTCGCCGTGCCCGGCACGCCGGATCGATTGGTGGTTCAACAGTACTTCCAGACGCCCGTCGCCAACACGTTCTACCTGCAAACGCGAACCGGAAACTGGCTCTTCGACACGAAATCGGGCGAACTCAAAAAACTACCCGAACAGTTGCCACCGCTCTCGGCGGCGAACGCGTTTTCTCCACAATCGGATCGAATTCTCTTTCGTCGTGGCCGGAATCTTTCCGTGCTCGATATTGCCAGTGGACGCATCACGGCGTTGACCACGGACAAAGATCGCAGCGAACTGAACAACGGCAGCGACATGAACTGGAGCCCCGATGGCCGCCGGATTGCGTATATCCAATCCGATTCCTCGAAGGTTCGCCTTCGGCCCGTGGTACACCCCGGCGACCCGACGTACCCCGAGGTCACACTCGAACGCTTCGCTCGAATCGGCACGCCGATACCGACACTCCGAGTGGGAGTGGTCGATCACGAGGGCGGGGCCACACAGTGGGTGAAACTCCCAGCCGATCCGGGCACATTTTACATCGGCAATGTCAGTTGGGCCGGGAACTCGAAGGAACTCCTTATCGAAATGCTCAGCCGATTTCGAGACAATCGCAAGTTCTTGCTCGCGAACGTCGAGACCGGAGAAATCACAACCGCTTACGAGGAAACCGATCCCGCGTGGGTCGACGCGAGCAACGCATCCAATGCGGGGCTGGAGTGGATTCGCGGGGGCAAGGAATTCGTCCTGCTCAGCGAGCGAGACGGCTGGCGGCAAGCCTTCGTGATTTCGCGGGATGGCAAACAACGGACGCTTCTGACGAAAGACAAGTCCGACATCATTGCCCGCGGGCCGGTCGATGAACAAGGCGGCTGGTTTTACTATCTCGCATCGCCAAAAAACGCGACCCAGCGCTACCTGTATCGCATCCGACTGGATGGTAAGGGCGATCCCGAGCGGGTGACACCGATGGATCAGCCCGGAACGCACAGCTACGAATACTCACCGGATCGGAAGTGGGCGTTCCACACCTACTCCACCTTCGACAAGCCACCGGTCATCGACTTGGTACGACTCTCCGACCATCGCTCGATGCGAATTTTGGAGTCGAATGAAGAGTGCCGCAAACGCGCCGCTCCGTTGATCCCCCGGCCGACCGAGTTCTTGAAACTGGACATCGGGAAAGATGTGGTGATGGACGCGTGGATGATCAAGCCGCGGGACTTCGATGAGAAAAAGAAATACCCGGTTTTCGTGTTCGTCTACGGTGAACCCCACGGCCAGACGGTGCTCGACGATTGGGCCGGTGGGCAGAACCACACGATGTTCCACCGAATGATCGCGGATCTCGGCTACCTCGTTGTCTCCATCGACAATCGCGGCACGCCGGCACCAAAGGGTGCCGCCTGGCGCAGAGCCGTGTACGGATGCCTCGGCCCCTTATCGACCGAGGAACAAGCGGCCGGAGTCAAGGAGTTGGGCCGCATGCGATCGTATGTCGATTTGTCGCGCGTGGGCACTTGGGGTTGGAGCGGCGGCGGTTCAAACACTTTGAACGCGTTGTTCCGCAAGCCGGATGTCTTTCACCTCGGCATTGCGGTGGCACCGAAACCGCGGCCCGAACTCTACAACGCATGGTTCCAAGAAATCTTCATGCGTACGCCCGAGGTCAACCCGGAGGGCTACAAGAAGGCGGCCGCGATCAATTTCGCGGAGGGGTTGCGCGGGGATTTGTTGATCGTACACGGTACCGGCGAAACGAATACACACCTTCAAATCACCGAGAGCCTCGTGGATCGACTCATCGAACTCGGCAAGCGGTTCGAATACATGGCCTACCCGAACCGCGACCACGGCTTGCGCGAGGGCAAGGGCACCGCGGTGCATCTCCGGATGCTCATGACGCGGTACTTGATCGAGCATCTTCCGCCCGGCCCACGGTGATGCCGTCAGACCTTCGGAAGCAATGTGATGCTCCGACGGCATTCGAGGTTGGCGGTTCCCTATCATTACTGCTACTCGGAAAGATGGTTGACGAAAAAAGGGTGCGAGGAACTGCTCGTGAAAAGGTTCGGCGTCATCCTGCAGAGTTGGCTTGCTGTCTTCCTCGTGGCATCGTCGGCGCTCGCCGCTCCGGTCATTCCCGGTTTGGCGAACAATCACCCGCTCAGCGAGTTGGAAGTCGGGCACCTGTTGATCGGCGAGTTGAAGTGCGCCGCCTGCCACGGCGGAACGACTGCCGCTCCGTTGGATCGATTGGCGCCCGACCTATCCGAGGTCGGTTCCCGGGTGGCCCCGGAATACCTGCAACGCTTCATCTCCTCGCCGGCGACAGCGCACCCCGGTTCGACCATGCCGGATCTGCTCGCCGGCGAGACTGCCGAAAGCCGGAAGTCGATCGCCGAAGCCCTCACTCACTTCCTCGTATCTCAATCGCCCCGCAAGTTCGAACATCAACCGGGCGACGCAAAAGATGCCGTCGCTGGCAAGGAGTTGTTCCACTCCGTCGGGTGCGTTTCGTGTCACGCGCCGCGGGACGAGAAAGGCAAGGAGATTCCCCGAGAAGGGGCCTTGGAGTTGGGGTACGTTCCCGTGAAGTACGCTCTCGCTCCGCTCGCCGAGTTCCTGCACCAGCCGACACGTGTTCGGCCGTCGGGCCGAATGCCGGACATGAAACTGACCACGGTCGAGGCCAAACAGGTCGCCAGTTACCTCCTCGGCGCGACGGATGCAAAGCCGGTAGCGTTCAAACCCGATGAAAAACTGGCAGCACAAGGGAAAGAGCACTTCCAACGGTTGAACTGCGCGGCTTGCCACAAACTCGGCGACATTCCCGCTGCGAAGCCGATTGTTGCCCTCGAAACTGCGGACTTCACACGCGGGTGCATGTCCGGCAAACCGGAGAAAAGCCCGCAGTTCAATTTGAGTGAAGGCCAATCGAAGGCGATTCGCGCGGCCCTCGCCAAGAAGGCCGAACCGATCTCGGACACGACCCGACTGGCGATAACGTTGACCGCGTTCAACTGCATCGGGTGTCACGCGCGGGGCAAGCTCGGCGGCGTGATGGAAGAAACCGATCCGTACTTTAAGTCCACCGAAAAGGAGTTGGGCGATGAGGGCCGCATCCCGCCGCCGCTCACGCTCGTCGGGGCCAAGCTCACGAAGGTCACGATGAAGAAAGTGCTGTTCGATGGCGACGGCGTGCGGCACTACATGGCGACGCGGATGCCGCAGTTCGGCGAACCGAATCTCCGCCACCTGCCGGATCTGTTCGCGAGCTTGGACAAAGTGAAGCCTGCCGGGATGGTGATGCCGAAGCTCGAAGGCCGAACCCCGAAGGAGCAGGAACGGGAGAAAGAGCTCCGT
>JBBQWA010000390.1:0-3943 GCA_038211045.1 Gemmatales bacterium
CGATCTTGGTTGCACCACGCTCACCGCCTCGGCCCACAAATTCGGCGGCCCCGTGGGCATCGGGCTGCTGCTGATGAAGGACGGCACGAAGTTGAAACCGCAGGCTTTCGGCGGCCATCAACAACGCGGCCAACGCCCCGGTACCGAATCGGTGATGCTCGCGGTCGGCTTGGCCACGGCCCTCGATCACGCCGTGCGGAATATGGAGGCGAACGCCCGACACGGCCACGCATTGCGAGTGCGGTTCCTCGCCGAGTTGCGCAAGCAGGGTTGTATGTTCGTATTGAATGGCCCGGCACCCGGCGATGCGGATGGCCTGCCGAGCACGTTGAATCTTTCCTTTCCGGGCTGCCGCGCGGAGCTGCTACTCATGGCCCTCGATTTGGCGGGGATCGCGTGCAGCACCGGTTCGGCCTGTTCGAGCGGTTCGCTCTTGCCGTCGCCGGTATTGCAAGCGATGAACGTGCCGGAAGAAGTTCTGCAATCGGCGATGCGTTTCAGCTTCAGCCCGACGCAATCGAAAGAGGAAATCGCGGAAGCGGCGGGAAGGGTCGCGGGAGTGGTGAAAGCGATGGGGTAACGATTACGGTTGACGCCAATCGGCGAGAATCAGCCCGGGGATCCACGAGAAATGGTTGGTATTGCCCGTGACCAAAATGCGATTGTGAATCCGGGCGGTCGCCGCGATCACGAGATCGGTGTCGGTATGCGAGAAGCCCCGCGAACGGCCCAAGGCCCACAGTTCCGCGGCCAAGTCCCAAACGTCGTCGGTCGTAGGAACGATCTGTGTGGATGTGCAGAACGCTTCGAACTCGGCGATCTTGGTTGTCGCCTTGCGACGTTTGTGGCCGCGTAGGATTTCAAACCGGGTCGCCACGGAGAACGTTAAAGGGCCGACCATTCGAGTGTAATCCTTGGCGTGTTTGATCACTTTAGGATTCATGAACTTCAGATATTCCGAGAGAGTATCGGAGTCGAGGAGTGCAGGTGTCATGGCCGACCCTGGGAAGCCAATGGCTTCCGCGCTTCGCGGATCTCCTCGAAGAATTCGTCGATTTCTTCCCTGGTCCAACCGGCATAAACATGGTGTTGCCACGGAATCGGGTCGCCCATGATCGGCGCCCACGCCTCGGGCAAGCGGCCTTCGGCCACTTCTTTCGCATATGCTTGCGCAGCCGGAATACTGCCGGCTGGCATCCGGGGATAAGCATCGTGCAGCACCTCGGCCGTGTCGCCCGCAGCGAGACGGTGGAGCAACAAGTTCACCGTGATGTTGGTTCCGGCAATACACGGTTCACCGAACACCACATCCGGATCGGAGGCGATATCGGGCCAGCCCGCGATGCCGGGGGAATAGAGGATCGTATCCATACCATTATGATACTTCGTTGCGAACATTTGCGTCAAGCGTGCCTACCGTGTGAGGATTCAAAATGGCCCTGACGGTACGTCCAGTTTCAGCCGCGAAGCGGCGGTGGAATTTAGCCGGGGGTGAACGAGCGAAGCGAGCGAACCCCCGGTACGATTGCATAAGGATGCGAGTTCCGAAGGAACGACGGGTCAACCCCACAAATAGCGTTCCTCATACGCAATGCCGTGCTTCCCGAGAAACGTTCGAAATTCATCTTGGAACGACATCTTCGCGTGGTGCTTCTCTTGATCCAATATGTATTGTTGAACGATGCGCAAACCCGAATGGCTTACTGTGAACGCGCCGTAACCGTTCTGCCACCACATCCCCGAATTTGGAAACGTATGATGAACCCAACCCGAGGAGTTCGACTTCAACTTTTGAACGATGTCCGGGAGATGATGTTTGGGCCGAAGGGTCACGAGTAAATGGACGTGATCGGCAGTGCCGCCGATTTGAATCGGGGTTCCGCCCTCGCCAGAAACGATCCCGCCGAGGTATTGCCAAAGGCGTTGCCGCCATGTGGCATCGATGGTCTGGGTGCGATCCTTGGTGCTGAAAATGATGTGGAAGTGGAGTTGGGCGAATGTACCCGCCATGTTTCGGCTCCGTCGTTCCTTCGGAACTCATTTCCATTTGCGATCGTACCGGGGGGTTCGCTCGCTGCGCTCGTTCACCCCCGGCTAAATTCCACCGCCGCTTCGCGGCTCACACATTGTCGTTGGAATCAATCACCGAAGATCGTAGCACACGCCGGTGCGTAGCTCCCGATCTCGTATATGTTCCAATAGTTGGTGAGCTTGCGGTAGGCGTCGGGAATTGGTTTTGCGGGCCGATACTCGCAGACACCAGGCCCGGATCGAAATGTCCCCGTTCGTGTCTCCTTGACCCGCACGACGATGTGCTTGGCGCTGCTGACACTCTCCAGAACGAACACCTGAGCAGGTTCGTCCGCGTCGAAGATGCCTCGCCGATTGATGTTCTCCGCGGCCATCCTCAATTTCGCCTCCGTGAGTTGCTTGCCGACCTCCAAGCCGGCGCTTCTCAATTCGTTGAGGATCACTCGATCCTCCGTGTACTTATTCCCTTCGATGATAATCACTCCCACCCACGGCGCGAAGACCTTGGCTGCCTCAACATGGTTAAAAACAAAGGTCGGGAGCAATAGTAGAAGGAGGGGCATGACGTGCTCCACTGGATTGGGAAATCATCCGATATCACACTGTGAACAGTATTTGAATGCCAATTCACTCTGCACAATCCCCGGGAACCCTTCCGATTGTGCCGTTCGTAGCGATGGCGCTAGCTTTGGCAAGATGAATATTCTGCATAGTTCCGGGGGTTTTGAGCACGAGTGTTCTAGTCGGGTAGGCTGGGGGCATGGTCGCCTCTGCGCTAACTACGGAGACTCTAGGAACGCCCCAGAACTGGGGCGGCTTCATCGTATTGTCCGAAAATCGGTCGGCAGTGCGGGCCGCACGGCGCGTGGTACGAACCATGGCCCGCCGAAAGCCGGGCAAGAATAGCATCGCCGGCCCCCTCTTCTTCCACGGCCCGCCCGGTACCGGGAAATCGGCTTTGGTCGTTGCCCTCATTCACCGGATCATCGAAACCGATACCGGCCGAACCGCCCGATGCATCCCCGCCAGCGAACTTCCCCGCCGCGGCTCCGATGAAGAATCCGAAGGCCCGGACGACTTCGCCGAAATGCTCCTCTGCGATCTGCTCGCCATCGAAGACTTGCAGCACCTCCCCGAAAAATACGTCAATACGCTCTGCCGTGTATTGGATTACCGCGCGGCCCGCTCCCGGCCGACAATTCTCACTTCCTCGCTCGGGCCGGCCCGGTTGAACGAACTCCCCCGTCGGCTCACCAGCCGGCTCGCGGCCGGTTTGGTCGTGCGGCTCAATCTCCCCGGCCTCGCCAGCCGCAAGATTCTCGCCGAGGAGTTCGCCAGAATTCGCGGCATCGCCTTGGACGACGACGCCCGCGATTGGATCGCCGAACATTCCCCCGGAGGTGCCCGGGCGATCCTCGGTGCCATCGAACAACTCCGCAGCCTGCCCAAGACGGGCGTTCCCCTCGCGGCCAATACCGTGATGAACCGGCTGAAGGAAACCGCCGCCCCGGTGAGCGATTCCTCGCCGATGGAACGGATCGTGAATCGGGTATCGAACGCCTTTGGCGTACGGCCCCGCGATATGTTGGGCAGCGGTCGGCAACGCGAGGTGATGGTGCCGCGCCACGTGGCGATGTACCTTTCCCGGTTGTTGGCGAAGGTGCCGCTGACGCGGATCGGTGCCCACTTCGGCGGCCGCGATCACACGACCGTAATGCACGCCCTGCGGAAGATGGAAGAAACGATCCGCGACGATGCGAAGATGGCCGTGACCGTGCGGGAGTTGCAAGCGGAACTGGAATGATCTTCCGAGCCGGAAGCGCCAGCGACGACAAACAATCGTCGCTGACGCTTCCGGCTCGGAACAACCGTGCCAGCGACGACAAACAATCGTCGCTGACGCTTCCGGCTC
>JBBQWA010000391.1:0-3934 GCA_038211045.1 Gemmatales bacterium
TCGAGGTAAACCAATGCACCAATCGCGTGCAGCAAGTCGGTGATCGTTTTGATCTGCGTTTCAAACAGGCCCAGCGTGTTCGGGTTGGTGATCATAAACACGGCGGTATCCGGGCCGAGCTTCGATTTCAAATCATTGAGATCGACGAGGCCGTTGGCCCCGCTCTTCACGGTGATCGTGTCGAACCCGGCGAGGGCCGCGGAGGCGGGGTTGGTGCCGTGGGCGGAGTCGGGCACCAACACCTTGGTGCGATGGCCTTCCCCCTTGGCCTTGAAGTAGGCGTGGGCGACGTACAACGCCGTGAGTTCACCCTGGGCCCCGGCGGCCGGTTGCAGGCTCACGGCGGGTAGCCCGGAGATTTCGGCGAGGTAATGCTGCATCTCGTAAAGGAGTTCGAGCATGCCCTGCACGGTGTCGTCGTCTTGCAACGGGTGCAGGTTGGCGAAGCCGGGGAACCCGGCGATGCGCTCGTGCCGCTTGGGGTTGTACTTCATGGTACACGAACCCAACGGGTAGAAGTTGGTATCGATGCTCATGTTCCTCGCGGAGAGATTCGTGAAGTGGCGGATCAGGTCGATCTCCCCGAGTTCCGGCAGGGGCGGGGGCGACTTCACCAAATGCTTCGCGGGAAGCAACTCGGTGGCGGGCCGCTCGGGCACGTCGCACTTCGGCAAGCGATGGCAGCGACGCCCCGTCTTGGAGATTTCGAAGATCAGTCCGGTCGATTGAGTGTTGTTCATGATCTCTTTTTAGGGTCGGTTGGATGAAATCGAACGGTTCAATGCTCGTCCGTCATGCCGGGCCTCGGATGATCGGCGTGGAGATGTACTCAATGTCCGCGACATGCTCAAGTGCCAAGACACTATGCAACTGCCCGTCGGGGCGATGGATGTACATACGACCCCCCTCCGAGGAGAAGCTGACGAATTCGGGCCGGCTCACTTCGTGCTTGTGTTTCCCGTTCATGTGCACCGTGAAAGTCTCGAACGGCACGGCATCGAGTAATGGTCGGAAGTCGGCTTCGGTCATATTCCGTTCTCCCTTTGAGCTTATCTCAATGTTTCGCTTTCGCCGATCCGCCCCGCCGCCCGCTCCGGCCATTCCCCTTGAATAGTTTAGGCATGTCCATTCCCTCGGCGTGTACCTTACAATTGAATTTTGCGAACGAACGCACTCTCGACACGGAACGTCCTGCCATCATGATCGAACTCACCAACGCCACCAAGACCTACGATGCCGGCCGCCGAACGGTGAACGCCGTGCGCGGGGTGTCCCTCGCCATCGAGTCCGGCGAGTTCGTGAGCATCATGGGCCCCTCTGGTTCCGGCAAGAGTACGCTGATGCACTTGCTCGGCGCACTCGATACCCCCAGTACCGGTGCCGCCCGATTCGCCGGGCGCGATCTCGCGGCGATGTCCGACCGCGAACGTTCGTTGCTGCGCCGCACCCGCATCGGCTTCGTCTTCCAAGCCTTCAACTTGTTGCCCACGCTCACCGCCGCCGAGAATGTCGCGTTGCCGTTGTTGCTCGATGGCACGAACCGGCGCGAGGCGATGCTGCGGGCGAACGCGAATCTCGAAAAAGTGGGCCTTTCCCACCGCGGCGATCACTTCCCGGAGGAATTGTCCGGCGGGGAGATGCAGCGGGTGGCCGTGGCTCGGGCGCTCATCAGCGATCCGGAAGCGGTGCTCTGCGACGAACCGACGGGGAACCTCGATAGTGCCGCGAGCACGGAGATTTTGAAACTGCTCGCCGCGCTTCCGGAGAAGGGCAAGCGTTGCGTGGTGATGGTCACGCACGATCTGAACGCGGCGAAGTACGGCACGCGCTTGGTGAAGATCCGCGACGGCTTGTTGGAATCGGACGAAGCGGTTCCCGCGATGGCCGGAGCTGGGATTTGAATCTTCAAATGCCCTTGCGATTCTCGTTCAACACTTTCACCACGTATCCGAACAACTCGGCTTCGTAACGGGCCTTCCCAAACGGCTCGGCATTCCTGCGGCCTGCTGCCGGATCAAACCCGCTGCGTTCGCGTTCGAACCGTTGGATCGCATCGACCACCGCTTCCACCGTTTGCTCCCGGAAGAACAAGCCTGTAGGGTCGGTCGCTTCGCCCAATCCGCGGATGGTTTCCGCGGCGCCGCCTTTGCCGAAGGCGATTACCGGGGCACCGCACGCTTGGGCTTCCACCGGCACGATGCCGAAGTCTTCTTCCGCCGGGAACAGCACCGCGGCACACGTTCGCAAATGTTGGCGAATGGCGTCGTCCGATTGCCAGCCGAGGAACTCCACGGTCGGCCCGGCCTTGGCCTTCAACTTCGCCGCTTCCTGCCCGGTGCCGATCACCACGAGTTTCCGCCCGAGTCGGGTGCAGGCCTCCACGGCGAGATCGAACCGTTTGTACGGGGCGAGGGCCGAGATCACCAAGTAGTACTCTTCCCGCGGCACCTCCGCAAGCGTGTAGAAATCGGTATCGACCGGCGGGTAGATCACCACGCTCTCGCGGCCGTAACATTCGCGGATGCGTTCCCGGATCGTATTGCTGATGGCTACGAAGTGCGTCACTCGGTTGCTTGTCGAACGATCCCAGTTCCGCAACCGCTTCAAAAAAAGATCGAGTGCGGCGGCTTTGGCCCTGCCGAAGTGACCTCTCCGGAAGTAGGAATCGCGCATGTGCCAAGCGTAGCGCATCGGCGTGAAACAATAGCAGATGTGCGGCGTGCCGGGCGGAGGAAGCGCAGCCTTGGCCACGCAGTGGCTGAAGCTGAGCACCAGTTCGGTATCGACGGGGATCGGCCAGCGGGCGGCCATCGGCATCAGCGGCAGCAAATAGCGGTAATACTTGGGCCAACCGGGGAAGCGGTTCAGCACGCTGGCATGCGGGTTCAACCGTTCGATCGGCAGTGAAACTCGACCCGGTTGATGCAGGAGCGTAAACAGTTTCGCATCGGGGTAACGCTCGCAAGCCGGTTCGAGGCATTTCTCCCCGCCCCGCATCCCGGTGAGCCAATCGTGAACCAAAGCGATCCGCGGCGAGATACTGGAGTTCGGCATGTGACCAATTTACGGATTCCGCAGGCGAGTTTTCCCCGCGAAATCGGCCAACGCCAACGCGAGTTGCACGCGGCGCACTATCGTTGTAAGCTAATTAGGCTTCCTTCATTGAAGTTCCCCGATCCTGCGGACGCGTGTTCCGCCGCATCGCCGAGTACGAAACGAGAACTCCCATGGCCCTGACGCTCAACATCGGCAAGTGCAGCCTCCTGGGCAACTACCGCGAAAACAACGAAGATTCCATCGAAGTGAAGCAATTCCCCGATCTCACGGTCACCGTGGTGGCGGATGGGATGGGCGGGCAAGCCGCCGGGGAAATCGCCAGCCGCAAGGCCATCGAAGTCATTCCCCGCGAGTTGCGGAAGAGCCTGACCTCGAACATCAATGCCGAAGGCGTGAAGAATGCCATCCGCCGGGCCATCGTGCAGGCCAACGAAGAAATCATGTCGATGGGTGCCCTCGATAAAGAAATGCGGAACATGGGCACCACGGTGGTGCTCGCGGTGTGGCGTAAAGGGGGCGAACTCTACGTGGCCGGCGTCGGCGATAGCCGGGGGTACATGACCCGCGGTGGCAAGATTACGCAACTCACGGTCGATCACTCGCTCGCCCAAGCTCTGGTCGAAGCCAATACCATCTCGGCGGCGGAAGCCAAGGATCACCGCTTCAAGAACGTGCTCTGGAAATACCTCGGCAGCAAGGAAGTGGGCGAAGGCCCCGATGTGCAACTCGTTCAACTCCAACACGGCGACCGCTTCCTCCTCTGCAGCGACGGCCTCACCGGCGTGGTCGACGACGACGGCTTGCTGAATTACATGGCGGGCCAAAAGGATATGCAAGCCTGCGCCGAGGGCTTGGGCCAACTCGCCCTCGATTCCGG
>JBBQWA010000392.1:0-3920 GCA_038211045.1 Gemmatales bacterium
CAAGGCACACTTGCGGCTCGCCAAGTGCAGCACAGCCAGCATCGTGTGCGTCTTGCCGCCGCCGAACGCCGTCTGAAGTTGGATGACCGGTTCGCCACCTTGGCCGCTGAGCCGCTGGGCGACTTGCGTGAGTAGCAGGCGCATCCCCTCGGTGATGTACGTCCGCTCGAAGAACGCGGCGGCGTCCTGGTATTCGTGCGGCGCCTTCCCCGAATGCACAGCGGAAATATCCGCCGCGAACTCGTAAACGGCGGTGATCTGGTGCGGCAGCGGATCGACGTTTGAGGTGTGAACGGCCATCATTGGGTCGAAGAGGAACGCAAGGTCGATTCGCTTGGCTTCGCAGGCGAGTTGGAACGCGGCCGCGTCGCCGTCGAAGGCCCAGGGACGTTCGACCGTGGCGACGGAGATGGCCGCTTCGTCGGCGGTGCCTAGGAGCCGCTCTTTGAAACTCCCATCGGGCAACTTGTAGAAGACCTGCACGGCGTTATCGCCGTACGGCGTGACTTGAATGATCTTGCAGACGCGATCCGGTTCCAGGCCGACGAGGACGAGTCCGGGTTTGAGGTCGGCAAGTTTGAGCATCTCTTTCCCCAATCGCGTTCCGACTCGCCTTGGTTTTCCACTAATGGATTACTGTTTGTACCGACTTTCGTCCCCTCGGTAGGGGAACCCGCATTGGAGTGCGATCAGGTAATCCACCAATCCACCACGTCTGCAAACTTCGGGTTGTAGAGTAGAATACGTGCCGGTGGCCCTTCATCGGCGGGTTTGATCGAGGCCATCGTCCGCAACGTGGGTTCTGCTGTCACGAGAACAGGTATGCCCGTCGCTCGATTGCACGGATGGCAGATTGAGCTTCATCTCGCGTATCCCCGTTTCCATCGAAGAAAATCTGGTGTTCCCGACGTTTTACTCAGGTCGAGAACAACAATGATACTCGTATGGATGTTGCAATCGGGAAGTAAATGGCGAGATCGGCCCATATCATCGGCATGACGCTGGAGTCGCCAAGGAATCCGTCTTTCGGAACCACCAAATGCCCAGAGATCAATGGTATTTTGCCTACGGGAGCAACCTACTCGTTGCCCAAATGCAGGCACGCACGGGCCGAATTCGCCAAGCGATTCGCTCCCGGCTGCAAGGGTATTGCTTCACGTTCAACAATCGTGACGAAAACGGGGATATTTACGCCAACATCGTTCCCGACCTTACTTCCGAAGTGTGGGGCGTGGTCTATCTCTGTGACACTGAAGCCCTCCTCAAAATGGACGAATTCGAGGGCGTTGCGGACGGTTGCTACCGGCGAATTCCCGTCACCGTGGAAAACGACTCTGGGGAACAGATCGAAGCGACCGCCTACATCACCGGTGAATCCTTCGTTGGCGAACCGGGGAAGCCGAGTAGAGAATACTTGGTCAAGATCGTCTCTGGGGCACGGCAGCATGGGTTACCCGAGAGGTACATCGAAATGATTGAGAAGTTGGCGGGGTAGCGTCTATGCGACTGGCCTTATCCGTGTAGATTCCTGCGGTCGGGGCTGGCACGGATGGACATGTTGAATGAAGCACTGGCGGGGATGGGCCTTGCCATTACTTCCCACTGAACCGCTGCATCTCGGCTCGCAATGCCGCCTCTGGCATGACCCCGGCGTGGCGTGCCACAGCCTTCCCATTTTTG
The DNA here is from genome assembly GCA_038211045.1 of Gemmatales bacterium. Classification (GTDB taxonomy): domain Bacteria; phylum Planctomycetota; class Planctomycetia; order Gemmatales; family Gemmataceae; genus JALHQU01. The sequence continues at coordinate 1,681 of JBBQWA010000392.1, forward strand.
AAGATCAGCAACGTAGGGATCGCGGAGATGCAGAACGCTGAGGCCAGCGGCTGATTCGTATCCACGTTCACTTTGCAGACTTTGTAATCCTTGGCCAACGACTCAAGCACCGGGTTCATCGTCCGGCATGGCCCGCACCACTCGGCCCAGAAATCGACGAGAACCGGCTCCTGCGACTCGATGACTTCCTGTTTCCATTTGAACTTGTGGAGCAACATGGCTGGCCTCCTCCGATAGTCAAAGACTTCAAGCACTTTGATGCCTATTCTACGCTTGTGGATTCAGAGAGGAATCGGCGATGAGCAAGCACTTGGAAGAAATGAGCGACATGGACCCCCGAACTATCCAAAAGCTCGAAGAAAAAATCGAGGAAGCCATCGCCGAGGTCATCGTGAAGATGGGCCTCAAGAAGCTGCCGCTCCTGCCGTCGCGCCATACGTTTCAATTGATGGCGAAGGCGGCAGTGGCCGTTTACGAAGCGGCGGTGGAGAACCGGCGACCGGAAGAATAATCCAGTGGCCTTCGATGAATCCTTAGCCGCCCGCACCCATGGCGACTTGGCACGAAAACAAGGCGATACCAAAGGAGTTAGACCCATGCCAAAACGAAAAGCCTGGACGTTCACCCCTGAAAAGAAGCCCAAGTCCTCCTTGCCCGGCACGGTCAAGGATGAAGTTGACACCAAAGCCAAGGAACTGATCGACAAAGTTCTCAAGCCGAAGCACATACTTCCGCCGTCCGAAGGCAGCGGGTCCAATTACATCACAGACATCACGACCAAATGGATCGGCTCGACGTGCTACTTCATCTCGACCTATGCTTGCCCAGGCCCAAATGCCATTTCGCCGACCTTCGAGGAAAAGTTCGCCCGCATTGAGTATGTCGGCGTTGCCAAGCTCAACCTTTCGTACATGCGGCACACCGGCAAGTGGTTTTCCCTTTTCGAAGGCCAGACGGTAGATCAGTGTATGAAGGCGATTCAAGATGATCCTTGGTTTATGCCGTAGCTTTGGCCTTGGCGTATTAACCCCAGTTTTCATAGGCGGTTTGGCGGTGACGGCGGCCTTCGCAATTGCGGAAGCCATCTCTGTAGACCCCTGCAAACTCTCTTCGTCGAAGTACACAGGCTACCGTTTGTACGTCCCCATGAGTTGCCCCTCGGCCAAGATATGACTCTTCATGGCCTCCTCCAGTTAAGCCTTGGTTGCGCCGGGAGGCAAGTCTACTGCCACCGCTAGGGCGTATAGCTTGAAAAAGTAACGATGCGGTTTGCCTATGGGCGATGCGGGGCCACCATAGCCGAGATTACCGAAATCATTCTTCCCCTGCTTGGCACCGCTTTCGAGTATTGCTGTCGTCGGTACGCCTTCCCCCAATTCACAAGCTTGCGATAGCAAGTTAAAGAGAATCCAATGGATCTAAGTGCCACCGGGAGCGTCGGGATCATCGCAGATCAGGGCAATGCTCTTGGCTCGGATGGAATACCTGACCAGTGCAACGGCGGGGACTGATCTGCACCATCGCCCGTGTATTTTTTCGGGATGGTGGCGTCCGGTTGGAACGCCGTACTGGTGAGTTCGATAGACATGGAGGAATCTCCTGATGAAGTGTTATTCAGTTCCGGTTTGCACGCAATCATCGGCGTCGAACTTTTATTCAAGGAAAGCTTGTAGTATTAGCCGGGCGGCCCGGAGAAAGCCATCGTATTGCCCTCCATCTGTCACCCAGGAGGCGAGACGAATTCTGAAATCGCTCTGGAACGCGTCACAAATCGAAGGCCCAAGCCAAAGAAAGTACTGGGGGGGTCTGGCAAATTTTTCTGACACCTCCCCCCAGCCGTTCTGGCTCCGCTCGACCGACGACCACCCCTTCGTGGGGGCGGGTGGCTTTTGTAATTTGTCGATATTTCATGATTTGCCGTCGAATTCCTCGACAGTCGATGCGATTGTGCCCGGGGAGGGGTAGGTGGGCGCAACTGAGGGCACAAAAGTCGGCTTGAGCGACGCATCTGCCTTAAAGCGTTGCCAATAGGGTGTAAGCGTTCGATCTTTGGGTGGGGGTTTGTGCTCTAGGTGCGGGGGCACAAATGGGTTCAAATTCCCATTGGAATGATGCTGGGGGGTAGTCGAAACCGAAGGTTTCGGCGGGTGGGTGGGACAACCGCCAGAATTTTTGCCGCACCCTCAGCCCGCCGAGTTGAGATTTCCTCGGCGGGCTGACGCCACGCCGCTCACAATTGA